>PBSM01000329.1 GCA_002726245.1 Planctomycetaceae bacterium | reverse complement strand
TGGACAAAGCGATCATCAAACTCGACCGCCGAGCTGTTGGCTGCGAGCGGCAACGCCAACAGCAACACCAACAGAATCGGCCGCATGGACAACACCGTCCGTACGCCGGTGTCGGCTTCGTCCTGGCCATAAGTGATCGATGAAACGGCCCAGGCCAAGAATCTAAGTGCGACAAATCCGCGAGATGTTGGCATCGAAGTGCAAGCTGGAACCGAGGTGGCAAAACAGACCGCGTCACCAACGTAGCGTAGTGTCCAAGCCGTTGCAATTCCGGGCGGTCCCCGTGGCCAAACCGTTTGAAACCGCTCGCGCGTACACGAACAAGCGACTTTTTGGTGCCACGAACTCTATGCTGTAGACCATCCGTGAGCGCATCGCGCCCACCATCTCATCGACACCGACGGCGTTAGCGCCCTCATCTCCGAATCGTTGAAGGTAATCGCCGGCCTACTCCGCATCCAACGCAACACGTTGCTTCCGGATCGATTCTCAAACCATCGCAGAATTGAAGCCAAGCATCCGTGTGAATGCGAGAGGGATACGCTGGCATCTTCGAAACGTCCGACCATGCCTCCGCGTACTCCTGTGGCTTGAGTGTCGGGCCGTTCGCGCGCAGCGACGGCGCGTATACACTGGCGGATCCGCCTTTCGCGGAAACACCTATGGAAACTCGACATCTCGGAAAAACTGACCTCGACCTGACCACGCTATCGTTCGGAGCCTCTTCGCTTGGGGCGGAGTTCCGTGGAGTGGACCTGGGAGAGGCGTTGCGAAGTGTGCATGTCGCGATCGATTCGGGAATGAACTTCATCGATACGTCTCCTTACTACGGGCGGGGGATGAGCGAAGTGATGTTGGGGCAGGTGCTGCCCGAGATCCCGCGCGATAAGTATTTTCTTGGAACGAAGCTAGGCCGTTACGCGCCACAGCATTTTGATTTCAGCGCTCGCCGAGTCGAAGAGAGCATTGATATTTCGCTGGAGCGGATGAAGGTCGATTACCTCGACATCATCCTCTGCCACGATCTCGAATACGTTGAGATGTCTCAGATCGTCGAACAGACAATCCCGGCGATCCGCAAGCAGATCGAGAAGGGCAAGGTCCGCTACGTTGGTGTTAGCGGCTATCCGATGAAGATGTTCAAGTACGTCTTGGAGCGAGCCGACATCGATGTCGTGCTGACTTACAACCACTACACGCTGCAGAACGACATGGCGTTAGAGTTGGTGCCGATCTGTAACGAGAAAGGCGTTGGCTTGATGAACGCCGCACCGTTCTCGGCGAGATTGCTAACGAATGCGCCACTCCCGGCGTGGCACAAGGCGACCCCTGAGGTTCGTGAAGTCGCGAAGAAAGCCGCCGAGCATTGTGCTCAGGCAGGAAGCGACATCGCCAAGCTGGCGTTGCAGTTTTCGATCGCCAACTCCGACTTTGCGACTTGCGTGGCCGGTTCCGCAAACCCGCAGCGCATTGCCGAATGGGCCTCATGGGCCAGCGAACCGATTGATGAACCGTTACTTGCCGAAGTTCAAGAGATCCTCAAGCCAATTCACAACTGGTTCTACATCGAAGGGCGCCCGGAGAATAACGACAAGCATAGCATCGTTTAACCCGTTGCCGCAGGCGAGGCGTGCAACCAACCTCGCCTGCGGCAACGGGTTAAACAAGATGGAGACAACACGCAATGCGAGCAATACGCCTCGAAAAACCCAAACACTTCGAACACATCGACATCGCCGAACCCAATTCGCCAGGTCCGGGACAATGTCTCGTGCGGACGCATCGCATGGGGATTTGCGGCACGGACTATGGCGGCTACCTCGGTAAGATGCCTTTCTTCAAGTATCCCCGAATCCCAGGGCACGAACTCGGTGTGGAAGTGCTGGAGATCGGCGAAGACGTCACGAACGTAACCGTCGGCGACCACTGCAGCGTCGAGCCGTATCTGAACTGTGGCGAATGCTATGCCTGTCGCAAGGGAAACGTCAACTGTTGTGCGGACGCCAAGACAATCGGTGTGATGATCGATGGAGGGCTTTGTGAGCGACTCCTCGTTCGCGCTGACAAACTCCACAAGTCTGAAGAGCTGACCTTCGAACAACTTGCCTTGGTGGAAACGCTCGGCATTGGCTGCCACGCGACGGATCGAGGCGCTCCAAAGAAAGGCGATCATGTAATGATCATTGGAGCCGGGCCGATTGGCTTGGCGACACTGGAGTTCACACGTTTAACCGGCGCGAAGATCACGATGATGGACATGGTTGAGCCGCGGCTCGACTTTTGCAAGGCAACCTACGGCGTCGATCACACCGTCGTTTTCAGAGGCGACGGCAGCGAGCTTGAGCAGATCATCGACATCACCAGCGGCGACAAGTACGCCATTGTCACCGATGCCACCGGCAATCATCACTCGATGGCGAACGCATTGAATTACGTCGCCCAGACCGGGACACTGGTCTTCGTGGGGATCACGACGGAGAACGTCTCGTTCCCGCACCCGCCGATGCACAAGCCGGAGATGACGATCAAAGCATCGCGAAATGCTTTGCCCAGCGACTTCGCGCGCATCATTGGTTTGATCGAAGACGGCACGATCGATACCAAGCCGTGGATCACGCATCGCACGAACTTCGATGACATGATCGGTGAATTCGAGACATACACCAAACCTGAGTCAGGTGTGATCAAGGCGATTGTTCAAGTGAGTTAGTGGCCATCACGCTTCGGTAGCTACTTTGTAGGTCTGCCTCGCCGAGGCGGACACTGCCGTATTCGTACTGAGGAAACAAATGATCAAATCAGCAGTAACTATCAGCCTCGTTGACGAAGCACGTAGCGGACCGTTTGTTTTTTGGGATGACCTCGCGGCAGCTTGTAAGCGCGCCGCCGAGTTGGGTTACAACGCCGTTGAGATCTTTGCTCCCGGACCAGATGCTGTCGATTCGAGCGAGTTGGCGTCGCTTCTGGAAGACAACAAGTTAGATCTGGCCGCCGTTGGTACGGGGGCTGGGATGGTCAAGCACGGGCTGAGCCTGACTAGCACGGATGCTGACCAACGAGCGAAAGCGATCGGCTTTGTTCAGAGCATGATCGACTTTGGTGGTCCATTCGGTGCACCAGCGATCATCGGTTCGATGCAAGGCAAGTGGGGTGGCGAACTGAGCAAAGACGCAGCGTTGAACTTGTTGCGAGACGCGTTGAACCAACTCGGCGAGTACGCCGCCAAGTACAGCACACCGCTCATCTACGAACCGCTGAATCGTTACGAGACCAATCTGATTTGTACCGTGGCCGATGGCGTGGAGCTGATGAAATCCTTGTCGATGGACAATGTCAAGCTGCTCGCCGACCTCTTTCATCTGCAGATCGAAGAAGTCGATCTCGCCGACGCCATTCGCGCGGGAGCCGGCTACATCGGACATGTTCACTTCGTCGATTCGAATCGCCGGCCCGCCGGTTGCGGCCACATGGATTACGGACCGATCGCCGCTGCCTTGAAAGAGATCGGCTACGATCGCTACGCCTCGGCCGAAGCGTTTCCTTGGCCGGATCCCGATGCCGCGGCTGTGCAGACGATCAAGATGTTCAATGAGTATTTGCAGGGTTAACATGATATCACCCTCCCTTTGGGAGGGTCGGACGCGGTAGCGGCCGGGGAGGGTCTTGCTGGAGTCTCACGAGATACGGTCGGCCCTCCCGGCTCGTTCCTCGCGACCCTCCCAGAGGGAGGGTGGGTTAATCGGATGAACACTGGCAAGCCAGTGGCACACAGAAAGACGCGAACAACGATGACAGACACCACTTGCGTAACACTCGGCCTTGCCCCCAGCTTTGGCTTCGGAGACCGCATCGGTCTGGCGACGCCGGGCCATGTCGAAGCGATGAAGCGTTCGGGAGCTGGTATCGAGCCGATCTATCCGCAGCAGTCGATACGCGAGATGACTCGCACGAGCCGCAACCCAGAAGGCGTCATGCGCGACGCCATCGAAGGGATGAAGCAAGCCGGATGGGCCCGCAAGACGGGAGCCGATGCCGACCATCTGAAAACGCCTCAAGACGTCGATATTACCGCAGCCGCTGGCTTTACGTTCTTTACGATTGATCCCTCGGACAATGTTGATGAACACGCCGACGGCTACGACGAAGTGACGCTGCGAGACAAATTCGCCGCCGTACGCGAGCAGATCGATTGGTTCGACAAGTATCTCGGCAAAGAGGTCACGTTATCGACGGATACATCCGTCGAGCTTGACGAAGAAGCCTGTATGCGTTGTGCCGTGAAGTACGGGCCCGCGATCAACCACGCGATGCAGTTAGCCGATCACATCCGCTCCGTGCACGAAGCAAGCGGCCGCGATCACGAGATCGAATTGAGTGTTGACGAGACTGAGCAACCAACGACGCTTGCCGAACACTACATCATCGCCGACCAATGCGTCAGCCGCGGCATGAAGCTGGTCAGCCTCGCGCCGCGCTTCATTGGCAACTTCGAGAAAGGTGTCGATTACAAGGGCGACGTAGCCGCGTTGGAAGTTTCGCTCAACGACCACGCCGCGATTGCCGAGATGCTCGGCCCCTACAAGCTCAGCTTGCATTCGGGGTCGGACAAGATTTCGATGTATCCGGCGTTGGCGCGGGCCACCAAAGGCCGTTTCCATGTAAAGACAGCCGGCACGAGCTACCTGGAAGCTTTGCGAGTGGTTGCTCGACATGATGAACCGCTCCTCCGCCGCATCGTCGAATTCGGTCGGTCTCGCTACGACACCGACAAGGCCACGTACCACGTCGCCGCAACACTCGACAACACCTTCCCTGGCAGTGAACTCGGTGATCCAGTCCAACTCGAACAGAAGTACTTGGAGCGTTGGAAAGACGTTGCGGCGGGCAAAGGCTTCACTGAAGGCGGACGACAGATTCTGCATTGCACGTTTGGGTCGGTGCTGACTCACGATGAATTCGGCCCCGCCGTTCGTTCTGTCTTAGAAGCCCACCCTGACACATACACCGAAGTCTTGGCGGATCACTTCAGTCGCCACCTGGAAGCGTTGCGGGAAGGAATGTAGCCATCACGCTCCGCGTGATGTTAGGCGGCGTTCAGCAAGGGATAGATACTGTTCAGCAGCTCAATTCACAAGTCAACTCGATACAACGTCCGCATTTCATCACGCGGAGCGTGATGGCTACTTTGAGGAACTCATGCTCAAACACCAACTCATTCACCCCGAAATCAACGCGATCCTTGGTGCTGCCGGTCATCACGGCAAGATCTTGATCGCGGACGGCAACTATCCGGCGTCGTCAAAGCTTGGCCCGCGAGCCGAACTAGTCCATCTGAATCTCATGCCCGGACTGGTGACTTGCGATCAGGTCCTGCAAGCAATCCTATCGGCGGTACCAATCGAAGAGATCAACACGATGATGTACGAGACAGAAGGTCCGTACGCGTTGACAGAAGATCCTCCCGTGTGGACCGAATATCGCCAGACGTTGAAGGCGGCGAAGCTCGATCTGGAGTTGAAGCCCATCGAGAAGTGGGCGTTCTACGACGCCGTCGCCACGGAGGACCACATTTTGACGGTGCAGACCGCAGATCAGCAGCGTTATGCGAATATTCTGTTGGCGATCGGTGTGCGGATGGATTGAGGAGGAACGGCTAATTCCTGTACCGCTTTCATTAGCGTCAATCAGCGTTCGTCAGCGGTTCCCAAAAAACAGCAACATGATTATCGACTCGCATCAACACTATTGGCAACTCAACAAGCCGTTCGACTATGCGTGGCTGGACGATCCGGAGCTGATCGCGATTCGGCGAGACTATCTACCGGAAGATCTGCTGCCGCATCTGAAGCAGGTTGGCGTCGATCGCACGATCTTCGTCCAGACGCGGCACAATGTCGAAGAGACCCGTTGGGTGCTTGGCTTAGCAGAACAGAATGATTTCATCGCCGGTGTCGTCGGTTGGGTGGATCTGGCCAGCGAGCAATGTGAAGAGCAACTGCTCGAGTTTAAAGACCATCCTAAGTTCGTCGGCATTCGGCATGTGACGCAAGACGAGCCCGATGACGACTTCGCTATCCGCGAGGATGTAGCTCGCGGTTTGAAGGTGCTGGAGAAAAATGGCGTTCCGTTTGACTTACTCTTCTACGTGAAACACCTCAAGCATGCGGCAACGCTCGCCGAGCAACTGCCCAACTTGCCGATGGTGATCGATCACTTGGCGAAGCCGCGAATCAAAGACCAGGCGACCGACGACTGGATCGATAACTTCAAAGCCGCCGCACGGTATCCGAACGTGTACTGCAAATTATCAGGAATGATCACAGAAGCGGATTGGAAGGACTGGAAATCGGCGGACTTGAAGCCATACGTCGAGGTCGCGATCGAGGCGTTTGGCCCCGAGAGATGTATGTTCGGATCGGATTGGCCAGTTTGCGAATTGGCTGGCACCTACGAGCAGGTCCATACAGCACTCGTCGAAGTGCTCGGACCGATCAGCGAATCTGAAACCAACCAGATCTTCGGCGAGACAGCAGCAGAGTTTTATGGACTGCACATGTAGCCCTCACGCTCCGCGTGAGGGAAGCGGGAGTGCGAGCAGACTACATCTGTTGTATAACGCTGATCGACAAGATGACGTCACATTTGTTACCGCTCTCATCACGCGGAGCGTGATGCCTACACTGAGGAAACCATGAGCAGTTTATTCAACCTCACGGACGAAACGGCTGTGGTTATCGGCGGCACAGGCGCACTGGGCGGAGCGATGGCGAACGCGTTAGCCGCGGCGGGAGCGAAAGTCGCCGTCGTTGGTCGCAATGAGGAACGCGGGAACGCACGTGCAGCCAGCATCGAGTCAGCGGGAGGAACGGCGATCTTTCAGTCCGCCGATGCGCTCGAAAAAAGCTCCATGACCGACGCGCGTGATGCGATCATTGAGAAGCTCGGTGTGGTCACGATCCTCGTCAATGCGGCAGGCGGCAATCACCCGAAGGCGACTTTGCCGCCGGGCAGTGACTTTTGCCAGTTGCCGCGGGAAGCCTGGCAGAGCGTCTTTGACTTGAACCTGGTAGGGGGCGTGTTATTGCCATCGCAAGTCTTTGGCGAGAAGATGGTGGAAGCATCGAAAGGCAGCATCATCAACATCGCATCGATGTCGGGAATGATTCCGTTATCGCGAGTCGTCGCGTATTCAGCCGCCAAGGCTGCGGTGATCAATCTCACTCAGTTCCTCGCTCGAGAATGGGCGACAACCGGTGTGCGCGTTAACGCGATCAGTCCCGGCTTCTTTCCCGCTGAGCAAAACAGAGCGTTGCTCTTCAACGAAGACGGCAGCTATTCCGAACGTGGTGGGCAGATCATCGGCCATACACCGATGGCTCGCTTTGGCAAACCGGAGGAGCTCGGCGGCGTTATCGTTTGGCTCGCCTCTCAGCAAGCCTCCTCGTTCGTTACCGGCCAGAACATCGTTGTCGATGGTGGCTTTTCGTCAGTCACGATCTAGCTGCACTTTGAAGCGTAATAGCATCCGCGAAGTCCTGTCATCAAATCGTTTAACCCGTTGCCGAAGGCGAGGCATCGCAACAGCATCACCTCGCCTTCGGCAACGGGTTAAACGACTG
>PBSM01000328.1 GCA_002726245.1 Planctomycetaceae bacterium | reverse complement strand
TTCTCTTCTACTGCGGAAAGCTCCATCTGACGCCCACAATCACCCACTAAATTCGGCGAAGAAACCCCAAAGGGAGAGGGGACAAGATGAGCGATCCTATTCTCCCCCAGCGTCATCCGCAACGGGCTTGCGGATCTGTAATTGTTTCGCTTCGAACTTGAGCAACTTTGCGACTTGCTGAGAGTACGACCAAGCGTCTGCGTCCGAACTGTACAAAGCAACGCGTGATCGTTCCGCTGCCATCGCCACTGCCTGTGGCATGTCGAAGAAGCGAGTTACGTTCAGGAAGAATGGGCCCTCGCGATGCGATGTTGGCAACGAGTGCAAGTCGAGTCGCGTGATCTCCGGCTCGAATAAAGAAGCATATAACGTGACGCCCGCCATCTGCCGCTCGCTTTGAAGCCACAAGGGGACATCAGCGAAGCCCGGCTGCGAGCGAAGTGCTTGTGCCGCGCGACGCACATCCCACACTCGCATCCCATCTAGTGATTGCCCCAGCAAATAGAACCGTCGTTGATGTTGCGTTTGTTTCTTTTTGCTCTGGTCCCAGGCTGTCGGACCGATCCCGCGCGGAGCGACATAGGCCATCGCCCATGCCGAGGCCTTGAACATTCGCTGCAGACTTTGGAACGCCTCTTTGTCCGCTGGAGGCAATGCTTCGTCAGACAGTTGCTTCTCGAAGCCGGGACGCATTGTCGCGAGGAAGTCTTGCCACCCTTGTTCGTCGAGCACGTTCAAGACGACGAGGTCCGCCTTCTCGAGCCCTTTTCGCTGAGCAATATACAAGCGCAGCTCAATCGCTTCCTGGCTTGTGAAGTCAATAGCGCGGAGTTCAACATCGTCGTGTGTAACGGAAAAGACTTCCTTAAACGGCACGCCGCCTTGCTCCTCCGGCCAACTGCCGAATACCTTCTCGCGCAGGATGCCGCGCCAGCTCTCACGTGTCTTTTCCCATTCGCTATCCGACTCCGGTAATACTGGCGTGGTCGTACCGACAAAGCTTTCGTCGATCGAGGTATTCGTCTCGTCGGCCGGCAACTCCTCAAACACCTTCAGTTGTTCCGGCTCGAAGAACTTCACCGAGGTCTTTTCGATCAGCGAGTCCTCTCCCTTGAGGTGCTGATTGAACCAACGGAAGGCATGCACACGCAGCTCTTGCGTATCCTTGTGCCCTCCGGCGGTAATGTTCAACGCGACCTTATCGGCCGCTCCTTGCAACTCATAGATTCTTCGGACCGTCTCGAACGTGCGGACCACGCCATCCAGCGGAAAGATGCGATCCGTGTCGGTGTTGCTGATCAAAAGAGGACGCGGCGAGACCAGTGCGGCGACCTTGGCGTAGTCCCATTGATAGGTATTGACCATGTACATGCAATCGCAATGACCTTCGACACAACCATCAACGACGTGGTTCTCCAAATCCGTGATGCCGGCGACGGGGATCGCGCATTTGATCCGTTCGTCAATGGCTGCGATCCACCAACTATAGGCCCCACCTCCGCTGCGACCGGTGACACCAAAACGCTTCGCATCCACTTCGGGACGCGTTTCGAGATAGTCCAATGCGCGAACGCAGTTCCACGCTTCGACGCCAGCCGAAGTGTATCCGCGGTTCAACCACCACCAGCGATCGTGGCTATAGGTTCCGTGATGGATGCCTTCGATCTCTCCCAGTTGCAGCGTATCGATCGTCAAGCAGACGTATCCGTTGCGCGCGAACCAACCGCCGTGATGCTGGTAGTGAACTTTGTTGCCGTAGCTGACGCCATCCTTCTTCACTCGACCGTGTCCGCAAACGTACAGGATCGCCGGCAACTTTCCTTCGACGTTTTTCGGCACATACAAGTTGCCGGTCACGTACAAACCGGGCCGCGACTGGAAATGTATATTCTCGACGGTAAACTCCTTGTGGTCCGCTTTGCCAGTCACCACAGGCTTCAGGTCCGTCGCCCCGGGCATCGGATCGAGGCCTAACATCTCTAGTAGCTCGCCACGATAGCGAGCACGTTGCTGCTGCCAATTCTCCGCGGTTGCGACATCGGCCAGGCAGTTGTCACGCAACCGCTCCGTCTCGCGTTGAAAGTACTTCGCGATCATTGCGTCACCGCGAGACGTGTCGATCGCGGGCGGATCAGCGGCTAAGAGAGAGGTCGTGAGTATGAGGAGGCTGTTTACAAGGCAGAGATTGCATTTCATAGGATCTTCGCTTTCGCCAGAACGATGGGACGCCAATTTACACGTATGGTGGCCGACGCATCTCGGAAATGCAACTTGGCTGGCATCGTTTCACCGAGGTTAAACGAGCGACTCGATGGGCGAGTGACCTCCCATCAGTTAAAACTACGAGTAACGATGAAGACACGCGTGTTGGTGCCAGAGTTGATGGATGATCCCGATCTCGATCGGGCCGCTCATTTTCGAGCCCTTGCTGGGCTGCAACGCATCAATCGTTGGACGCATAACGCGTCGTTAGCGTGGCGACAAGTCGAGCGACTAGCCAAGCAACGCGGGCTCGACCGCATTCGAGTCTTGGACATCGCCACCGGCGCCGCGGACATTCCCATCAAATTGTTATCTCGCGCGGAGGCTGCTGGACTAACTCTCGACATCGAAGCATGCGATATCAGCAAGGAAGCGCTGGAGCTTGCGGAGGCGAACTGTGATCGCGTCGATGCGTCTATTCGCTTACTTACTCTCGATGTCCTGAACGAGCCGATTACCGCGGAATACGATGTCGTGCTGTGCTCACAGTTCCTTCATCACCTCACCGACCGGCAGACGGAAGGCGTGCTAGGTAAGATGGCGACAGCGGCCACGTATCGGGTGATCGTTGTCGATCTAGTCCGCAGCCAACTGAATTGGTGGCAGGTGTGGCTGGCGACTCGCGTTCTATCTCGTTCAAGCGTCGTTCACTTTGACGGGCCGCAGTCCGTTCGTGCTGCGTTTACCGTCAAGGAAATGAAGATGATCGCGGAGCGAGTTGGATTCGCTCGCTTCTCAATCACATCGCACTGGCCATGTCGTTTCACTCTCGTGGGTGACACCAGCTCGTTTTGACGCGATCCGGATCGCATTAAACGATGGTAACAATTAACAATCGTAACGGTATACTGCATCAAAGACTGCGAGGATTGTGCGAGCAAATCCGCCGCATGCTGAGCCCGGTTTCGTAGTTGCGAGGCCGCCTCGTGGATCCTTTTGACTTCTTATAAGCGTGACGTATCTTTTGGGGTACTTGGGACTCAACCTTCGAGAAAACGGGGAAGAAGTTGAGCTCCAGCGTAGCATCATCACTCCGTGCTTGAGGATGCAAATGCAGTCGGATCTCCTTTTCGATTCGTTAACGATCATCACCATCGTCACGTCAGCCGCGTACGGCTTGCTCGCGATTGTGGCTCCCGCGCGGTTTGCACGGATGGCCAGTGTCTACCACGGTTGGTCTCGCCGCGGTCACGCCCACGATGCGACTTCGTTGACGGCGAAGCAGAGCCGCGTATTTGGCGCAGTGCTCTTGACCGGGTCGGTCGTATGCACGGGTGTTCTATGGGCCGTGGCGACGTGACGAACCGCTTCGTGCGAAGCAAGGTCGAGTGAGACTCATATTCCCGCCAGCAGTGTCGCGCGATGGACGCGGCGGATGGCGATGATATAGGCAGCCGTGCGCAGGCTGACTTGCCAGTCATTCGCTTCTTGCCAGACCTGTTCGAAGGCTTCCGACAGGACGTGGTCAAGCTCCTGACGCACGCGGTTCAATCCCCACTTGTAGTGCTGCAGGTTCTGAACCCATTCGAAGTAGCTGACCGTCACGCCGCCCGCGTTTGCCAGCACGTCGGGCAAGATCGTGACACCCCGTTCGTGCAGCACAATGTCCGCGTCGGGATGAATCGGCCCGTTTGCCGCTTCGAGGATTATCTCGGCTCTAATCTGGTCCACGTTGTCCTTGTTGATCACACCGCCGAGTGCCGCTGGAATCAGCATCTCGACGTCGAGTCCGAGAAGTTGTTCATTCGTGATGTTGTCGGCCTCGGCGAAGCCCTTCAGACTCCCTTCGTGTTCGATCGTATAACGCAATGCCCGCGGTAGATCGATCCCCTCGGGGCGATAGTAAGCTCCGCTGACATCACTGATCGCAACGACGCAGAAATCCGCTTCGTGGAGGAACTTTGCCGCGTGTGTTCCGACGTTGCCAAACCCTTGAATGGCGACTCGCGTATCTTTCGGCTTTCGCCCGAGACGTCCCAGCAACTTGAACGCCAAGATTCCCACGCCTCGCCCGGTCGCTTCTTCTCGCCCTTCGGCCCCGTAGTGCTCGGCTGGCTTGCCGGTCACGCAGGCTGGATTGAATCCGTGATACTTCTCCCACTGGTTGCGAATCCAAGCCATGATCTCGTGGTTCGTGCCCATGTCCGGAGCCGGAATGTCCTCACGAGGGCCGATGACATCGTGAATCTGATCGATAAACTTGCGAGTCACTCGTTCAAGTTCTTTCCGGCTTAACAACTTCGGATCGACACAAACACCACCTTTCGCGCCGCCATACGGAATGTTGACGACCGCATTCTTCCAAGTCATCAATGTCGCGAGAGACCGCACTTCATCGAGATCAACATCGGGATGGAAACGCAACCCACCCTTCATCGGCCCGCGGGAGTCATCGTGCTGGACTCGATAGCCGATCAGCGTCTCGATCTCGCCATTGTCCGTCTCAATCGCCACTTGGACCTGTACTTCTCGCTTGGGTGTAAGCAGCAGCTTACGCATCCGGTCGTCCAAATCGACCCGGTCGGCGGCGTATCCAAAATAGAGACGTGTCGCTTCGGATGCTTTCATCGCGTATCTCCCTGAAGGGAAGTGTCGCGATGAACGTGCGGTGTGGCAAGGGGAGTGGGGCGCAGGGAGGAGGCGTCTCTTCTCCAGTACGCCAGCCAGCTACTTCATACCATCACTCCGATTCTTCCACCATTCCCTCAGAACGTATACGCCTTGCCGTCAACCACGAGCGTAACCTTCCCTTCAATCGCAAGATACTTCGCGATGCCCTTGCCATGCCGCGAGATCAAGTCGAAATACTCCTTGCTATAACGCTCGACTTGCTTTGCTTCTTGCTCTTGCTTCTGCGTCAGAGCGGAATCGATCCAGCGATTCTCGCGGAGGAAGAAGGTCTTGTTCCCCACGTTCTGTACGGTGTGGAGAACGACGTCGCTGTCGTCAGCCAATCGCTTGAAAAGGACTCCACCGGCGAAGGCGTCGCTTACAGGTGCATTATTCGCTCGCTTGAAGCGAGCCTTGATATCTCGTTGAATGAACCCGCCACGACCGGCGGACAGGCTCAGCGCTTCGAGTTCCGTGCTGGCTCGATCGCCGTTTCTAGCCAGCTCTCGCAGGTTCGTGTTCTCGTCCGCGAGGAACGACGTGTAGGGCGTGATGATGCCGTGCTTGGTCGAGAGCGCGACCAGTTCGTTCACCAACTCCTGGTTCTTACCGTTCAAGTCGATCTGGTCGATGATCTCACCGACGCGACGCATCGCCCAAACCTTCTCGACGAAAGCATTCGTTTCGTCTGAAGAGTCGCTGACCAACTGCGCCGGAAAGTCGTATTGCTGCTGTGCTCCGGCGATCGTGCCGTGAACAACGACTTTCGCCGCGCCACCCTTCTTATATCGCCCAACGAGAACGAGTTGATCACCCGCGAAAAGGTCGAAGGCTTCTTTCGGATAAATGCGATTGACCGGTGAACCTTGCTCCGGCGCAAAGCCTTCCATGTCGAAACTGATCTCCACGCCAGTCATAACCGGAGCGGCGATGCGACTGTAGAGCTTACTGACGTGCGTCTCGATGTCCTCGTTGGGGCGAACGTATTGACTCTGCCCGAAACAAGCTTGCGAGAGCTTGTCGAGCATGCGGCTGTTGACATCGTAACCGACTCCGAACGAGAAGATGCACGCGTGAGCTTTGTTGATTTGTTTGGCATTCTGCACGATTCGCGATTCGTTCTTTTCGCCAACCGTTGGCAGGCCATCGGTTAGAAAGACGACGTAGTTCGGCCGACTATCATCGTGAAGCTGGCCAAGTGCCGCCTTCAAGGCTCCGTCGATGTTCGTGCTGCCGCCCGCATAGATGCCTTCCACGAAACCCAACGCCGCAGCTCGCGTTCCGTCGTCGAAGCGTTGCAACTCTGGTGCGAAGCTCTCAATCGCACTGTCGTACGCAATGATACTGAACAGATCGCCTTTATTGAGGTTGTTCAAGACAAAGCGCAACGCGCCTTTCGCCTGTTCAATCTTTTTCCCGCTCATACTTCCGGAACGATCAGCGACGAAGATTACGTTCTTCTTTGTAGCGGCCTCGTTCTCCTGTTTGATCTCGGGGCTCATCAACAAGAGGAAGTAGCCGTCTTCGTCGCCGTGCGGCCGATAGCTGACAACACTCGCTCCCACGGCAGCATCTCCGATGTCGTACATCAAGCGGAAGTCGGAGGAAGGAATCTGATTCGTCGCGGTGAACTTGACGATGGCGTGCTGGTCGGTCGGCCGTTTGACCTCGACGGCGTGCGTCGCGCTGTAGACACTCTTGATCTTTGCTTGACTGCGGACGTTGACTTGCACGCTCAGCTTCTCGACGGGATGCGAGGTGTACTTCGCCGTGCTGAGCGGGAAGAGCAGTTCCGTTAAGCCCGATGTCTTGCGGCATATCTGGCTATAGCGCAAAGTCACGGTTCGGGTCGCGCCGGCAGGCACCGGGAACACGCTCGTCTTGAACATGCCGTTGCCCATCCACTCCATCAGCGCGGGGTCTTTATTTCGACGGACATAGCCTTCGTAGATCCGACGGGCTTCCTGCGCGTTTAGGAGTTTCGCTTCATACTCTTTCCCATCGACCATGAACGTCATTTGATCGACGGCACCGTCGTAAGGCAGAGGGAAGACGAAACAGACTTCCATCTGGCGACTGCCGGTATTCACGAACGATTGCGAAACTTGCACCTTCGCGATCTGTTCGGTGAGCGTCGCGTTGACCGCGAGTTCCTTGATCTTGTACGACTGTGGCGGTGTTTGGGGACGAGGTTGCGGACGCACGATACGACGTGGCAGGCGGAACTGATGATTCTCGTCAGGATCGATTAGCACACCTTGGGCGAGCGCCGTCGCGGGAAGCAGACTGACGATGGCCAGAAGCCCGAATCTGATTGCCTGATTTATCTAACTAACCTCCTCTGCCAACCGGATTTGCATGGTCGCGTACACCACTGACAAGACGATTCAGCTTACCGAAAGGTTTCTCGTCGGCGACGCCACTTTCACGCAGAGGCAGTGAGTTCTTTGGAGTGCGACAACTTGTCGCCGCTTTCTCTTTCAATGGCATTTAGAAAACCGCCCATTTTGCACTGAAGTTGGTTTGCGACCGAAAGCGATGACAAGTCATCGCACTCCAAATCGGAACATCACCGGCTCGCGTTAAACGCCTACACGACCGCTCCCGGAACGGCTTGCGCTCAGATGAAGAGACCCGGCGCGGGGTTGGGGTAATCGGGCAGGTACCCCGCGCCGGAGGGTGATGGGATGGAGTTCGGCCGAGGCAAGCAAGGCCGCCTCCAATACTTCTATTGAGAAACGGAGCGAAAACCGGGTCAACAATCTGGCGTTTCTGCCAAGAGAGCCGGAAATCGCTGGCCAAGAACCATCGAACAGGGGGTAGCCGAGGCACATCGGATCGCTCGCGACTGGCCGTCACCGAACTCATCGCGCTCGGACCATGCTCCGTGACATCCTCCGGCGACTGATGGACGAGGAATGACTGCCAGTTCGCATCAGATCCCATCGTGCACGGGCTACAGCTTCTGGGCTTTTAGGATCAGCGTTCATCAGCATCGATCAGCGGTTTCACCAACCTCTGGTTGTGCTGATCGATCAGCGCCACGCACGTCAACGAATGCAGCTTGGCCGCACCTTCGTGGCCGAGCTGCATTGCGTGACCGGCCCTTACGGAGTCGATCCGTTTGCGCCGACACGCCACGTTCGATGACGCAACCGGAGGCAAACGGTGGGCGTCTGCCCGTTGGTCCATCCGGCTAACGCCGGAGGTGCGCGTGTGGGCGCTGCAGAACCAAAGAGTCTACTCAACGCTGATGATTTCCAGTTCCAGTTGCCCGATGACGTCAATTACCGGTAGTAGCGCACTTACGGGACTCGCGGAGCTTAGATCGGAGTCAGCGACTTTGAGATGAGCTGCGCCGATGCCACCGCGACCGAGTGTGGCGTCCATGGGAATCCATTGATCGTTGATCCAGACTTCGTTCCACATGTGGTAGGCGAAGCCTTGGGCGGGGGCATAGTAGACGAGTCCCATTGCGACACGTGCGGGGATCTCGCGGGCACGGCATAACGCGGCCAGGAGCACGGCGTGTTCGGTACAATCGCCTTCCTTGGAGCGAGCGACATCAGAGGCCGATGCGATGGCTTGCGAGAAACTCTTGCTAGTCACCGTATTGCGAACGTGCTTCTCGAATGAGCGAGCTACCGCCCAATCGTCTTTCTCGTTCGCGGCAATCTGGTTCGCCATATTCACGATGAGTTCATCGTCGCTCTGGATCAGATTATTGGGTGAGCCATCGGCATCGGTCGGCTCAGGAGGGTTTACGAAGCCGGGCGAATCGAGCTCACCCGGCATTAGCGAGCGGACGGTGATCTCCGCGGTATGTTCGTCGATCCGCTTGACGGATTGCGTCGGACTGTTCGCGAACTTCTCGCTAGGATCGCCACGCTTCAAGCGAGCCAGGTAGACGATCTTCTTCGTCGTGTGCGGCCGCTCGATCGGTTTTTCGATCTTCACGAGCGTGCTCACCCCGAGATCGAAATCTCCATCTGCCTCGCGCAGTGCGTTCTCCTTCGTCGTACGATACGTCTCCGTGGGCAAGCCAGTATCGATCGAGGTCTTCAACACTTCGCCTGTATCATCAGCCCAAATACGTCCGGGAATCGTGGCGCTGAAGCGCGCGACGCTCTCGATCTTTAGTAACTCGCGTTGCCCATCCAGCAACTTGGCCGATTCGCGTCCGATTGCTTTCAGCTCGATCTCGCCAACTTCCGTCGTGCCGGCAATCAGTGCCCGCAAAGTTCTCTTTTCTCCTGGCTGCATCGGCTTCCGTTCAAGGGACAGCCGATCCGCGAACGGTCCACCCCAGTTCGGATCCCAGTTGATGGCACTTGTGGTCGTCTTCCCGGACGTTGTCGTTTGCAGCTTCATCTTCCCATCGCCATACGTGCCAGCGATCTCAAGGACCGACTCGCCGGACACCATCTTCGTCGTAAAACTAACGACCCGCCCCGATGGCTTCTCGACACTCGTGATCTCGATGTATTGTCCAACGGTCTGCCCCGACCGCTTGATCGTCATATTCTGTTGGCTGATGATTTCCAGCAGCTTTTCTCCATCGACTTCAATCTCACGCGTCGTTTCATGTGCGTGGCCGATTTTCTGGCCCTCGATCAACACGACGTCCCAAGTCTCTCGCAGCAGCTTCTGCGAATCCGCCGCTGGCTCGGCGTTCGCTTCTTGTTGGGGTGGTGGATCGGCCGATGTCTCGTCGGGCGTTATCGTGATGGCCGGAGACGCGTTTGGAGAATGGGCGTTCTGGCCACACCCTGCGAGTGGCAGGCACGACAGAGCGAGAAGGGTGACCACGAGCCCGATACACGAGTTGTGAAACTCAGAAGTGAGTGCATCTAAGGGCGTAAGAACGCGGCAACTTCTTTCGATCAACGTGAGATTCCTTGTTAGATGCGACAGCGAAGCCATTCCACCCACGCAATATATACGAAAGCTGCTGCGAAACCTTGAGCAATCTGCGGGTCTGGCAAAGCGTGTTCGGCAAATTCCTGCCTGCTTCTGTCAGATCGCTCCGCCTGTGCGAAAGTCGAGTGCTAGACTTCCCTTGTATTGGTCGCTCGGTCGGTTCTGGTGAGTTGAATGGAGCATCTTTGGCCGTGCAAGGGATGGCTGCGATGGACAGGTTGTAACAGTAATGCCGATTCTGACGAGCCCAGGTGAAACCTGAGCAACGTCCTAGGGAAAAGGCACCTGCAACCTACCCAAAGCGTGACCTACGATTAGTTTAGACAGACTGCCCAGCACGGCTAGGCCGTCCCCCCCGACTTGCTTGCCTGGAAAAGACACCGAGGACGACATGGGTTTCCTGAAGAAGTTCTTTAATGACGTCTTCCAAGAAGAGGAGACGACGAAGGCTAAACGTGTTGGCGGCAGCACCAGCAGCAGCTTTGAACGGCTGTCCGAAGACGAGTTGGAAGCTCATCTTGGCGTGCAACGGTACGGCAGCTTTCGCCTGACCGAAGCGGTGCGGCCTTCGTTCGACTTGCAAGTGATTCCCGAACAGGGATTCCGCCACGACGTCTACCACGACGAAGAGGCTAAAAGCAACGTGCCGGTCATCATGGCTTCCGCTTCCGCCGAAGTGTTGTTCGAGTTGTTCATGGAACTGATCGATCCGCTCGGCACGGAATTGGACGTTGTGCTCGAAACAAGCCACAGCCGCGAAGGTGGTGGTCATACCGATCTTTACCGGGAACACATCGATACGCCTGTTCTAATGAGCACCTTGTGGGGCTACGAAGAACTACTAACGAACGATGGTTGCACGGGGATCGCAGTCCTCAACCCAGCCATCCCACAGGAAGTTCAGTTCGACGAGCACAAGTTGTTGATCGTCTATGGGAATCCGCTGGATGAGTTCGAGCGTATCTTCGAGTCTTACGGCATCTATCGCCACGATGGCATCAAATTCATTACCGAAGCCGAGCACGTT
Organism: Planctomycetaceae bacterium; assembly: GCA_002726245.1. GTDB lineage: Bacteria > Planctomycetota > Planctomycetia > Pirellulales > Pirellulaceae > PBSM01. Next base: position 1,330 of record PBSM01000328.1, on the reverse strand, counting down.
CATTCTTCGAGCGACACCTACTGTCAACAGTTCGACGAACTGAAGGTCGATCTGGGTATGGACGGGATCTTCGGATAGTCAACCAACTTCATTGCAGCTCGCAGCACGAAGCCGGTCCAGATAACCGGCTTTGTGTGTGTCTTGAGCTCGTCCGCTTGCCCTCGACGCTGGTCCGCAATCGCTACGTCACGTGTTATAGTGGGCACTTCTCCGGTCATACATCTACGAGAATCTCCTATGTCGATCGATATCGCCGTCGTGCCCGTAGCCGGAATTGGAACGCGACTGCTTCCGGCTACCAAGAGCCAACCCAAAGAGATGCTGCCTGTCGGCCGTAAGCCAGTCGTTCAATATGTCGCGGAGGAGTTAGCCCACTCTGGCATCCGCCGGCTGCTGTTTATTACGGGAGCCCGCAAGACGACGATCGAGAACCACTTCGACGAAGACAGCGAACTGATCACGCACCTGCGCGATTCCGGTCGCGAGCACGAACTGGCGGAGCTCGACTTCGAGCGTCAAGACATGCAGTATTTCTATACTCGCCAACGCCGGCAACTCGGTCTAGGACACGCCGTCCTCTGCGCGGCTCCTTTGATCGGCGACCAGCCGTTCGTCGTTGCGCTTGGCGATTCAATCATCGGGATGCACGCTCAGTCTGATATCGTGGGACGAATGCTCGACGAATTCGAGAAGGCAAGGGCGGATGTGGTCGTGGCCTTCGAAGAGGTTCCCGAATCCGATGTCGAGAAATACGGCATTGCCAAGCCTCGCGGTCCGGTTGGCGATGTGTTTGAGCTGGAGAGCGTTGTCGAAAAGCCTGTACGAGGCGAACAACCCAGCAACCTTGCAGTCGCAGCTCGTTATGTCTTCAGCCCGAAGATCTTCGACTTTCTGCGACAAACAAAGCGAGGCAAGGGGAACGAGATACAACTCACCGATGCCATGCACGAAGTGCTGCAGGCGGGTGGCAAGGGTATCGGCCTGCGTCTGAAGAGTGGTGAGCAGCGATTCGATATCGGGAATTATCAGAGCTATTTTCGGGCTTTCACGGAATTCGCCTTAGCGGACGATAAGGAAGGCGACGGGCTGCGTGATTACCTCAAAGAGCTGCTGCGAGAGACTTAACGCGGCGAAGCCGCACTGTTGCACGACTCTCCGAGTCGTGATCCTGTGCTTCACGACTCGGAGAGTCGTGCAACAGTCAGCGTAGAATAACGTCAAACTTAGGGATTACTGATCTAGCGCTGCGGAGCCGCAACCAAGACAAACAGGCACGTTCTGCGTTTCATCACGGCTGTCTCTTCAGTCCCGTAGGGACGATAGGTAGTAG
>PBSM01000327.1 GCA_002726245.1 Planctomycetaceae bacterium | reverse complement strand
GTCGGGAAAGCGGCCAAACATTTCGTCGCGGACAACCGGTTTGCGGCTCTTCGGGCGAATATATACCTGCCAGCCGGATCCCATTCGCCCCACAACCATCATCGCGTCGCTGCCATAGATCTCCACACGCTCGGCGTTTTGCGGCCAATGCGGATACATGTCACCGTCGCGTATTCCGTGATCGGCCTTGAGCATGTACGGCGTGTTGAGCGTCAGTTCGAAAGTCATCATTAACTCGTCGAACTCGAACACGGACAATTGTGTGTCAGGCGTTTCCGCCGCTCCATCGCGGTTGTAACGGGCGCCATGCGAAAAGACGGACTTCGGGTAGTCCACACCAGCCAGCCACCGCGCGATGTCGACCTGATGGATGCCGTCATAGTGCATGTCGCCGCCGCCGTAGCGCCACAGGTAACGCCACCTGCGGCGCAGTGTCTCGTTGTAGGCGTGCTCCGGGGCGGGGCCGTTAAACATGTCCCAATCGAAACCAGCGGGAGGATCACTGTCCTGGGCCATCGGGAAGTTGCCCTCGCCCTTCTGGTTGAAGACGCGCACAAGGTCGATGTTGCCGAGTTTGCCTTCGGTGATGTACTTCTTTGCCGCGTGGAGGTATGGAGCCGAGCGATTCTGTAACCCGATTTGAACGACTCGATCTTCCTTCCTCGCCGCTTTGACTCCCTGCCGTCCTTCCCAGCAGTTGTGGCTTTGCGGCTTTTCGCAGTAGACGTCTTTACCGGCCTGGCAGCACCAGATCGTCGCCAGCGTGTGCCAGTGGGGCGGCGTGGCGATGACAACCGCGTCGACCGACTTGTCTTCCAGCATTTCGCGAAAGTCTTTGGCGTACTTCGGCATTCGGCCGCCTTGCTTCGCTGCGATTCCTTTGGCTCGGGTCGCGTACATCTCGGGATCGACGTCACAGAACCAGGTAAACTCGCAATCGCTCCTGGCGGCGAACGCCTGCGCTAGCGTATTCCCACGCCCGCGACATCCAATGATCGCCAGGTTCAGTTTGTCGTTGGCCGGTGTGGCTGCCACCGATCGCGCATCGGCCAGCAGCGTTAACCCGCCGGTGATCCCCAATGTTGTGCTTGTGGAGTCCTTCAGAAACTCCCTGCGGTTGGAGTTCGTCATATGGACAGTCTCCCATGATGCAAGAATCGGCGTGTCCCTGATTATACAGATGCCACTATGAATTCTGACACATCACGAATCCGCACGGCGAAGGGCGTCGGCGCCGTCGGGCTGCGATGATTTGGTTTGTCGTCAAACGATCGTTGCAGTACGGTATTGAACGACGCGATGAGATTCTCCACGCAACCCAGTCAAAGTTGGAAGGAAAATCCCCTCATGCTTAAAACGCGACGTGAATTTGTGATGTCAACATTGGGGATTGCCGGTGTTGGGGCCCTGGGGTTCCGGAATCTAAACCTGGAGGGAGCTACCACGTCAAAGAATGAACCTGGTGTCCTGTTTGAAGGAATCGCGATCGCTCCTAGGTCCGGTGTCCAGGAATCCGTACTCAAGCGACTTGAGGATCGTCGCTACTGGTTACTGTTCGGTGAAAAGTCTCATCTGGTCAAAAAGTCCTCGAACGATCACGGGCGGACTTGGAGCCAGACGGTCGCGGTGAAGCAGACCGATGGATCGGCCATACGCCTGGCGCACGATACACCTCATCTCAGTATCTTACATCTGAAATCAGGACGATTGGGCATGGTCCACGGCGGACCAATCTCACGTCCTGGGCGAGACGGAACGGTGCTCTTCCGCACGTCGGATGACAACGGAAAGACGTGGTCCAAAGAAACGGCGATCGATCCGATTTTTGCCGTCTGTCGAACTCAGGCCGCGCGAGTCCTGAGTACCGGGCGGATCATCGTTCCGGTGATGAAATGGATCAGCCCATATACCGGCGGGAATTCGGAAGATGAGAGTAACAATCTCTGCTATAGCTGGGTTTACTACAGTGACGATGAAGGCCAAACCTGGCAGCGCAGCCTCAGCGAGTTGCTTGTCTTTCTTGATCGTGGACGTCGCGGTTACACACATTTTGAGGAAACCGTTGTCGAAGAATTGTCCGACGGAACCTTATTGATGTTTGGGCGAACGGAGTTGGGACGACCGTATCAAAGCATTTCGGATGATCAGGGGATCTCCTGGACAACGCCAAAACCCGTCCAGTTGGCCAGTTCCTATGCTCCGAGCACGCTGATGCGAATCCCGTCGACGAAAGACCTTCTGGTGGCCTGGAATCAAACGTCAACCGAAGAAATGCTTACCGGGCTGAACCGCCACCGTCTCTCGACAGCGATTTCAAAGGATGAGGGTAAGACCTGGACTCACTTCCGCAATCTTGAATCGCTCGACGATCGGGTACGGATCGAACCACCACGCGGTGAGCCGGAAGTCTATCGCATGGAAAAGTATGCCTACCTTCAACCTGCTGATCGCGCCCGCTATCCGCATGCTCCGGGTTGTGTGCGCGTCTGTTATCCAACGATCGCAATTGCCAAGGACGAGGTGACATTCGCGTATGACTATGGATTGGGAACAGGAGAGCTCGCGAAGCAGCACGCAACAAAGGTGAAAATTGTTTCAATGGATTGGCTGTATGGACGCGTGTAGTCGCGTTACCTCGGTTGCTTCGAGTCTCATTCGATGCCAAATCCGTAGAGGAAGGCCCGTTTCAACACAAAACGTACTTTGCTGGCGGACGGCGGCGCTTCTGTTCCACCTGACCAGCTCACGGGCTTCGCGTGATGATCGCCTTGGATCGAATGGCAGTCGTTTCGAGAGAAACCGGGAAGCACGTTGCTGCGGTCGTCGAGCAATTCAACACGCAGTTCACCGCGGGATCGAGTCGTGACGTTGACGCGCAGTTTCTTTCCTGCGAGTTGCTGCCGCCGGGTCGTCGCGGTGCCGACATACGGCCCGCCGATTGCCGTCGTCAATGCCCAAAGTCGGTCCCTTGTCCACGCCGCTCGACAGAGTGCCCCGTAGTTTGGCAACGAAGAGGACAGCCGACTCACAAAATCGCCGCTTGCCTTGAGCCTGCGCGGACCAGAGTCTTTCGTATTAAACAAGTCACCGTGCAGGGACTCGTTACCACTGTAGTAAACGTAGAGTTTTTGGTCGTCGACAATCGGAGTCTGCATCGGCCAGATCATCCCACCACCGTAATCACCCACCGGTGGATTGGGCAGCGACGGCTCACGACCGGGTCGCCACCACGTGATACCGTCGCGCGAGGCGGCCCATTGAAGATCGATACGTTGTGAGAAATTGTGGTAAACGGTCACGGTGGCCACATATCCACCGGGAACGGCGAGCGGGCAGAGTTCCATGAATTGCGTGTCGGCGGAGTCGCGCCAATCCGGCGTCATGACCAGCTGCGTCGGATCGCTCCACGTCGAGCCGTCTTTGCTCGTTCGACGACCAATCAAACGTACCACGCCGTCGCCGATGTCCCAGGGAGTCACGCCACCAGGAAATGCGGACCTTTCCGTCTTATGAAAGGCAACGTATTGGTCGTCGTTGGCGCGATACAGGAAACAACTGTCCGCGGTGCGAAAGTTGATCGGGCCCTCAATCGCCTTCCATGCTTTGCCATCCTTCGATCGAAAACGGTAAAGACCGTAGGGATGTTGGTTCTTGCCGTCAGGGAGCGGCAGACCTTCGATGACTCCCGAACCCATGTCGTACAGCGTCGGACCGAGAAAGACAAACATCTCGTACGGCCACGGTCGGTTCGGGGCGATGTTAACCGAAGCATAGGACGCCCATGATTCCATCAGGATATTCGTCTGTTCATGTCCTTCCCAGGATACAAAGGGGAGCTTCGGCCGGTTCCAATGAACTCCGTCAGCACTTTCCAGATAGGTCAGTCGACGAAGCTGTTTCCACGTGCGCGACGGACCCTTCTGTTCGGACAGTGGGGTTGATATCTGCCACGCTTTCCACTTGCCGTCAATCGGATCGCGCAGGACAGTGCCGTGCGAGAAAATGCCTCCTTCGTCCCACGGCATTTCCGGTTCCAAGAGCGGATTGGCTGCATCTTGCGCACCCTGCTCAACACGCCACGCCACGAGGTTCAAGTCTTCAAAGTCAGCCGCCATCAGAAACGGCAGCGGACGATTACCGTCGCGCGATTGGTGAGCATCCTGACTGAAACTAGGAGAGACGATCGTTAATGAGAGCGTGGTCAGGATTAGAAGGTAGCGAGTCATTGTCCGGTTCATTTCTTTATCACGCTACTCGCGTCGAGCAGTTCTATTTCCAGAAGGCCGTTTTTCGCGATGTCGGCGTTGGCCGTCATGACGCCATTGGCGACGGTCAGTCCGGTTGTGAATTCTCCGGTCTTTCCTGTTTCGGGGCGCAGGCTGAACTGAACCGGTACGCGTCCATCACTTCACCAGTTCGGAAATCTCTTTAGTGGTCAGCGCCCGGCGGTAAAGTCGCACATCCTTGAGCTTGCCGTTGAAGTAGTCCTGCGCCCCGAATCCAATCAACAACGGACGGTCGTTGGCGATGTCGTGACTGGTTGCGTTGAACGTGCCTGATTCGGCCGCGAGTTTGCCGTTCACGTACAACTTCAGTCGATCCACGTCGCGCACGGCTGTCACGTGGACCCAGCCGGACGGCAGCGCGTGGTCGTGCGTGACGCTCTTTCCCGCTTCGATCGAGAACACATGTCCGGAGGGCAGCGTGCTGCAGAAGAGTCTGCCCTGGTAGACCGCCATCGTCCACGCGCGGCGATACTTCACGTCCGGCGTCCGATCCAACTGGCCGGTGTTGAACCAGTCGGCGCCGCCGTCGTAGCGATAGACCTGCGCAAGCGGCAATGTTCCGGCATAAAGCTTGCCGTTGTACACCGCCATCCCCATCACTTCCTTCTCTTCGCCCAGGCGGCCCGAACGAATCCAGGAACGATCGCCGTCGTACCGGAACACTTCGCCGTTCGGCCAGCTCGACACATACAGCTCTCCCCGATGGACCGCGAAACCGTATGTCTGCGTCACGTCCGGCGGATGGCCGACGTCGACAAACTTCGAGTCACCCTCATAGCGCGTCACGTTGCCGCCGTCCAGAGAGCAGAAATACATCTTGCCGTTGTAAACCACGGGATTGGTCACGCGGTGTCCGGGATGGCCAAGGTATTGCCACTGCTGTCCCGCCGCGTAGCGGTACAGGCCCTTCCCGGGATGCTTCGACACACCGGCGTAGAGCTCGCCCTGATAAACCACCATTCCGCCGACCGTGAAGGATTCGCCCGTCTCGTCGTTCTGCAGCTTGCCGCAATCGACAAATCGGCCCGGGCCTTCGTATCGATAGATCCTGCCACCAGGAACCTCGTTCGGTGACTCGGTCAGCGCCGATCCTTTGGACAAGTATCGGTGGCTGCCGACGTAGAGATTGCCTTCGTAGACGACCAGCGAACTGACGGTGTTGGATTTGTCCGGACTGCCGCAGTCGACCCATCGCTGCTCCCCGTCATAACGGTAAAGACGACCCGTCTCCTCCTTGCCATGTTCGAACGTCCCGGCATAGAGCTGCCCCTTGAATACACACAACGCAAAGACCAGCAGGTTGTTTCCGGGACGACCGGCGTCCGTCCATTGCCGATCGATTGTGCCGGCGTCAATTCCAAAGTGCAGGTGCCGATAGTTCGCCTGTGCCGACGTGACGCAGGAATTCTGAATGCTGAGATTGAATCCGGTGCGGCTGGCCGGATCGTACTTGCTGATCAGATCCCCGAGGACATCGTCCAGCTTCTCCTCCGTGTTGACCCACAATGCGATCGAGAAGGGCCGACTCCCCAGTTGCAACGTCTTTGCGCTGGTCACCTTGATATGACTTGAGCGTCCATCGAACCGACCGCCTTCCGAAGACACGTCGACGCCGTGACTCGAGCTGGAATGGCCGTGTGACGAAGAATCCTCTGCGTCTGACGTCAGCTTCCAGTGACCAATCAGATCTGGATCGGCTGCCCGCGCTGCACTCTGCACTAGCAGGAAACAAACGCATCCGACAGCCAGGTTCTGTGTGAGCTTCATTCGCAGTTCCTTTCCGTGGTAATGCCGAGTACATCGTCGAACAGGAATCCTGAAATCAGCCTGATTCCAAATCCTCCAGTGGCTCGAGCGCGATTCTGCCGTAGCGAGCGGCAAGGCGGAACACGTTGCGGGCGCAGCTGTATCGCAGGTTAGCGAGGAGAGAGCTGCAATCGAAACGTATCCAATGTGATCGATTGGTCGACTGACCCATAGGCGTTGTCGCCACCGACATGCGCGGAGATGTATATTCGACCATCCGGGCCCTGAATGCTGTCAGGATAGTAGGCGGTAGCGGGGACATCAAGCCGATGCCAGGTGCGCCCGTCATCGTTGGTCCAGTGAATCCCTGTCGTTGCGATATGCAGCACGAGTCCTTCACGGGTGGCCAACAGATTCGGATGCCCGCTGTGTGGAAACGGGGCCGGTTCCACTTTCCGAGGAAGCCATGTGTCACCCCGCTTCTTCAACCGTCCTTGCCAGCGAACTTCACGCCTTTTGGCCGACGCTGGGTCAATACGACGGTAGACACACAACAAATCGCCGCTTTCCAGCTCGGCGACGTCAAACTCTTCGCCACCCCAGTTCTCGGCATGATCGGGCGGCACCACGGCAATTGGCTCGCTCCAGGTTCGTGCGTTGTCCTTTGAGACCAGCATAGCCGGATATTGTCTGGCGCTTAACTCGTATCGTGAGAGCCGATTGTTCGCGGGGACGTTCGCCAGTCCTCCAATCGCCAGCAGCCGACCATCGCTGAGTCGTTTGAGCCTCGAGACAAACATTGTGTGTTTTTCCGGGTCGAGAAAAACCTTGTACGGTTGCCATGTCTTTGAACCATCGCGCGAACGCTGGAACAATCCCGTCTGCGGCACAGGCGGATCATCGTAGGGCAAGTATCGACCCCAGACACTCCGCAACAGAGTTCCATCGGGTAATGCCAACTCGGCTCGATGTGCGGCGGCACCGTTCATACAGGAGCGGAAGTTGTCTTCACTGACCTTCTTCCATGTCTCCCCGTGATCGCGCGACGTCAGATAGACATTGCTGAGATCGAGCCCCGTCATGTCGTAATTCTCACGACCGGCGGGCGGCCAGTTGAGCCGCCGCCGAATTTCCGGTGGCGCTTTCGCGCGTCCTTCCAGCGGTCCCGTCGCCTGCGTGAAGGCGAGCATCAGTGATTCATCTGGCATCGCCCAGATCCCGGTCCAACATGTGAAGCCCGGCGACTCCGGAGAATGGTAGATCGTCCGGCGCTTGTGCTCGATGGCTGTCACCGACGGCCCGTCGCCTGGTTCCGCGCGAACTCCCTGCGCGATCGCCAGAAGCGAAATCACAATCGAACCAGCAAATCGGAATCTTGTTAGTCGCATGTCGCGTCCTCTGGATCGTCCCGGAGTTAAGTGACGTATGCTTCCAGCTTGCGCGCCGAAACCATTGCATGCTGGAAGCTTAGGCCACTGGACTCGAATCAACAACGTTGCGTCGCGAATTCCGGCCGGGCAACGGAATCGATCATGTGCCACGGACTCCGCCCTTGCAACACTCCAGGCATCCGCTGGGCCAAACCAAACCGATTTGCCCCTGATTTCGATCGGCGCAGATGCAGCCGAGCAAGGGACATGCTGAATTTCTCCGTAGCTCGGGAGGGGATTGGGAGATGCATACCATTCATTCAGGCACCAGCGGGGCCGATGGCATTAAACTGGCGGATATCAATGGCGGACGGTTGGATATCGTGGCGCCCTTTGAAGAAAGTGGGAGTGTATTTGTTCATATCAACCCCGGGAAGGACGAATGCAAGCGCCTTGGCCAAGGATGAAGGTTGGCGCCCCGAAAGAGCTTCGCGAATCCCTGAGACAACAAGGTCAAATTGTATGAATGTAAGAACAACCGTCTCCTTATTCCTCGTCACCGGCGTCCTGCTTTGCCGGCTTGTGTCCGATTGCGACGCCGCGGAAAAAGCGGATGTCGCGATCTACGGCGCGACCCCGGCTGGAATCGCCGCCGCTTTGGCGGCAGCGGATGGTGATCGCGAAGTGTTGCTGATCGAGCCGACCGCACGAATCGGCGGGCTGACCACGCACGGTCTTTCGCATTCGGATTTTCACAGCTTCGAATCTCTGCACGGGCCATTCCTACAATTCAGCCAACGGGTGTTGGAGCATTACCAGAAAACCTACGGAGAGGATTCAGAGCAGGTTCGCGATTCGTGGCGAGGAACGCATGGCGAGCCCTCGGTCAACCTCATGATTTTCAAAAAAATGCTCGCGGAGAAACCAACGATCACCGTGATAAACGAACGTCGGCTGATCGACGCTACGACGGAGAATCAATCCATCACCGCTGCGCGTTTTTCCCTTCCGGACAAATCCACCATCACAATCCAGGCGCGAATGTTCATCGACGCCAGCTACGAGGGCGATCTACTGGCAGTTGCCGGCGTTCCCTACCGCGTGGGACGCGAAGCCAGGTCGGAATACGGCGAATCGCTCGCGCCGGAAACGGCCGATGACGAGTTGCAGGGCTACAACTTTCGCCTCTGCATGATGCAGGTTCCTGAGAATCGCGTTCCGATTCCTGTGCCGGAGAACTACGACCGCAAGAACTACGCCGATCTGGTTCCGCTGGTCAATGCAGGCAAATTCCGTTCCGCTTTTGGCTATCCGGGTAGACCGTTTGTTTTCAAGGCGCACCTCCCGATTCTTCCCAACGGCAAACACGACATCAATGACGTGTCGAAAGGGCTCGTTCGACTTTCGCTGCCGGGCCACAATCGCGAATACCCCGACGGCGATCTCGCCACGCGTCGTCGTATCATGCAGGAACATCTCGACTGGCAACTCGGCCTGATTCATTTCGTGCAGACCGATCCCGCGCTTCCGGAAGATTTCCGCAAGGAGGCCGCCACCTGGGGCCTTTGTCGTGATGAATTTACGGAGACCGGCCACATCCCACCGCAGATCTATGTGCGCGAAGCCCGCCGCATGGTGGGACTGCGCGTTTACACCGAGGCGGACACCGCATACGCGCCCAACGACGCCCGCGCCCGCTTGCATCCCGACTCCATCGCCCTCGGCGAATACAGCCACAACTGTCATGGGACCGGTCACGAAGGACCCAAGATCGGAGGCAAACACATTGGCGAATTCTACAAGGGCGTCGCGCCTTACCAGATTCCCTACGGAGTCATCGTTCCCAGGAAGCTGCGCAATCTGCTCGTTCCTACGGCGTGCAGTTCGAGCCACGTCGGCTTCTGCGCGATCCGTCTGGAACCGATCTGGATGTCGCTGGGCGGAGCCGCCGGTCATGCAGCCGACCTGGCTCTTGAGGCGAACGTCCCGGTCCAGCAGGTCAATGTCGAAGCCTTGCAGAAACGGATCTGGTCTCACGGCGGCGCAACAATCCACGTCAGCGATGTGCCGCCCGGTCACCCCGATTTCACCGCAATGCAATGGTGGGCCGGACTTGGCGGTTTGCACGGACTGGAACCTGCTCCCAAGAAACCGGGCGCTCGCGGCAAACACATCGTCAGTCAGTACTTCGAGGCCTTTCCCGGACATGCGGCAAAGCTCGACAAGTCTCTCCATGAGGAGCTGAGCAAGCGTTGGTCCGCCCTGGCGAAGAAAAACAACCTGCCCGTTCCCACCGAATCAACGACGCGCGGTGACTGGATTCGCAAAGCGTTTGCAGCCGGGCAGTCGAGGGGGTAAAGAGGACGCAGCTCATTGTTTCCCCAAGTTCAACGCTGTGTGGCGCCACCGCTGTCGCCGGATTCGGTGATCACGCGTACTTCGACCGCCTTTCCCGACGAGTTAAGGCACGTCTTTGCAGTGATCTCCGATCGCTGTTTTATCCGCGCGGCGATTGCTTGCTTTGATACCTTGGTCACCGTCATCCCTTCCGTCGGAAGGTGTTCGTCAACAAGCTCACCCTGAGGATCGACAACGAGTGACAAACCAGGGAACCAGGCGTTTCCGCTATGGCCGCATTGATTGGCGTAAAAGACATACATGCCCGTTTCAAAGGCATGTTTTCGCATTAGCTTTTCATGTAGTGACTTGTGATATTCTGCTTGTTTCGTTTGGTCGCCATTCTTAATCAACTCCGCGTTTCCGCTTCCACCGACGGGCAACAAAAACAGCTCGGCGCCGTGTGCGGCAGCGGTGTGAAAATAGTCGGAGTGATTCAAGTCGGCGCAGATTCCAACGCTCACTTTCCAGCCTTGCGACTTGATAACCGGCAAAGTCGTGCCGGCCACAAAATATTTTTCTTCGGCCTTGTTTGGCAACCAGAGTTTGTGAAACGTCGTCAAGTGGCCGGTTGGTCCCACAACGAGCGCGCTATTGCGAAACTTATTGCTTTCGCCGTGACGCTCGATCGTTCCAACGACCAACGTCATGTCGAGCCGACGAGCAATCGCCTCAAGACGCGGAATGGCAAGTTTCGCAGCCTCCCCAACGATTCGGCGGATTTCGTCGATCGGAATGCTTGACTTATTGAGTGATCCGGTGATGCACTCTTCTGGGAATACGGCGAAAGTGGCGTTGGCCTTATGAGCCTTGTTGCACCATTGTTCGATGCGATCCAGGTTAGCGGCGGGCTTTCCCATCTCACTATGCATCGCCACGGAAGCAACGCGTGTTGTTTGCGCCACTGAAGCTTCCGTCATGAAAAGCGGATGCAACGTGCCCACAAAGAAAACCGTTACAACCAATTGTGTAAAACGCATTGGAGTCTCCTGGGAAGTTGAACGATTGGTTATTGCCGATAAGTATTGGGCACATAATGGTTGTTCCGGATTCGAAACTCGAAGGAAAACAGCTTCGCCCGGCTCATGTAAATCCGAAGTTGGATGGGACGGGCTTGTAGCGAATGGCAATTCGTTGAATCCGCCCAGGAAACAACGTGTCTGGTGTTGTCTCCTGTGATCGGCCTACAGTCATCTTTTGAAAATCCTTTGATCACGCGACCAAGAGCGTCGATGGCTTCAACACGAATCTCACCGCCTGTGGCCTGAGCACTGAGCACGAGTGTGTCCCCGATTACGACGAAGCGTCGCGTGGTCAGCACTCCTTCGTTCTCCGCATTCACTGACACAAAGCCATCGCGACGAGTGGCTGTCAGGACGAGCCCGCTTTTGAACATCGCGTCGTAATCGAAGTCCGGACGGTTGATTCCCTGTTCATAAAAGCTGACGTTTCGTCCAAGCTTCAGCGGTGGACGGTTCTTGGGTTTTTGCCAATCAAGGCCGTTGCTTGAAGCCGCAAAGCACAACAACGGATTCCCGCGACTGGATTCCACCACGCACCAGAGTTTGAACTGCCTTTCCTTGCCGTCGTACAGTAGCGAGCTGCGAGCGGATTGAGTTTCCAGCTTACCGAGCTCCTCTTCCGCGAGTTGAGAATTGGACTCGCGTTTCAAGCCCTTGATACTCTCAATGACGTAGTCGTCAATAAATAACTGTCTGCCGCTGAGAATCATTGCGTCGCCGACCAGTTCGTCGTCGAGGTCTTTGAACAGTAGTGAACGGCGATCTTCAGCGGCGGCGAGCACGGCGGCTTTGGCAGTGATCCGGTGAACGGGCAAGCGCGCCGTGCTAAGCCTGTCAGCAATCGCGTCGACGGCCGTGCAAAGATCTGGCACGTTGGGATTGTCCGCGCCGAGTGACGAATTCAGCGACTCCAGGGTGCGCGCGACTTCTTTCGCGATTGCCTGGCTCTCGCGAATCGTCCGCGCGGCGTCGCTGTCACCGACCGCTCCGGAATAGTTCATCAACGATTCGATCTCGGCGTTGAATTGCTTCAGCCGTTTGATAGCGGTGCTGTGCGTCGCTTTGGCATAGTTGCTCGTTCCCGGTGTGGCACGTGGCGTGGTCGGTGGAACGAAATCCTTGGTGTGCTCGACTTGGTCGGTTACGCGGAGTTCATCGATCTTGCCACGCAGGATGTGTGTGAAGCCATAATCCCAGATGCCCACGTGCAACCGTGCGCCGTCGCCGTCTTCGAGTGCACCGGCGTCAATGACGCGGATCACGCTCTTGCCGTTCAGAAAGATGTTGTAGACGCTCTGCCCATTGCCTCGCTCGCAATCCCAATTGATTTCCAGATGATGCCAGCGGCCGATTTCGACAGGCGCGGCTTTTTGCGTGCCGTTGTGTTTCGGCGTATGCAGTCCGAGGACCATGACGGAGTTGTGCAAGTAGATCTCCATCGCCGACTGTCGTTTCTTGGCGCCCGGCTGATGCGGCGGACGATACCAGCCGAACAACGGGTGGTACATCCCCTCTTTGTGTTCCGCGATTCGAAACCACATCTCAGCCGTGCCACGTGCTGGGTTGAAGTTCTTGGCCGCGTCAAACGTGCAATTGGCGCTGGCTTTCGTCACGTCCAACGCCCGTCCCCAACGTCCGCCGTCCAGGATGCCTGCCACTTTGTAGCTGTTGGGCAGCGCCGATCGTGCGTTCTTACCGCCTAATGCGTAATCGGCATTCGCGGTCGTGCCATCGAAGTGTGCCTGAAGCAACACCTTGGCCTGAGCGGTTGAGTGGAGGCCAAATAGAACACCGATCAACGTCAGGCAGATTCGGGTACGTGAAGTAAACATAGCTGAGGGTCGCTTTTGGCTTGTGACAGATTGTCTCGCTAGGTGATCCGTGATCTTTATCCGTAGCGGGATTCGTGAGAATTCCGACGTCATGTCGTCTGAAGTCTTACGACTTCAGCTACCACGCAAACGCGACACTTTGGTGCGATGCGCTCTAAGGGTTTTGTCGCGTTGCGGGTTCGAACGAGTACAGTTTCGCGCGTTTCAGGTGAAACCGCAATTTGATTGGCCGGCCTTGCAGAGGACGACAGTCCGATTTGTCACTCCACGACACAACATGCCGGACGCTGTCGGACGTAATTGGTGTGCAGTTAGATCGACTGAACCGATGAATGACTTTGCCGTCTGCGTCGAGGGCCTCGACCGTGATCGCTCCGCCGCTGGCGTTGGCGTTTACCACAAGCGTATCGCCCAGAAACATCAGCGAGTTCGTGGTGAGCGTTCCCTCGTCGTCCGTCTCCACCGAGACAAAGCCGTCGAGCCGCAACGTTGCCAAACCCACCGCATGGTCTGGCGTGTCCTTGTGATAGGTGGCCCAATGCCGTCCGCTGATTCCGGTGTAGTAGAAGCGAATCTCGTCGCCGACCACCAGTGGTGGATGATGCGGATAGATTTGGCCCCAGTCCCATTCCATCTTGAATTCGCCATAAGGAAGGAACACGGCGTCGTCGGCCTCCTTCTTCCAATCGCGCTTTTCGCGAAGCTGAGCGGCCGTGATGGCTCCGTCGTGCAACACCCGGTGCCACGTCACGCCGTTGCGACTGAACACCAGTTGGGCATCGCAGCGATCCATCCAGGGTTTGTCATCGGGAATTGTAGAGATCGTCTCACCGTGATAGGTGTTGACAAGGCCGATGTAAACGCCCGCATACGGCATCGCGGTCATGGTGTAGAGGTTGGTCGAGTACGGTTTGTCGAGATTGCTCATCTGGAGCACACGTACTTTGGGCGACCAATTCACAAAGTCCTCGCTTTCGATCCGCGCGATGTTGCGAACGTTTGGTGGCCCGGTGCGGCAATAAGCGACGTAGCGACCAAGCCGCGCGTCCCAATACGGCGCAATTTGCGTGTCGCTGTAAGGGGCCACAGGATTCGTTGGCTCCTGCTTCCAATGAATGCCATCCGCCGAGAAGGCCGCACAACTGCGCAGCGACTCGCCCTTGAGCGTCGGCTTGGCGAGGTACATCATCTTGTAACGGCGCTGCGGATCGCTCTCGCGAGTGTCGATGATGACACCCGGCGCGCCGACCCAGGGCTCCTTGGGCTCGAAGATGGCAAGGTTTGTACCGGCGGCTTTATCCGTGACTGGCCTTTCCCATTCGATGCCGTCTTTTGAGACTGCGTAACCCGCCGTGCCTATCGAGTCCCGTGGATCACTCCATATCTGATACCACAACTTGTACAACGAGTTTTTCGGATCCCAAACGACCGCGCCGTACGTGATGGCGTACTCACGCTTGTGTTTGCGCAGGATTGGGTTGCGTGGATGCTTGACCGGCTGGTTGAGAACCTTTCGTACGCCCTTCAGGTTGGCAATCACATAGTCGTCGATGAAAAGTTGTTTTCCGTGCAGAATCAGCACCTCATTCTGCACCGCACTGGATCCCGTGAGATCCTGGGCCGCCATCTCGTTCGCCCCGGTCAGCATCAGCAGCAACATCGCCACGAGTTGCAAGGACTTCATCTCTGAGACATCCTTCTGTCGAATGAATGCAACGGCAATTGTATGACGGAGAACGTGTTTGGAAATTAAGTAGCGGCATGGCGCGAGCCGTCCGGTGCCGAAGCGAACGCTCGAAAACATGAGACCGTTGGGCTTGCGACCATCCGCTACCTCGTCAGGGCGCCGATTGTCGAAACACGTTCTGACCGCAAACGGTCATTTTGTAATCAGGAAGGAGAATAGCATTTCATGAGCTTGTCTTGAACGACGTCCCCTCCTTCGGTGGTTTCAGCATTCACGTGATCGATGTTCATGCTCTATCATAGCCGTGTTGTGCGACGCTCTGGTGCTCAACTCTCACCCCATCCAAAACAACGAGTCAAAAAAGATGATCGGTTCCAATCGACGTTGCCCGGGGACGTTTTCGCGACGAGCAATGGTGCAGCTTGGGCTGTCGGGTCTAGGCAGCCTGGCATTGCCCGATCTGCTGCAGTCGGAGAGCGAAGCCGCGACAGGGACGGGACGATCGGCTGCGGGAAGGTCGGTTATCGTCCTGTGGCTGTGGGGCGGCCCAAGTCACATGGAAACATTCGATATGAAGCCGGAAGGGCCGCTGGAATTCCGTGGCGAATTCAATCCGATCCCCACCACAGTCCCCGGTCTGGAAATCTCCGAGTACCTGCCGAAACTTGCGGCTTGCGGTGGCAAACTCGCCATCATTCGGTCTTTGCATCACAACAGCCCCGGCCATGTCGACAGCACCCACACGGTGATGACGGGATACCCCGGCAAGGACGCTCCGCCGCCGTATCGTCCTGATTATCCGGATTTCTGGGCGGTCGCCAGCCGGGTGTGCGGTGCAAAGCGATTCGGCGTCCCGCCACACGTCGCTCTTCCGCGAGTGAGGTTTCCTGGAGCGGCTTATCTCGGGGACGGTCTGGAAGCGTTCCGAGTCCGTGCCGATCCGAACGCGAACAATTTCGAGGTTCCGAATCTGCAGTTGAACAGCCAGACCCCCGGTCGCTTCCGCGACCGGCGGAATTTGCTGGGACAATTCGATGCCCTCCGCGGTGACATCGATCATTCCGGCGTGATGGATTCCCTGGACATCTACAACCGCCAGGCCGCCGAACTGCTCACCAATGGGTCCGTTCGCGAGGCATTCAATCTTGGTCGCGAGTCAGCTGAAACGCGGGACCGCTTTGGTCGGCACGCCGTTGGTCAGCGTTGTCTGCTGGCGCGGAGGCTGGTGGAAGCCGGCGTGCGATTGGTCACGATCGACTTTCCCTGTGTGCCCGGCCAGAAGGCATTCAGTTGGGACGATCATGCCAGTGTGTGGAATATCTTCGAGCAGATGAAGATCCGCCTGCCGGTTCTCGACCAGGTGGCGTCGGCCATGATTCAGGATCTGCACGAGCGCGGCATGCAGGACGATGTGCTGTTCGTCGTGATGGGTGAAATGTCACACACGCCGCGCGTGCACTACGTCAACGGCAACCCCGGCCGCGAGCACTGGGCCCAAGCCATGTCTGTCCTGCTCTCCGGCGGCGGAATGACGATGGGACAACCCGTGGGGTCGACGAATGCCCGAGGTTCCCTGCCAGACAGCCGCCCCCTTGTACCGGGTGACTTGCTGGCCACGCTATATCGATTCCTCGGTGTCCCGCTGGACACACATTTCAACGACTTTGCCGGAAGACCAACACCCATCCTTCCGGAAGGGAAACCGATCGACGAGTTGATCTGAGTCTGAAGTTCGTGCCGTGTCAGTTCACCGGACCGAACGCAGAGCGGTTCCTTCCTTCAGCACGCTTCGCCTGTGCTGTTGCCATTTCGACGTACATCTCATCACTCAACGATTCCAGCGGCGTGTTACTTCGATCGCGCCGCGCCCGCATTTTGGCTGACGACGTTAGCCTTTTTGCCAACGATTTCGACAGGCTCTTTCAGACGCACCGCATCCAGTCGAATGCGCGGTTCGTAGTCCCGGTAGCGCGGGTCGCCAAGCTGGCCGCTGGAGTTGCCTTTCCGAGCGTTGATCTTCAGTCGCTGGATTTGGCACTTCTCCAAAACGACCGAACGGACAGGCCATTTGGGTGCTTCATTAGCGGGTGCCCCGGATTCTGCATCGAATCCGAGCGCGACCGTTGCGTCAAAGCGGCCGCCTCTGATTTGAACGTCCTCAACGCCGCATGCGATCGTGACGGGTGCGTCTGACTGGCAGTCGATCAAGCGGACGTTGCGTGTTCGAATGGCTGGGCGAATCGATTCGCCGGGGACTGTCGTGATGAGAAACCCGGCTCCACTGATGTTCGCGACCTTGCAGCGAGCAAACGTGACATCGTCGACCAGCAGCGGCCAGCGGTAAGCGTGGTGACGCACATAAAAACCCGTTCCCGTCCCGCCAAGATTCTCAACGCGGCAGTCTTCGAGGTACACGCGCTGAGCCCCTTCTTCAATCTCCCACGCCTTGACGCAACGGCTCGTGTCGACGGCTTTGCAGCGGATGAAGCGAATGTCTGTGCAGCCGCCATTCTGTCCCCACCCGGATGCGCCAAAGGCATCGTGGTCCCAGTCAGTCACGGTGATACCGATGGCATCGCACAAGCGCGAGTTCTTCGCAAACGACACGCCGCAATAGACGTCGCGTAACGTTAGTTCTTTAAGCGTGACGCGGTGAGCATTTTCGACCCAGACACCACGAGGAATTCCGCCGCTTCGCTGCTGAGGTTGTTGACGATAATTGCCGTCCAACGCCAGCCCCTCAATGGTCACACGCTCGACGATCGACGCCGTTGGGCCGTCTCCCGAAACTTCAATCATGTGAATCCGGCCAGAATTTGCTTTGAGCTTCAGCGTTGCTCCGGGGCCGTAGAGTTTCACTCGATCGTGATTAACTCGAATCGTTTTGCTAATGAGGTAGTGGGATCTCGTCTTGGGAAAGACGACCGTACCGCCCGAACGAGCAGCGTTGATAGCTGCCAGGATCGGATGCGTGTCGTCGTGTACGCCATCTCCGACTGCTCCGTAATTCTGCACGTTGAACGTGGTAGTCGCCGGACAAGTTGGAGTTTTCTGCATCGGTGGAAACGCTCCGATGTATGACCGATTCTCTCCGGCCGTCGCCGCGGGTGAGTCCGCGGCGAACCTGAGAAACAACGGACTTGCCGGATTAAGCGAGAGAAACTGCGGGTCGAGTCGCGTGTCGTGCTTACCGGCCCGGCCCGATTTCGAGCCGTTCCAACCGACCCCGTACGTGGACGCCGTGTGCCACAGGCAATTGAAATCGCCGTTACCAGGTCCGCCAAGTGCCACGAGGTCGGCTGATGGCGTCTGAGCAATGATCGAATTCGACACGGAAACGTGACTTGGCTTCTGGGCAAGAATCCCGCCGTGCTGATTGGTCGCGAAGATCGTGCAGTTGCGAACGGCCAGCTCTGACGTATACCGCCCGCCCACCGCAATGATTCCGTGAAACGATTCGTAGATCACCGTGTTCGATACTTCGCAGTCGACAGTCGCCCAGGCAGCGATACCGTTGGCGTAACGGCTGCGAAGTCGACAACCGGCGACCGCTACGTGGTCTGCATCGAACAACCGGATCGCGTTGTTATCACCGTTGATATCGCGTCCGGAGATATGCACATCGCAACCGCGAACAACGACGTGGCTCACCCCAAAAAGATCGATCCCCGGAGCACCGTGGTTTCCGTCCGCCGAATTCCTCACTGTCAGGTTTTCCAGCACGACATGGGCGGTTCGCGTAGACCGACGATTACCGAGGTGACGAACCGGCGCCCTATCAAACGCTGTGGAGACCAGAACTGCCCGCTCCCCTGGTGCCGATCGATAAACAATTGGACGCTCCGCGGAGCCCGACTGGCAAAAGTTCAACGGACGATCGATATACTCGCCACCCGCCAGGTTGATGACGTCACCCGGTGAAAATGACTTCCCGTCAAGAATGCTTGCATCAAAGACTTTCGCGTTCTCCGCGACGTCATTCGCCAACGGTTCGCTCAATTCAAACGTGCCTGCCGTTTTACTTTGATAGGCTCGTTGCACATCGCCAATCCGAATACGCCCGCGATCAGGAAAGCCATGAGTCGAGTAGACCGCGAGCCGCATTGAGCCGGCCTCGCAAAGCTGCCGCACGCGAGTCGGCTGCCCCCGCGATGGCGACGCCCACGCTCGCTCGCGCGACGTTCCATCCGCGCGGTCGTCTCCATCTGGTGCCGCCCAGTATTCAGCAGCAGGCGCATGGCTTTGACCGCCAAATACCACAAACAGAACAGAGACTGCTGCGATCCAGCAGACAGATGCTTTCTGATTCCAGCAACCCATCGATTATTTCACGAACGCCACAAGGGGGCGGGTCAGTTTCTTTCTTCTAATCATTAACGCAATCTCGCAGGTTGTATTGGATCCGTCGTTCCCTGGCCAGCTCGTGCTAGGCGTAGTTCTCCGGATCTTCAAGCACACTGGCGGCAAGCTTCTTCATTTTGTGGAGTGCGCGCCGGGCGAAGCTCGTGTTAGCGAAAACGGAACGAAAACAGGTCAAGACGGCACCCCTTAGCGCGTGGGATTTTCGTACCAAAATACTCCCAGGTCGTGGACTTCTTCGCAGGTCAGCAGATCGAGATCCCCGTCACCGTCCAAGTCCAACATTTCGACACGATCAAATTTTCTGCCTCGCTTATTGCTGATCGCGTGATCGACCCAGCCGCTGGATGTGTTTTCTTTCCAGGCGACGGCGACCATGTCGTCGGCTTCGCGCTGTGCTTCGGAAGTCGTAACGATATCAGGACGTCCGTCCAAATTGACATCGGCAATCTCAACAGCTTTGCCTGCTTTTAGGCCAAATGGAAGCGGAATCATGCTTTCGTTCCAGTTACCGTTCTTGTCACGCGTGCAATAAAGCAAATCGCCGCCCAGCGTCGGGCAGATCAGATTCCGCGCGTCTTTCCCATGCAGGTCACCAAGGCTAAGAAACATGACTTGCTGGCCTCTCGCTCCGATCAGACGTCGACGCCACTTCTTCGACTGATCGTCAGCGTTTTCAAGCCAGTAAATCCCGGGTTCGGAGCCGAAGCGATCGGAATACACAATGTCCTGGTCACCGTCTCCGTCGAGGTCTGATGCCTGGAGCGACATGATCCAGCTCGCAGAACTGAGCTCGTGAAGTTTCCAACCGGCTGTGTTGCGAGCATTCCTCGGGTTTTCGAGCCAGCCAACGATCGCGTTTGTGTTCTTTGATCCGATGACCAGATCAATCCGACCATCCGAGTTCATGTCCATCGGCAGAGCGAACATCCAACGCCGATCTGCTGACGCAGGAAACGCCTGCGTTGTCCACGCTTTGCCAACTCGGTAATCCGCCTTCAATTTCGGCGCCCAATGAACAAACACGTTGTTGATTTTACCCTCGGCACAGGAAACGACGTCGACTGCGCCGTCCGCGTCGAGGTCAGCAAACACGGCGTCTTCCACACCTCTGATCGAACCGACCGTGACTGAAGGCCAGACCTGCTTGGCTTTGTCCGGGCCAGGATTGAGATAGACGGCTACCGCTCCACCTTCTTCCCAGCCCGTTGCGATATCCTGATGTCCGTCTCCGTTGACATCAGCCAGACGCACACCATCAGCACCACGTTTCCCCGCCGATCGATCACTGGCGTCGATCGTGTGCCGTTTCCATGGCTCGGCGGTGGCCGTTCCTGCCAGGAGACAAAGCAGGGCGATGATTCTCATGATGCAACCTGAACGTTAGCGTCGAATAGGACGGGTGATGATCACTCTCGGCAGGATCAGTTCTTCGAGTTCAGACTTCGATACTCCCACGCAGCATTGATGAGTCCGCCAAAGATCTTCGCTCGGTGATCATCAAAGCGAACCCGTTCAGGATGCCATTGTACTCCAAGAACGAAACGCGTCGGGTCGGTGCATTCGATCGCTTCCACGACTCCATCGTCCGCAAATGCGACGGGCTGCAGCCCCTTCCCCATGTGATCGGGATCGGCCGCCTGGTGATGATTCGAATTGACCACAATCGAAGTCTCGCCGAACAGTCCTTTCATGATGTGGCCGCCGCGGATCGTCACACACTGACAACAATCGAGTCTCATTCAGCCGGGCGCAGGAGAAAGCAGAAGACATTCTGCTTGCGATGGAAAGGAGACTCGTCCGGTGGTTCGGCGTTGCCGGCGATGAAGCCTCCCCAGTCGTCCGCTTCGTTTCCCCAATGTGCGAGCCTGACTTGTCTGATGGCATCGTCTCGCGGATCGCGAAAGATCTTTCCACGAAACGTGAGCTGTGGGCTGCCGAGACTGAAGCCGTCGTCGGCCCGTGCGAAGCGAAATGACAGCGTGTTGACGTCTCGCAGGAGAGATGCGGGAATTGTGAACGAAGACTTCTTCCGCGCCTGCGGCGCGAGCGTGCCCATGCTCTTTCCGTTGAAGAGTACGTCAACCTTGTCAGCGGGCGCTCGGGGAGTCGTCCAACTGGTGGTGGGGCTCACGTCGAACGTTAGTGTTGCGTCGGCCTCGAATCGTGACGAATCGTCTCCGTTGACAACGACAAATTCACGCCGACGCGCCTCGTCGCTGACCGTGCTTCTCACGGCAAACTCCACGAGCCCGTCGGGCAGGGAGGTGGTGTCGATGGCCGCCGAATAAAGAGTGCGATAGAACGGTCGACCGATCTTGCGCATCGCCTGCCAAGACTTGCCGCTGACGGTGTACTGAAGCGTTTCGCCTGGGCGCGGCTGCACGAGGTGAGCCTGGATCTCGACACGGCCTCGCAGGGGAGCGCCCATGCGATGTGAAGTGATGGCGATACGTTGTCCCAGCCCCTTGTAAAAGTGTTCCAGCTTCTCGCCTTTCACTCGGTAGATCAGATAGCCTTGCGGTGACAGATCAGGGCAGAGCTGTTTTGCCTTCGCATTCCACCAGCAACCGGCCAAGGCCCCGCCACTTCGATACGGGACCGGCCGAGCTTTGTGTGTCACGACGTGACTGTCGCCAACGAGCTGCAGGCGGATGTCGTGCTCTCGCGCGATCGTCTCAAAACCCGGACAGTGCTTTCCCAGGTCGGCTTCGGAGGTAGTCACCACGAAGGTGCCGGGGGTCCGCCGAGCTAAATCTTGCTTGATCCACTCGACGTGCATCGGCTGAACTTCGTTGGTCGGGTACTCAAGCAACTTTCCGCCAACCGGAATCTGCCGCTTACCGAGATGGTATCCAAAGTCGATCGACGTGAAGTGGATCTTGCCGTACTCGAAGGAGAAGAAATGCGGGCCAAGGTGCTCCCAATATAACGGCTTGCCGCAACGATGATCTCCGCGAGGAAACTGCTCCATGCGATAGGAAGAATCGGTGTGATCACCCGCGACGTTGTAGTACGGCATCGCCAGGTGGTTCATTAGTCCCGCGTAAGTGCGGAAGTCACGCTGCCCAGACTCCGGTTTGCTGATCAGAGCCTTGTGCAGATCGAGCAGATCGCCACTGTTAATGACAAATCGCGGCCGCGGCGACAACGCATTGACTTCACGGACGAACCGGCTGAGTCCTTGATGAGAGCGGACGTTTGTTGATACGTGCGTGTCGGTAACATGCACGAAGATGTAGTCCTCTTCGCCGTGCTGCGCGGCCTGCAGTTCGAAATCGACACGGTCTGCGAGCGGTTTGTACCAATTCCCCAGCACATCATGTCCCGAAGGACGCGTGATGTAGACAAATACAGAATCCTCATTGGGCATGAGCGTGTAATTGCCCTGTGCGTCCGTCTTGACCACCGAGTAGCCGTCGGTGACCGACACACCCTTCACTCCCGATTTCTCTTCTCCACTGCGCAGCCCGCTTCCAGCAACCGTGCGCAGGAGCACTCGACCGGAAACCTGATCAGGGACTGCCGAATCGTAATTCGGTTTGGGTGTTTTCTTGATGATCGGTTCAAGAACTGCCGGTTGACCATTGGAATCCTCTTGCGTCAGAGTACGTTCGTCCGACGCGCGGCCCGTCGTGAGAATCGCCGTGCCAACAACCAGAGCGCTCATCACACAGTCGAACAAGGCAGTCGATCGCATCTTTTGGTCCTGGAAACGTGTACTGATCTCACACTGGCCAAGCCCAACGCTCGGCGCATGCGTAAACAGGAGTGAATCTGCGCCAATTATCAGGCAGCACGTTCTCGTCAGCAAGCTAAGAATGGGGAT
Organism: Planctomycetaceae bacterium; assembly: GCA_002726245.1. Lineage (GTDB taxonomy): Bacteria > Planctomycetota > Planctomycetia > Pirellulales > Pirellulaceae > PBSM01. The sequence continues at coordinate 21,719 of PBSM01000327.1, read as the reverse complement.
GGGGCAATGAGGCGAAAGCGTCAATCGCTTGTTATACTCTCGCGGTTGGCGCGGACTTCTGCGCCGAGTGCGTTTTGGCGGCCCGATAGAATACAGCCGGAGCGACAAGTCATGCGGATGCCCTTCGTCGTGTGCACGATTCTCGCGTTGGCCGCGCTGGCCACCTGCCAAGCGTTTGCCGACGAGATTCCCAGTGATGGCTTCGTCACCTGGGAAGTTTCGCATCCGGAGCTACGTGAGACCTTTGGACATCCTTTTACGCCAGAAGGCCGCGCTCACCGGGCGAAGGCCTTCGTCCCATGGCCGTGCGAGATTCACGAGTCCGAACTGCCAGCCATCCAGCCGACGGTCGTGATCGGTCAGGGTGATGGCTTGTTCGTTGATGGCTATTCGCCGAAGAGTTGGGAGTTCGGCATGCTGGGCCGCTCGACCGATGGCGGGAAGACGTGGGCACACGTCGGCTCTCCCTTTGACATGCGGTTCCGGGTTCCCAAGGGAAGTAAACACTTGGGTGGCGTCCGCAGCAATGGCGTTGGCATCACACGGGATGGTTCGCTGCTGGTTCACTTTGGCGTTCAATACAACGACGGCCGCGAAACGACGGGAGGGTACGATGATCCGAGTTATCGCTTGGATGAATACGTGGTTCGCTCGCCCGACCAAGGCAAGACGTGGGACGCGCCGGTCAAGCTCAACGCGACCGATCTGGAGATGACGGGCAGCCAGAAATGCCGATTCGCGCAGCTCCCTGATGGTCGCGTCGCGTTGGTCATGGGTTCATGGGACCGAGCAGCCGATGGCGAGCCCATTCCGCAGGCCGATCGATACGCGCGCACTTACCTCTACACGTCCGACGACGACGGCCGGACCTGGCAACGCAGCGCCAAGCCGATCTGCTTTCACGGATATGAACCCGATCTGCTGGCACTCCCATCGGGCCGCCTCTTGTTGGCGATTCGTTATCAGCGGTCCAAGTTGCCGAGCGATCCGGCCGACTTGGTGTCGCCACACTTGATGCGCAGCGACAAGCCGCCTTACACCAAAAGCAAGCAAGTCGGTTCCGGCCTCGTGGCCCGATTTACTGCCGTGTTGCACTCGGACGATGGCGGCAAGACGTGGACCGAACCGCGACTCGTGACCGGCTTCGACGAACAAACCGGCTCGATGGTGAGATTGTCGGACGGCACGATCATTCTGCCGTTTGGCTACAAAACGGATACTCGCGGCCAGCGGTTCGTCGCCAGCTACGACGAAGGCGAAACCTGGAGCCGCACGGTTTACCAATTGCACGCGGATGGCCAATACGCCAGTTCCGTGGTGCTGGCGGACGACACGATCGTCACCGTGATCCACGACACGAAAGGCATGCGCGTTCATTCGCTGCGCTGGCGCGCCCCGTCGCGCGAAAGAGTTGCTGCCCGCGGATTCTGGCGCCCGCGCATTGCGGAACCGTTGGGGATTGTGCCGGGCGAGCAAGCTCAGCCAGCCAAACGAGACCTTCGCGTCACCGACTTTGGCGCGGTTGCCGACGGCAAGACGGATTGTCTTGAGCCAATTCAAAGAGCGATTGATACCGTCTCGGCCGACGGGGGCGTTGTCCGATTCCCCAAGAGCGACCAGCTGTACCTTGTGGGCGGAACGATCGTTGTCCGGTCCAACCATGTCGAGCTTTCCGGAAGCGGTGCGACCATCAAGCTCGCCGACGGAGCTGCCAATGGAACGAAGAACCAACGGACGACCGAAAGCCAGGTTCACGTGATTCGCGTGACGGGCAAGCGCAAGCGGCAAGTCAAAGACGTGAGCATCAAGGGGCTGACCATCGATGCCAACATCTACGGCCAGAAAGACTTCTACAACCCGCGAGCGATCGTGGTCGAATACGCGGATGGCGTGCTCGTGAAAGATGTGAAGATCGTGCGCACGTTTGTTGGTCTCGACTTCGGGGCAGGCTCCAGCAACTGCGAGGCACGCGACTGCGTCATGGAAGACTGGACGGAGGACGCCTTCGACGCCAGCGGTGACGCGGATAAAGGATCGGGGGCGATCACGACCAACATCCGCTTCATCAACTGCCACGCCCGCGGCGCTCCCAACTCGACCGGCAACGCCTGGGAGATTGAAGACGGTGTGCGACATGTGCGCGTCGTCGACTGTTCGGTCAGCGACGTCCCGCGCGGCAACGCGTTCGGTATTCGCAATCACTGGACAGCCGGACCGATCGATGTCTCACGCGACATCGAACTGCGTCGCGTCACGATCACCAACGTCGGCGGCAAGTACGGCATCTACAGCCACAGCGCTCCGCGAGACCGATTTCCCACCAACCGTCTGACCGATGTGCGCCTGATCGAAGTCGTTTGCCCGGCGCCCATTCTGTTCTACGGCCCCTTGGAAAGCGTCGAGATCGCCGGCTGCAAGTTGGGTGTGATTCACCTGGGTTATGACTACGGTGCAAAGACCAGCCCCGAACCTGGCAAGCCGCAACCGCTTGACGATACAACGGTTCGGATCACCAACACGCAGGCGAGACACGTCAACATCAATGCTCAGTCCGGTACTTTCAAGCTCAACAACGTTCTTATCGATGCAGGCGGCAAAGCGGCTTTCGACCATGCCATCAATATCGCTGGTGGTTCCGATGTATACATTCGTGGTTGTACCGTGACCGGTGCGGCCAAAGCGGGGCTCGCTCTGCGTCAGCAGGCGTCGCCGCGGATCGTGAATTCGATCCTCTGGGGCAATCGCTTGACCTTCCTCATCGAGTCGTCTGCCAAGCCGTCGCTGCGACACTGCTGCATCCGAGACGAAATCCCCGCGGAAGTCGCCGACAATGGCGGCAACTTCAACAAGGATCCGCAGTTCACGAGAGGGCCGAGCGGCGGTTTCTTCCTTAGCCATACGGACTCCGGACAAACCACAAACAGCCCTTGCGTTGACGCAGGATCAGAGCCTGCTGCTTTCCGAGGTCTCGACGAATTCACAACGCGCACCGATCAAACGCGCGACACGGGCACGGTTGACGTCGGATATCACTATGTCCCTAATCGCGAAGGAGAGCGTCACGAGTGAAGTCATCTCCGTGGTTTGGCCTGATTATCATCGCCGTTTCGACTCTCCCGGCGAGTGCCGAAGTAACCCTCAATCGTTCCGACGATGCGGTGGTTTTGGAGAATATGCTGGTGCGCGTCGAGTTGCGGCGGGACCAGAACTTTCAACCGTCGGTCTTGATTGACAAGCGGAATCTGCAGGCGTCGCTGATTGATGACGTGGGCTTCTTGGCGTGGGACGTGCCGCGGGCCGACTGGATGACTTCGGCGACGTGTGACTGGGTGGCGAGTGTCAAGACACACGAGGATGACAAGGCCGCCTGGTGTGAGACGATGCTCGTGCAAGACCTATCGAACACGAAGGTCGGTGCTCGAGCAAGGCCAAATCAGCCGCGCGGGCGGAGGAGCGGTCTACCACACCCGCACAGGATCGTTGCCGATCATTCAGTGGGAAGCGGCGCGCGAGGGCGTCGACGATGCTCGTTACGTTTCCACGCTGGAGAATCTGATCCGAGACGCCCGCCAACGGAAGTTGGTAACTGCCTCCGATCGAGCCGAGCAAACACTCAAGTCAGTTTACGGCCAGCTGCCACCGCGCCTCTACGAGACGATAAAGACCGTTTCACCTCACGATCTTGACTCGATGCGGTCAGAGGTCATCTCTGCGATTAGCATGTTGCGTGAGGCCATGGCCGAGGCTGATTGATAGTTCGACGCTTGTGTAGCGTTCTCCTTCCGCCATAGCAGCCGGCACTCGAGTGGCCAATCGGTGCAGATGCCGTCCATCTGGCTGGCACGGGCTTTGTCCCAGATGTCGGGACGCTTGTCGCCAATATGCAGGCTCAGCCAGACTTGCTTGCCCAGCTTGCGAGCCTGGGACATTTCGTCGCGACTGGGGATGAAGCCGACCCACAGGCAATCGGCCAGCGGGTTCTTTAGCGCGCGGGCAAAATGTTCGGAGTCGTAGATCTTGACCTCGGTGGTCCTCAGTTTCGGATTCGCCTGCTTGAACCGCTTGCTGCTATCTTCGGGCTGGCCAAAAGCAAACAACTGGTCAAACATGTCGTACTTCTCCACGAGCTTGGCGATGTTCGCTTCGATGCCCGGTGAGATGACTTTCATGTTCAAAGCGATGGTCACCGGTTTCCGTTGCCGCTCGCGAATGAGCTGAAAGGCTTCTTCCAGCGTCGGCACCTTCAAACCGGCATAGCGTGGATGAAACCAGCTGCCCGCGTCCAACTCACGAATCTCAGCCAACGTCATCTTCGTGACTTCGCCGCTACCGTTGGTGGTGCGATCGACCGTCTTGTCGTGGATCACAACAAGTTGCTTGTCACTGGTCTGATAGACGTCTAACTCGATGGACAGCCCCAATTCAACGGCCGCGGCAAACGCAGGTAGCGTGTTTTCTGGAGCATGCCGCACCAGACCGCGGTGAGCAAGCAAAGCGGGTTCGCGCTGCTGGCGATCAGGCTGTCTTTTCGGCCTGCCTTCTCCGACAGGTCGTGCGGCGGCAGGCTGTGTCTTCTGAGCCTGCTCCTCCGACAGGTCGTGCGTCGCAGTCTGGGTGATTGCCGGTCGTGTGATCATCACAGACGTGATCACGGCAAACAACAGCAGGACAAGACACTTTCTGCTGGAGAGATGGTTAACTTGTTCCATTGGGCCTCCCTCATGAAGCCCACTTCGGGAGCGGCAGTTGGTATGATCGCTGCCCGCCGAATCCGTTGATGTCCAGTGTGTTGCCGATCGTGATTTCGGCAAAGCTACACTTCCAGTGCGTCGCCGCCATCGTGATGTAGTGCGTTTCGTCATATACGGTCCAGCGGTTGCGGTGCTTGTGGCCGAAGAAACAAGCAAGTACACGACCATCGTCGGCGAATTGACTGCGGATCTCCCAGCCGTTGTCGATATACGAGGTCTGCTTGCCGACCGGTGGGAAGGGCGCGTCGCCGCCTTGTCCCGAACCGCGTTCCGGCGTGTGGTGCAGTTCCTCATGGCAGAAAACGATCTTCGGTTTTTGGCGATTCTTGGCCAGGTCGTCCGCGAGCCACTCCTTCTGAACAGCATCGATCCAGTAACCGCCGACCACTCCATCTTTCCCTCGTGGAGGCGATGACTTGTCTGCCGCGTTGTTGCCATCGAGCACGATGAAATGAATGTCGCGAACATCAAATGAATAGAAGCGATGCTTGGTGCCCGTGACGTCGAGGAACTCCTGCTTGGTGATGTCTTCTCCGGCATGCGCGCGTCCGATTAAATCGTCGGCGGTAATCTTCTCGGTGCCACCCTTCAGCCATCCGACGTCATGATTCCCCATGACGTGATAGCGCGGACATTCCAACTGGGCAAACACTCCAACATGGTGCTTCAGCGCTTCCAGCTGTCCATCGTGCATTTCGCGCGTCGTCTGGCCTTCGGCGACCTGGCAGCCGAAGTCACCCAGATCAATCGCAAAGTCCGGTTTGAACTGTTGCATCTGATCCACAAACTGCTTGAAATTGGCTTCGTTGCCAGTTGCTCGACGTCCCAACAAGTGTGGATCGGCATTCAGGCCAAACCGAAGAGGTGTTCGACTCGGCGCCGCATTGAGTGACGTGGAGGCCGTGGCCACAGCAAGGCCAGCGGTTCCACGGACGATGAAGTCGCGTCGACTAATATCAACATTTCTTTCGTGGAGAGGCATAAGTGATCTCCCGCCCTTTGTCTTGAGCACACAGTTGGTTGATGAACCGGTAGTTTAGCCTGTGGCACCAGGCGAGGCGAATCCTTGTTAAGCTAGTTGCTGCCCGGACCACTCGCCAACAAGGATCCATCGCGATGCGCACCCTCGTCATCGTCCTCATCGTCGGTCTGTCGGTGTCTCAAGCTGACGACCGCGTTCCTAAACAGGACAGGTCTCGAACCTTGGTGCAAGAGACGGTCAAAGCCAACACCGGCCGGCGTGATGAATCGCCAACTCCGCGGCTCGATCAGGCCGTCAAGTCGATTCGCGAACAGGTTGCTTGGTTCGGCGAACGGCCGAAGCGATACTCACGCGAGTTCCTCGCTGCGGTCGCCACGATGAATTACGTGCAGTCGCGTGTCAGTCCGCTGAACTACTCACTCTTGGCAAAGGCCGAAAAGCCGTTACCGTCGAACGCCGAAGAGTATCTTGCATCGCAAGCCGGGATCTGTGGTGGTCAAGTCATGACGTTCCGCGAGATTCTAGATCGGCTTGACGTTCGCAATCGGCCGGTCGAATTCTATATGCGCGGCTCCACGCGAGCGGAGAATCACAGCCACATCGGGGCAGAAGTCTTCTATGCCGATAAGTGGCATTTTTTCGACATCACTTGGGGCACGTATTACCGGAGCGAGGAGCCGAGCAAATGCATCGACAATGTGCTTTCGATCAGCGAAGTCCTCGCGACCAAAGACGCCAAATCATTGGCCGTTACGAATCGCAGCGACCTTTGGTTCCAGCAATGGACTGCCAACAGCCTCAATCCGTTCGAATACCTCACCGCGAAGCAGATGGACTTGATCGTCGGACGCAGCGGAGTCGTCACTCTGCGTCCAACTGATGACGAGCAACTGGGCCAAGTCTATATCGCCACAAACCAACCCAACTACATCGGTCGCAACAACCGCTCCCCCGACTTTGGCTCACTCTCCGTCAGGCTTTCTGGCATCAAGCCCAACGTCGTTCGCTGCACCGTCGCGGTTAACGGTGTCGCAGGCTCCGGGAAGCTTGTCATTCGTGGCCAGACGGGTGAAGTATCCCGGCCGCTGAGTGTCCTGAAAACCGGCGAACATCAATTCGATCTGACGAAGCTCGACATCGATGGCGAGCTACAACTCGCTGTTAATTCGGACAACGGGCGAGAGATCGGGTACGTTGTATTCAAACAGATCGTTGTGACGACGGACGCGAGACACTAAAGAATGAGGGTGTTGGGTCGAACCGATGTTGTTCGGTCGCTCTTGCCCCTGTTCTGCGCGACCGGCAGTGCGCTGGTTCTGAGCGAGCCAGCTCAATGGTTGAACAAGAACTCGCGGCCGTTGAGCAGAGCCCAGAGGATGTCTTCGAGCCCGCTACGGCGATCGTTGGCAGTGGCGAGGATCGTGTGACAGTGGTCGATTTCTTCGTCGGTTGGCCGACGGCTGAGCGTGACGAGGTAGAGTTCGGTAAACGCGACTTCATCCGTAGCTTTCGTCTCGATGAGTCTTGAGATGCGTCCTTGTTTGTCGGTGAGCTTGCGCTGGACGAGTTCGCCGTTGGCGATTTGCAGAACCTGAGCCAGATTTGGCTCCGCGGTCCGTTCGCACTCGCACGAGACAATACGCTGCGGTCGACCAAGCGTGTCGAGAAAGTACGAACTGAACTTGGGATCGGGCAACTCGATCGCTCGCGTTCCGAGCGGGACGCCTGTGAAGCGTTCCTGTGTTCCGCAAGCATCGTCGATCGCGTCGAGCAGCACTTCGGCAGGCAGCCGCTTCGTTGGGTAATGCGAAAAGAAACGTGTGTCGGCAGCGTTTTCGTCGGTGGCTGTGGAGCTTAACTGAAAGACGCGCGACACCATGATGGCTCGCATCAGCTTGCGAAGATCGTAAGCGTTGTTCACAAAGTCCGCCGCGAGTGCCTCGAGAAGTTCCGGGTTCGATGGTGGGTTCGTCTCGCGAAGGTCATCGATCGGCTTGATGATCGCCGTGCCCATCAAATGTCCCCAGGTGCGGTTGACGATGTTGCGAGCGAACAGCGAGTTCTCCGGCGAGGTCATCCACTCGGCGAGTGGCTGGCGAAGGTCTCTGGCGGTGATGGACTCCAGCGACGAAGCTCCCAGCGGCGTCGGAGAAATGACTTGGCCCGTTCGCGGATGCTTGATAGTGCCTGAAGTCTTCAACCGCACAACCGTATCGTTGCCGAAGCCACCGAAGTCGCTGCTGCGTTTTGTCGTCACCCGCGTGAAGAACGCCGCCATGCCGTAGTAGTCGGCTTGGCTGTACGATTCGAACGGGTGTTGGTGGCACCGCGCACATTCCAGCCGTACGCCCAGGAAAACCTGAGCCGTCGTCTCAGCCAGGTCCGTCGCTTTGCTCGCGACTTTGTAGTAGTTGGCCTGCCCGTTCTGGTAAATCGAGCCGCGAGCGAGCAGGATTTCGCGGGCGAACTGATCCATTGGCTTGTTCTCGCGCAGCGAGGCTCGAATCCAATTGGCAAAAGCCCACATCCCCGTCTCACCCACCTTGTCGCGATTGTTGCGCAGCAGGTCTCCCCACTTTTGAGTCCAGTAGGCGCTGAACGGCTCGACGTAGACATCTCGCCTCGGGTCGCGCGTCAGACCGAGCAACTCGTCGACGAGTTCGATTCGCTTCTTCGGATCGTCCGATGCCAGAAACCTTTCGACTCGCTCACGCGGCGGCAACGTGCCGATTGACGCCAGAAACGCCCGGCGGATAAACACATCATCGCTGCACAAAGGTGACGGCTTCAGCCCCAGCTTCTGCCAGCGAGCCTTAACGGGCTCGTCAACGAAGTTGTGCGGTTGAAAGTCAGCTAAATCAACATCATCAGCGAATGGCCGCACAACCGACGAGACCTTCGCCCGTCCACGATATCGAACCATAATCGCTGTCTGGCCTTGTCCGGCAGCCGTGATGAAGCCGCTGCGAGTCACCCTCGCGACGCCTTCGCTGAGGCTATCGTAGCGAGCCAACTGCGTCACGTCGCGCCGCGAGCCGTCGCTGTACTCGGCAATGACCGTCAGTTGTTGACTCTCGTCTTGTTGATACTCGCGCTCTGCTGGTGTGACGGAAATGGCGGTCAACCTCGGTTCGTCCTCGACAGGTCCCGGCGCGCCCGCGGCGAGCCACGCCTTCAAGGTCTCGTACTCCGGCGACTTGTACGACATCCTCTTTCCGCCGCCGTGCGGGACGGAAGCGAGTGCCTTCCGCAACAACAAACTCTCTGCCGGGACAAGTAGCGATACGCGGCGCTGAGTCCACTCGCGCACGATCGACGGGTGGTCTTGCTCCGGCGCGAAACCCAACAGCGACAGCTTGAAGCCTCCTTGGCCAAACTGTCCGCCGTGACAAGCGCCTTGGTTGCAGCCTGCTTTCGTGAGGACCGGGATGACGTCTTCAATGAAGCTTGGAGGTTGGTCGGCGAGCGCTGGATTGATCCAGCACGCGACGATGAATGCAGCGATGATGGTTAACGCGTATCGCATGTCAGTTCTTTCGTTCAACCAGTAGCCGAAGGCGTCGTCGGGATCAACCGAACGAATGTCGCCTTCGGCTACTGGTTAAACAAGTCATTCCTCAGACGCTCCAACGGTCAATGAAATCGGCGTCGAGGCATAATTCGTGCTGATGTTGTACGTCACATAAACTCTCGCCATGACGGCGATCGGCAAGTTCTTCACGGGCAAGGCGTCTTTCGAAGCCTCCAGGATGATCGTTGATTCCGATTCGTTGCCTTTGAGTTGTGTGCGGCTTTGGCTGGAAAGGGTAACGCCCGGCGGCAGCTGGTCGCCGCAGCTGTTCGTGTAGTACATGTGGCTCATCGCGAGTGTCGCCGGATCGGAGTTGTCGTTTTGGCGAACGATTCGAACTTTGATTTCCGCGCGACCTCCCGGTTGCAAGTCGATTTCAGCGGGGCTCGCTTCAACGCGCACCAAGTCGAGCGGCTGCGTGACGCCGACGATCTGCGTCTTGCACGGCCAGCGGATCTGCGCACTGCCACCGCCTTGTTGCAACTCGCACGTCACGATCCCATAACGCTTGATCTCGCGTTCCGATTTGCCGGAACCAGCCACCTTCGCTTTGCCAAAGACGCGCACCAGACTCGCGTCGATCTTGGCGTCTTTGTCAGCAGATAGAATCAGCGCGCAGTGATTCATGCCGGCGGGGATCGTTGCTGGTGTGAGCGTCACGCCATCGGGCAGCCCTTCGACGCCGATCTCGACCGGGCCGTCGAAGCCGTTGTGCCGACGAATGCCGGCGAACCAGAGCATCCGCGTACCGGGTGCAAGCATCGCATAGTAATACTCGCCGAACAGATCGAAGTCAGGGCCGTCAGGCTCGGCTCGCAGATAGTAAACATAATGTTCGCCTCCGCGGCCGTTGAGATCGCGAACAGAGACGTAATAGCGTCCGTCGGCCGGCGCTCGGAACCGCAAGCGGCTATCCTTCGCCGAGTAGGCCCCGGCATGCGGCGAATGCGGGGCGTCGTCGGCTTCGGCGAGAAGTTGGCCATCTTCGTTGAAGAGTTCGATCAGAGCGTCGAGCGGCAGACCGTGCCGGTGGGCCTCGACTTCAAACAAGTAGCGCTCGCCTTGGCGCGCGTCGAAGGCAAAGTATTGGGCTGCATCGGGCGCGGTCACGCGACCGCTGACTCCGCACGGCAACTCGATTTCGGCCGCGTTTGCGGGCGAGTCACTCCCCTCGCCGAGCGCATACTGACGATGCGGGCTCGTCAGGACGAGCGCTTCGTTCGTCGGTCCGTTTGAAGTTCTGTATCGAACGGGTCGCCACTCTCCGACTCGATCGTCTGCTGCTGGAATCGTTAACGTCGCCTCCTTTTCAAGACCAAAGCCAACCGGCTTGGCCTCGATCGATTGTCCCACTTGCACAGCCAGTGGAAACATCGCTTGCAGGAAGGGTCGGTCCGAGACTTCCACGCAGTAAGTGAACTTCTCGTTACCGGCATAACGCACGTCGCGAATCTTGACAGTGTAGTCGCCGTCCTCAGGCAGCTCACAAGTCAGGAACGAATCTCCGCCGTAGTAGTTGTCGTTCTCGGCAACGATCTGCCCGCTCGGTCCGATCAGCGTGAGGACCGGGTTCATGTGATAGACCGGATGCTTCACGACCATGATGTGAATGCACTCGGTGACGCGTTGAGCATAAACCTGAGCCGTGATTCGCTGGCCTGCCGTTCCTTTGAAGCGAAAGCAATCGACGTCTTCCGCCTTCTCGCAAACTCCGCAGATCGCCGCGGGCACGGAGACCGGCTGAGCGGCCTCCGGCAGGTCGTTGTTGTCGCGCGCTTCCTCGACGACTGGATAATCTGTGACGAGCAGATGCGTGATGCTCGAAACGGCTTGCCGAGTTGCCACGCGCATCTCGTAGACGCCGGTTGGCTGATCGTCGGGCACCGTGACCTGAAAGCGGAACGGAGTGCCGATGGAGCCGCGGTTCTTACGCGGCGCTTCGATCGGCTCGGTCTCGGCGAACTTCATCACAATGCCTGGCCGGTCGAAGAAAGTCGCATAAGTGTTGTCGAGCGTGAAGTTGCTCCGCACTTGCACGGTCTGTTCCGTGCCGCGTTGCACAGCGACCGGGTAGACCGCTGTGAGCTGGCGAAAGCCGATCTTGGCCGGAGCCGACTGCGAAAGCAGCAACACGAACAGCACCGCGGTGTAAATAGCTCTCTGCATTTTGTCATTCCAGCATTGCGAATCTCTAAGCGACGCTGACGAACGCTGATCGGAAACGGCTACGTTAGCGTCAAATAGCGTTCATCAGCGGCTCAGCTCATCAATTCTCTGATCGGTTCCCCCTCGCACAACCAAATCGGCCGGCCATCGGGCGCGACATGCGCAGTATCAAGCGGGATACCGAGTTTTGCGTAGATCGTTGCAGCGACGTCATGAGCGTAGTACTCGTCGCCGTCGACGCGTGTTGCGGTGTCATCCGTCCTGCCGACAACCGTGCCCGGCGGCGTATCGAGCCCTGCCATGACAATGAAGCTAGCGGTCGAAGAATGATCGCGGCCGGCATTGGCGTTGATGATGGGTGTGCGGCCAAAGTCGGTCATCCATACGACGAGCGTCGATTCGAGCAAGCCTCGCCGTTTGAGGTCATTGATCAACGCGGGAATTGCTTGATCGACAGGCGGCAATTTCTTTCGTAAGGTTGTGAAGTTGCTGCTGTGGGTGTCCCAACCGCCGCTACTGACAGTCACAAAGCGGCTGCCTGAGTCAATCAGCCGCCGTGCCAGCAAACAACTCTGGCCGAAATAATGGCGGCCATAAGCGGCGCGTGTCTCATCAGATTCCTTCGAAACGTCGAACGCGCGCTTTGTCTGCGGCGACGAGATGATTTCAAAGGCATTCTCGTAGAACTTGTCGGTTGCTTCCAAAGCTCCGGCGTTTTCCTCAACCTTGCGTGGCAGGTTGTCGAGCAGTGCGAGTGCTTGTCGCCGTTGTTCAACTCGCGACATAGAGAGGCCTCCCGGCGGAGTCACGTCGCGCACCGTGTAGCTTTCGCTGTTGGGATCGCCGGGTACTTCGAAAGGATTGTGCTGGATACCGAGATAACCCGCCAAACCTCCTCGAGCGCGGCGGTCGACGTGCGAGCCGAGTTGTATGAACGGCGGTAGCGAGTTGCGATTGCCTTGCTCCTTGGCAATGACGGAGCCAAAACAGGGATACGTGATTGTCGGGCTGATCGGCTTGCCGGACATCATGATCGCATCGGCAACGCTATGGCTGCCATTGCGCGGATTGAGGTTCCGGAGCAGCGAGAATGTTCCAAGATTCGTCGCAAAGTGCGGCATCAACTCGGTGAACTGAATGCCCGGCAGAACAGTGTCGATCACAGAGAACTCGCCGCGGATGTTTGCACTCGCTTCAGGTTTCGGGTCGATCGAGTCGATGTGACTCGTGCCGCCTTGCGTCCAAATCAGAATGCAATTCGCTTCACGGGCCGACCTTGCCGCCTTCGCCTCCGCTCGCAGCGCCACGTCAAGCGACAGCCCCAACCCGGCTAGCGAGCCAACTTGCATTAGAAACGAACGTCGCGAACCACGTTGACAATTCCAATCACGTCGTGAAAAGAGATTCAGCATGCGGGCGGGTCCTTGTGACAAGGCGCAGTTGGCGAGGCTGGTTCAGCGGCGAGTATGACACATAGCTTACCCGACGCTTAGCGTCGAATCCAACAGCGCATGCTGTCACGCAGCGGTGAACAATGATCGACAGGTTCAGTTCCTGGCGGAGCACACCAGAGAACGAACGTCGGTTCGCACTCTCGGCAGACGCAGCGCGCTCATGTCGACAACGCCGTGTGCATGAGTCATCACGGTGACGGCTTGTCAGGTGGTTGGTGTAAACCGGAGATTCCCGTGGTAAGCTGGTCCGGACGTTGTCACGTTCAGTTCTGGGGCGTACGGCACCAATTGCGGACAGAAATCATAAGATGCAAGGCCCTTGCTGGCCCTGCTGAACACCCTCGAGTGCAATCTGATCCAGAAATGAACTCAGCGAGTCTACAGGTTTTCCTGACAGCGGTCGTCACGCTTTCCGTATCAGTTCCAGGTATCCACGGATACGCGGATCAATCACTGAAGCAGCGTTACCGGATTTCCGTCCACGTCGAGCCAGGTGAATCGTCACGGGCCAACGCTCCGGCCGGTGTCGAGATTGACTTTGGCGACTTGTTTCAACAGGAACAGATTTCCGAACGTGTGGATCAGAACTCGATTCGTGTGGTGCGAGTCGATCGCCGGTCGGGAACGCCAATTCGCTACAACGACGCGCAGCTCGCATGTCCGCATCAGACAACGGGCGATTTCTTCAATCGGCAGCACGGTCTGATCTGGTGGCGGATGAAGGATGCCAACGCCACTGATTTTCAGATCTATTTCGATACGATCGAGAACGGACCGCACGCGCCGCCCGAACGGTTGGGATTGATCGGGATCGGTGATCACTTTCACTACAACGACGGCGCACCGAGCTTCGCCAATGCAGTGGCTTTGCATTCACAATTCTGGCACGTCGATTGGGACGGAGATGGCTTGCGCGATTTGATTGGTTTCGCGTATCGCCCGTATGAGTACGGTCCAGACCGCCCGAAGTTCCCCGGTGTGGATGATCCGGCGTGGTGGCGAAAGGTCCAGCCGGCGCTAGGTAACGCTGTCTATTTTCACAAGAACATCGGCGGCAAGAACAAGCCGCTGTTCGCGCCTCGCCAACGCGTTCTGGCGGCGGACGGAACCTACCTGCGCAGCGATCTGTTGCCGCAGAACATGTTTCCAGCGGATTGGGACGAGGATGGCGATCTGGATTTCTTCGGCATTGGACGCGGCAACGCGCTGCTCGTCTGGGAAAACACGGGCCAGCGTGATCCGAACGGTCTGTGGATGTTGAAGACCGCGAGAACGGAAGGCATCCTCGACCAGACTTCAAAGTTTCGAGACGAGTTTCCGGCCATGGTGGATCGCCCATCACGCTTCAGCTACCGCGGCATCAGACGCATCGACTGGGACGGCGATGGTGATTGGGATTTGCTGACGGCCTTGCGACGAGTGAACCGCTTATGGCCTGTCGATCCAAAGCAGGGAGTCATTCCCTACGGTACTGGCCTGATGGTCTTCGAAGTGCTGGAGAACACGGCGGGGCCGGACGCGAAACCGGTCTATGCCAAGCCGTTCGTCATCCGCGAGGAACGCGGCCTGCCAATCAACGCGTTTAGCGTGGCGACCGGTTGCGCCGAGTACGTCGACTGGGATCGTGACGGGGATCACGATCTGCTCTATCACGACTTGACGAATCGCCCTCTCGAAGGCGGCAGGCTGATGTTTGCCGAGAACCGTGGCTCCCGCGAGAAGCCGTTGTTTTCCATGCCCATTCCAATCCTGCCCGTACACGATTCGCCGTATGTTGTGGACTGGAGCGGTGACAGAATTCCGGACTTGATCGCCGGGAGCGAGTTCTTCGAGAACGTCAACAAGACTCCCTTCGAGGATCGCGCGTCGCCACGAACACGCGCGGGCTCCCGCCGCTCACTGGATTCAAATTACCCCCAACTTGTCTCACGAGGTTTTGCCCAGCAAGTCAACCCTCCGATGGTGTCGTATTTCGGCGTGTCCGTGGATTGGGACGGAGACGGCGTGCTGGACATGATTCGCGGAGACCAAAGCCATGTTCTGTTCTTCCGCAACCGCGGGACGCTACTCGATCCGGTCTTCGAGCGTGGCGTCCAGCTTCAATCGGCTGGGAAGCCGATCTACCTTCCCAACTGGCTCGACCAAACGACCGATCTCTCCAGCCATTTCGGACCACAGGGACCAAGCGAACCGAACCATGGCTGGGTCAATCCCGCCGTCGGCGACTGGGATGGGGACGGAGATCTGGACCTGTTCCTGACCGGACAACGATGGCAAACCGCGTTCTTTGAAAACATTGGTAGCCGCACAAAGCCAAAGTTGGCACGGGGTCGGGAAGTCGTCGTCGACGGAAACCGCTACGAGTTCTCATGGCGTTCGAAGGTCTCCCTCGGCGACATCGACGGGGATGGCACGATGGAACTCGTCGTGACTTCTAACGAAGACCGCGTTTTTTACGTCTACGAGCAGCAACCCGCCGCGGATTCCGTCGTCGTGAATCTGAAACGCGGACAACCTCTGAAGCTCAAAAACGGTGATCCCATCAAAGGCTGGTACGGCGGGCAAAACAACAATGGCGACAATCACAGTCTTTTAGTCGATTGGGACAACGACGGAGATCTGGATTTGATCAACGGGTCACTGTTCGCGGTTTGGTACTACGAAAATGTTGGCTCCAAGACGCAGCCTGAGTTCCACGGCCGTGGTCGCTTCAGCGCAGGCGGCGAACCGCTTCACACGTTTTTCCATGCCGGTTCGATCGACGCTGCCGACTGGAACGGCGATGGACGTCTTGATCTCGTACTCAGCGCCGAATGTCCATCCGACTCCCCGCACGGCGCAGTCCTTCACTATTTCGAGCGATCGTTTCTTGAGGACGACTTACCACGCGCCTTGCTTGGTTCACTGGAACGGGTTTCGCCCTGAGTAACGAAGGTTTCACTCTGGCTAAGTCAAATCTGCACTCGCGTTTAGGGCTAACATGACAATGCCGCGACCCTCGGCCTTTACAACGGTAACGCCGCCGCGTTCGAAGTGCATCAAGCGGGCTGCCGCTCGCGACGTACTATTGCGATTGAAGTACGTTAGCCCTGTCCCAGTGAAACCACTCAGGTGGCAGGCGACCGAAGTTGGTTTTGAGGCGGTCTGCGTCGTTCCAGACCGGACCGAACGCGGCGTCGTCATCCGGGAAGAAGTTCTTCTTGAAGTCTGGGTCTGTCTTGTCGAGCTGGACAATCTCGTCCACCCAGGCGTAGTAATCACCGGCCCTCTTGCGGACTTCCTCTCGCGTCTGACCCTCGTGATGCATCCTCGCCAGCAGAGCGTATTGTTCGTACTGGATCCGGGCCAGACGAATCCATCCCAAGGCTTTTTCGTCGTCACCGGCTTGCTTATCCGCCTCGTCCAGATAACGCTGTAATTCGACTAGCGTTTCCTCCGGGTAGACCGCCTTCACCGTTTCTCGGTGGGAGCCGCCATGCTTGTACGCTCCGTCAGGTCCGCTCCCGATGAGATGTCTGTCGTTGGTTGGGTCACGGAATCGCGCGAGCCGCTCGTAAAGCGTGTCGTAGTACTGCTTCATCTCCGGAGCGGCCTTGCGGAACGTCAGGTTCAGATATTCTTCGTAGACCTGCTGCCAGTCGAGCGTCGGATCGCTGGCCATCCGACCGATGACGTAATACGTAGGCCCTTCCGTGCCCCATCTCAGCCCGCCCGCGGACCAGTAAATCCCTTTGACTCCGTGGGCCATCCAACTCTTGAGCTTCGCTGCCGCCAGGACAGGAGGAAACGCAGGCGTGTAGCCGTTGTCGAAGGCTGGTTCCATGTAATACGCATACAGCGTCAACCCTCCCGTCACTGTTTTCTTCCAGTACGCGATGGCCTCCTCGCTGGTATCCGTCAACTCCACGACCGTGTTTGGTGGATACGACTCGAATTGGGTCGGCGGCGTCCGGGTCGGGCCGTAAATCAGAACCTGCACGACGCGATCCGGGTATTCGTCGCCGATCATCTCGATGATCTTCCGGTTCGCTTCATGCACCTGGTCGCCGGGCGACAGCTTCGCGCAGAGTTCGCACTCGCAGGGCACGAAGCCGTCCTGCTGGGCGAGTTGGACCATTTCGTGGCCCTGCTTGAGGATGTTCATCGTCCACTCGGCGACGCGCCGCCTGGTTTCCGGGCTGGAAGAACAGTACTGCGGGAGCGACTTGTTGAGCTGCCGTTTGCCGTCTCTCATCACGAAGCATTCTGGATGCTCGTCGAACAGTGATGCGGGCAGTGCAGCCGGCCAGGTGTGTCCGCCTCGGCCGAACGCCTTGATCGATACACGAAAACTATTCGCCAATGACCAGTCGCCCCAGTTGAACATCCGGCCCTGCATATACATGAAGGGTGGCTCGTAAGTGACGTTGAGGTCATCGGGAATGGAGACCGTCTTCAATTCCGGCACGTGAGTCCCCATCGGCGTTGGCTGAAGCCAGCGGAAACCGAGCCGATCCAGCAGACCAAACGCCGCCCGAATGGACCCCTGCGCGCCGCCCATGAGTGGTGCTCTGAAGATTCGCTGCGCCTCGATCAGCTCGGTATCCCGGCCCAGGAGATAAAGGGTGTTGTCTTTGACTGCGAGGCGATAGCCATCGTACTTCAGTCCCTCTTCTGTGATTCCGGCCGCGCTGGCCATCTCGGTCTTGCCCACGGAGATGAGTGGCTCGGCTTCTGGTCTAGCCGATTCCCTCACGATGGGCAGTTCCGCGCCGGAAGCCATCCTAAGGTACATCACCAGTCGCTCCGCAGCCGCCTGCTCTGTCGCAGTTGCTTGATCGGGAACGACGATCGTGCTGACGGCCCTCCCGTCCCGGATCAGGTCCAACGCATCGACGTTCCCGCCAAAGAAACAAACCGTCGTCCCCACGATCACGCCCAGGGGAGTCTTCATCTCGTTCCTCCATCTAAACGGAAGCGCACTCACTTGGTCTATTCGACTCTTGTCCTGAGCCAGCTTGAGGCCCCGCTTCGGTCGCGTTGGTATCATACTCTATGCATCGCAGAATCGCTGGGAGAGTCATGATGAGATGGCATCCAGGGTGGGCCTTGCCCATCGTTCTTCTCGTTTTCATGGCGGGCCCACGCTGCCGAGGTTTCCATGCCGTCTCGCGGCATCGAACAAAGACGGACGAACGTTTTTCGAGACAGAGGTCACTGCCGACGAGCTTCAGTAGGGCGAACGCTCAATGGCACTTAAGCCATGCGGACAGAAGACGATTCCGCAACAATAGTGTGGTGTCATCCGAACCTTAACGAATCGATGGAATCATGAAGTTCTTGTCATTGGCTGCGGTCATCGTTTCCCTTGCTGCCTCGTCAGCCTACGCCGTGGACCCTGTCCTTCCCGGCACATCTCGGCTGACGCTCAAGCGGCCCGTCGATGAGATCATGGTCGAAGGCATCAACCGTTTTTGCTTGCGGGAACTGGCCAATTCGCACAAACGGCGAGCCACAGCTTGGCAACGCAACTATTCAAACGCCGCCGCCTATTCCTCGAGTATCCAAGCCAACCGGGATCGCTTTCGGCAGATCATCGGAGCGACTGATCCGCGAGCGACAACGGGGTCGAGGCGGCTGAACTTTGAACTTCTTTCGACGTTGGAACACTCATCCGTCGTAGCAGGGTCGAAGTCCGTCACCGTTCACGCGGTGCGTTGGCAGGTGCTCAACGGAGTCACAGCCGAGGGCCTGTTGCTCAAGCCGGACCGTATTCGCGCCGCCGTCGTTGCCTTGCCAGATGCCGACTGGACTCCGGAGATGTTTTGTGGAATCAGTCACGCGGAACAACGCGAGCCATCCGGTGCCGCGGAACCGGATATCTCGTACTCCGTCGCTACAAGCCGATTACCAGCACAAGTCCAATTCGTACGGCGACTCGCCAAGGCTGGCTGTCTGGTCGCGATTCCCACGTTAATCAGTCGGAACGATGAATTCTCGGGGCACCCTGACGTGCGGTTCACCAATCAGCCGCATCGCGAGTTCATCTATCGCCAAGCCTTCGAAGTTGGCCGCCACGTCATCGGTTTTGAAGTTCAGAAGGTGCTCGCCGCCGTTGACCTCTTCGAGCAGTTTCGTTCCGATTTACCAATCGGCGTTGCCGGTGTCGGCGAAGGTGGCTTGATCGCACTCTATGCAGCGGCGCTGGATGCCCGAATCGATGCAACGCTCGTGTCCGGGTACTTTCGGGAACGCGAGGGGCTTTGGCAAGAACCCATCGATCGCAACGTGTGGCGTTTGTTGACCGAATTCGGTGACGCGGAAATTGCTGCAATGGTAGCTCCTCGCCGATTGGTGATCGAGGCATGCCGGGCAGTCGAGATCACCGGGCCACCCAAGCAGCGCCCTGGTCGCGTTGACGTGGCCGCTCCCGGAAAGATCGAAACCGGTCCGCTTGCCTCCGTTGTCGCAGAACATCAGCGAGCCAAAACCCATTACGAACGGCTCGGCAATCAGCAGCAGCTTTCTCTTATCGTTAGCGGCAAGGAAGGACAAGGACTGGCAGGAAGCTCGAAGGCGCTGGCAGCGTTTTCCGCCGGCCTCAACATTGATCCGGAATCTGTTGCGGAGCCTGAGAGTTGGGAAGTAGTGGAACGGCGCAAGCCATCCGGAACCGCCGCGAAACCGGATGGCTTGCGCCATTCCGTTATCAAAGATCGCGAGAAACAACAGTTCGACGAAATGCAGGATTTCGTCCAAAACCTTTTGCAGCGCAGTCACAAAGCGCGGGAGGCCAAATGGAAAGCGGACCTATCATCCGTTGAAAACTGGCTTCCGTCGCGCGATCGATTGCGGAAGATGGTCCACGAAGAATTGATCGGACGGTTGAAGGTGCCGCGCACGCCGCCGAATCCTCGATCGCGCCTCGTGCTCGACACGGATGACTATCGAGGCTACGAAGTTGTGTTGGATGTCGCGCCGGACATCATTGCCGCGGGAATCTTGCTACTGCCTCGTGACTTGAAGCAAAACGAGAAGCGGCCGGTCGTGGTTTGTCAGCATGGCCTGGAAGGCATCGCCATGGACACCATTTCGCGGGAACCGCGAGCCTTTCGGGCCTACAAAGCGTTTGCCGACGAATTGTGTCGCCGCGGATTCATCGTTTACGCGCCACAGAATCCGTACCGAGGCTTTCACCGCTTTCGGACGATTCAACGAAAGGCCAACCCGCTCGGCTTATCGATTGTTTAGTTTCATCATCGAACAACACCAAACGACGCTCGACTGGCTCGCTTCATTGCCAAATGTCGACGCTGACCGCATTGCGTTCTACGGCCTTTCTTACGGCGGCAAAACGGCGATGCGCGTGCCGCCGTTTATCGATCGTTATTGCCTGTCTATCTGCTCGGGAGACTTCACCGACTGGGCCAAGACGATCGCGACCAATGAGGAACGCTACGGATACATCTTCACCAGCGAGTACGAGATTCCCGAATGGAACTTGGGTCACATCGCCAACTATGCGGAGCTGGCCATGCTGATATCTCCGCGTCCCTTTATGGTCGAGGCCGGCCATCGCGACGGCGGCCAGCCGAGTGAATTGGTCGCGGGCGAATTCGGCAAAGTCCGTCGCCATTACGACCAGCTGAACATCAGCAACCGCGCCCAATTGGAATTCTTCGACGGACCACATACCATCCACGGCAAAGACACATACGAGTTCCTGCAACACCATTTGAAGTGGCCAAAGTAAAGTTCACATGGCAACTCGACAGCCTGGAGCAGATAACTGCATGAAGGCGACTGCAACTCGACCGGCAACTTGCGATCTTGCTACGGCAGCAAGGTTCGCATCCCAGATGGAACAGCCTCAATTCGGGAGATCGATCCATGCGCATCGGCGTCTCCTCCGATAAAGCTCTGATTCGGTTTCGCGACAGGATGGCCACCAAGATGAAAGCAAAGCTGATTTTCGGACTGATTACGGTCGTTGGGTGCGTGGGTGAGAGTCACGCTTCCGCGGAGGAGTTAGCACTGCCTGCGACAGCGAAGAGTGTTCGCAAGGTGGTTTCCGATGGTCGTCACAATGCCTTCGCCGCGTTCACCAAGTGGAGGGGCGATTACTGGCTCGCGTTTCGCAAGGGGACGGGACATGTGTCGCGCGATGGTGACCTGGTCGTGCTTCGTACGGAGGACACGAAGCAGTGGCATGATTCCACAAAGTTTGACGTGGCGGGCGACGACCGTGATGCCCAGCTACTGCCGACCGAGAACCGTTTGTTTTTGTACATCAACAGTCTGCACGATGGTCGATTCGACGCGTTTGTCAGCTACACCGACGATGGCACAACGTGGAGCAAACCGCAGCAGATCTATCGCGATGGTTTCATTCTTTGGAAACCAGTCCTCCATGAGGGCAAGTACTACTCCGGAGCACACCGCCCGTCCTCGAACGATCGGCGAGAAGCGCACCTGGTTGCTTCGACAGACGGGATTGTGTGGGAGAAGATCTCGACCATCCGTGCTGGCCAGGGAGAAAGCGAAACGACGTTACTGTTCGCTCCTGACAAGAAGCTCACCGCCTTCCTGCGTTCGCAAATCAACGTCGGCGGCGCGATACTCGAATCCACGCCGCCCTACAAAGAGTGGAAACAGCGTCCCGCGGGATCCACCTGTCCGGACACGCCGTCTACACATTTAACGGAGTGACGTATTTGATCCCGCATTTCCCATTTGACTCCCTGCGTTTTGGCATGAGATTTGCGCCAAGCCCTTCAAAACAAGGGTATTCTGCCAAATTATGCCAAGCTGACAGG
>PBSM01000326.1 GCA_002726245.1 Planctomycetaceae bacterium | reverse complement strand
ACCGCCAACATTGCCGCCTTGCCTTTCGTTCGCAGGCTCACGAAACGCAAGGCGGCAATGTCAAACAGTTGAAAGTACAGAAAGAAAGTTACACCACCAAACAAAATTCCTCTCCGCTGGCGAGCGAGGCGAGAAAGTTGTCGTGAATCTCTTGCTTAACGGTTCTCGAAACCCAGCCGCTTTCGCGTAGCTGGCGGAGATTTGTCGGTCGATTGGATTCAGTCATGGCTTAGAACGCGAAGGATCAGTAATAGAGCCTCGCATTATAGCCGACTGCTAGCAGGGATGTTCCTAAAGACGAGGCTGAACCTTGCCGATGCACAGGATGCCCGTCTGCTTGCGCCGATCTTGTTCCAGCTTGCTCGTCCGTTCACAGGAACTCGCGATGTCTCTCCTTTTTCGAGTCGTGTTTACCAACGAATGCACGAGCACGCATCACAAGCTGGCGTTAGATGCGCTACGACATTTGCAAGATGAAGACGCTCAGCGATGGCGAAACCTGTTCCTGTACTACTTCGATCGATACCTGGAGGGATCGAAGGCCCCGGACAAGAAATTCAAGGACTTCAGGAACCATGTGTTGCATGTCCACCAGAACTACTGGGGCGGCGCAGTCGGTAAAGCGGAGGAGTGGTTCAAGAAGTCGGTGCGAGAGTTTCGGGAAGGAGCTTGGGCGAACGCGATCTATTCGGCCGGTGTGCTCAGCCATTACTTCACCGATCCGTTCATGCCATTTCATACAGCGCAATCGGAAGAAGAAACTCAGATCCATCGCGCCGTCGAGTGGAGCATTGCCAAGTCGTACGACGAGTTACAAAACGTCTTGGAAGAGCAGGGAGGACACCCGGAAGTCGAGGAGCTTGAGGGTGATGACTGGTTGGGCGAGATGATCCGTGCCGGGGCTGAGATCGGCAACATGCACTATCAGACGATCATCGATCATTACGATCTCGAAGCCGGTGTGAAAGATCCGCCGAGCGGGCTCGACCAGACGATCAAAGGTGCGATCGCGGAACAAATCGGCCTCGCCGCCGTCAGCTTCGCCCGCGTGCTAGAACAGATCTTCGATGAAGCCGATGTCGAACCGCCCAGGGCGAGTGTGACGATCGGCGGATACCTCGCCACGCTGACGACCCCGATTGGCTGGGTCACCCGGAAGCTAGTGGACTCGAAGGACCGTAAGGTCGTCCAGGCAATGTACAAAGAGTTGAAGACGAACGGGCGCGTCAACAAGACAATGCCGGCCGATGATCGCGAAGTTCGACGTCTTCACGCCGAGGAAGTACTTCACGTGTCGGTAAGTGAACTTGATCAGCGGCCACTCGGGCCAATCGGGCAGCAGCACGGTCAAGGTGCCGAGGTTCGCGAAGTTTCTCGGAAGCCGGTCGTGAGCATCTCGCAAAAGACAATCCAGACCTTCGGTGAATCAAAGCCGAAGGGCGAGCATCCAAAGCTGCGGCATTATCTCAAACCCGCTGATGACGTTGTCGATGCTCCATCGATCGGCGCGACGACGGCGAAGCGTCTGCGAAAGATTGGTATCACTACCGTCCAACAGTTGCTGGCGTGTGATGCTGAGGACGTTGCGAAGCAATTGCGACTTCGACATGCCGATGCAGAGACCGTCGAAGACTGGCAGGCTCAGTCCAGCTTGGTTTGCAACATTCCGAACCTGCGCGGTCACGACGCGCAGATCCTCCTCGCCTGTGATTACGCTGAAGCGCAAGATGTCGCTACCGCTTCCGTAGACGACTTGCTCGCTGAAGCCAGTGAATTTGCGATGTCGCGCGAGGGCAAACGCCTGCTTCGCAGCAGCGCTGCTCCGGATCGCGAAGAAATCGAAGATTGGATCGAATGGGCAGGGCTGGCAACGAATGACCGGAAGGCGACGTAGGTCATGCTCAGGCATAAGCCTACGGTTTAACAACGGCGTTCTAGCGCTGCTCGCGCAGTTTCTCCAGGGCATCGACTGGAATCGGAATCCCTTTGATCTTGCCTTCGAAGACGATCTTGTCGCCAACAACTCCCTGAAAGCGACTGATCATCATCCGCATGCGTCGCGCTTTGATCAGTTCGCAGAGCAGGATCAGGCGGTCGCCCGGAAGGACCGGGTCGCGAAAGCGGACATCCTCCAAGCCACCGAAGCCGACCATCTTAGTGCCAAGTAGGTCGTATCTCTGGACCAGGTAGCTGCAGAGTTGAGCAGCCGCTTCGAGCATGATTACGCCAGGCATGAGTGGTATGCCAGGCATGTGACCTCGGATCCAGAATTCGTCTTCGGTGACGTCCTTGTAACCGACGCAGATGTGGTTCTCAGGATCTTCATGCACGATAGCGGTGAGGTGTTCCATCTCGAACCGCTGCGGATTGTATTTCCGGATCGTTTCGATGTCCGCCGTCGGTTTGTCGAAGTCCAGAGTCGCGAAGTCAAAGATCAGATCTTTGGCAGCCACGGGCAGCTCCTTCGTAGATAGCTGTTGCAGCCAACCGCCCGCGCGGATGGATCGCGGCGGATCTGGAAGACATCGGCCTCTCTTGAATCACAATGCAACTTATGTGCGGATTTTCTTCGCCTTCGCCTTGCGAGCCCGGTTATTGGCGGGGCGGGCACCGTGATTTGCTTTCTTCAGCTTGCGGGTTGGTTTGGCCATTAGTCCAGCTCCTGTCTCGTAAATGAACGATCACCAGCACCAGCGGTGGATACTTCAGTTTCAGCAGACTTCTTAGAGTACCAGCAAATCGCATTCCTGAGAAGGCTGAGCGAGCCTGCCTGTAATCAGCGACGTACACGGCTGAGAATCACTGGCAAAACGAGCACGGACGAGACGAGGCAGCAGAAGACGCCGAGCGTGAGGACTTGTCCGAGGCTGCGCAGGCCGGCGTGCGACGCGATCATCATGCTGCCGAAGCCAATCATCGTTGTCGCGGAAGTCAGGAATACGCCAGTGGCAGTGGATGACGAGATCTGATAGCTGTTGGCTTGTCGCAGAAAGTCATGGACAACATGCACGCCATCATCAATGCCGATGCCGAGGATCAGTGGAAGTACGATCATGTTGGCAGGATTCAACGGAATGTTGAGCCAGCCTAGCAACCCAAGCAACTGGACGAGACCTAGTCCCATCGGAAGCATCGCCAGGAGCGAGTGAGCGATATTCCGAAAATCGAGCATCAGCACGATAGCAACTGCTAGAAGCGAGTAAACGGCGGCGTGAATATAGCTCTCTTGCATCTGCGTCGATGCGTAGAACGTTTGGATCGGATGACCGGTCGCGAGCGGATCGACTTCTTCTATCGCACGCACAAACTCGCGAAGAGAGTTCATATTCCAAATGTCACTGCGGCCGTAGATCCTCAACAGATGCTGGCCACGCCGTCCCACGTAACGGTGAACTAACGGGCCAGGGAGGTCTTCAATCGTTGGAGGCGCGAGGCTAGACATCGCGCTTAGCATACGAAGCGTTGAGAGTACCGTGTCGGCCGTGCTTTGTTGAAGACGCGAGACGCGTTGGAAGTAGTCTTGTGGCGAGAGGCCGCTGAGTTGCTGTAGCAGATCTCGCATCGAAGCGTCTGCGCTAGAGGCGGGCTCCCGCGACGACTCCGATAGCAGTTGTAGCAACTCTGTCTGTGGAACGACTGGCAGCACTGGAGGCTCTTCCGGCAGCAAAGCGAGTGGCTCGTTGATTCGCTGAATCCTCTGCCGCTGGTTCGCTGAACTCTCGGGTAGCAGCGAGACGATTTCCTCGGTCGCCGTTACGAATGGTGAAGCCTCGAGAGCCTCCTTCCGGGTCATCAACTCTTCGCGGTCCTGGCACATCGACACCGCGAACCAAACGCTGCGGTCAGAAGTTGCTGCGAGTTTACGTTCGACCTCCACGCTCTCCTGATTCCGAGGTTGAAGATTCAAGAGATTGTGGTCGTATCGCAACTTCGTGATACCGAAGGCGAGGCCGACCGTTGCCGTGAATGTCAGGAAGAGGACGACGCTTGGCACGCGACCTGTCGTCCGGCAAATCGCGCCAAACGGTAGCGTGTTCCGTTGAATTGCGACGCCTTCATACCCGTCCGACACTGACAACAAAGCTGGCAGCACAAGCAAGGCCGCGACAACACACAGTAGGATTCCTCCGCCAGCCACAACGCCTAACTCGGCGACTCCCGTAAACTCGGTCAGCGCAGCCGTGCTGAAAGCGAGTGCAGTCGTCAGCCCACCCGTCACGATTCCCGGCCCGACACTGCTCGCCGTGTCGATCAATGCCTCGCTGGTGTCGATGCCGGCTTCGCGCAACTGCAGATAACGAGCGAGATAATGGATACCAAAGTCGATTCCGAGACCAATCAAGATGACGCCAAAGGCGACACTTAGGATGTTCAAGTGGCCGACCGCTAGTGTGATGTAGCCGAACGACCAAGCAATTCCAATCAACAATGTCGCGACCGCAAGCATCGGGCGTCGTAGCCCACCAAAACCGGCGACGAAGACACACGCGACGCCTGCCAAGCTCAAGATGCTGGCCTTTGTAGTGTCCTGCTGGCTGGAAAGCATTTCGTCGTGTTCGAGAATCGGCATTCCCGTGATTCCGAAACCGATATCGAGATGTTGCAGTTGGGCTCGCGCGACACGATCGCGAAGCAAATCGACGGCTTGCCGGATGGCGTTCGAGTTGGTTCGAGGGACCGCAATTCGTAGCAATAGCAACCCACGAAGTCCGTCGTTCAGCAGGAGGTGACGATTGCTGAATTCGGCTTCCAATTCCACAAGCTCTGCGAACTCCGCGACCGGCGGTGGTGGAGCTGCTGCGTCGCCAAGAATCGCGACAAGGCTCTTCATTCGATTTGAATCGGACGAGGCACCCTTCGCGGATTGTGAATCGGCGAGCATTCGGCTGAGAGTCAGTTGACTCCAATCGTTTTTCGTAATTGGATCGAACTCCGTGACGAAGGCCTCGACTTTTTGGAGCTGATCCGGCGACAGGTAATGCAACGCCTTGGAACGAAGTGGTGACAAATTCACTTGATGCATTAGGGAATAGAAAGCGTTGTCCTGCCTCACGGACTCGGCCAGGTCCTCTAACGCGGCGACGACCGCGGCCTCGGTCGGACCATCGACGACCACGACGACATCATCCTGATCGCCGAATTCATCCAGATACACGAGCCAACGACGATTGAACGCGCTGTTCGCGTTCAGCAAGTCCAGCCGGCTGGTATGAAATCCCATCCAGCCAACCGCCAGCACAATGCAAGCTCCCGCGAGGAGGATCGCAACCGCGATGACAGCTCGCGGGGCTTTCAAGACAAGGCGCGTTAGCAACGCCAAGGGCGATGCTAGCAAAGAAGCGTGTGATTGCGGCGTCCGTTCCGCGGCCATGACTTCCCGATCGAGCAGCTTTCCGGCTCCCTCTCCCTCCGGGCGAGGGCTGGGGTGAGGGGCGCCGACGAAAGACAACGGTCTACGGTTTACTTCTGAAGGCCCTAACCCTCTCCCGGGGGGAGAGGGAACGTGTGTGCAGCCGAGCGATTCTATCCGCCCAGGAGAGCGTTACCAAGAGCGCGTGCTCTGCCGGTGACAGAGGAGACTCAGGGTGATGCAGATAAGACCGCCAAAAGCGGCGGTCGCAGCGAGCGTTCCGTAGACGAGGGCGTCACTTTGATAGGCACCAGCAAAGCTCGCGCCGAAGCTGCCCAAACCAAGCCCCATCGCGAAGCTGAAGCCGTAGCAGAGACTGCGTCGATGACGCGGCGTGTACTTGGCAATCAAACTGTTGTAGATCGGCTGGTGCATGAAATGGACCAAGGCTAGGAGACCGGCTGCAACCGCGCGGTCCCAAGTGGTTGCGAACGCCATCCACAGCAAGAACGGTACGTTGGCAAAGGTGATCCATGCCAACTGTCGCTCCAGAATCGCGGAGCTCGCGAATCGTCCAGCCAGTTCCTGTCCGATGCACCCGATCAGCAGAACGCCGGCAGCGAGATAATGACCTCGCACCATGCTAGGAGTGCCGTCGAGATAGCGTGGCAAGAAACTGATGAAGGCCGAATACACGAAACCCTGGACCGAGGCCATCAAAGTTAGTGTGAAGAAGCACGGCCAATCGATGTGGTCTTGGTCGTCACTCTCACCGGACGCGGTTGTCTTTCGCGATTCGATCGAGCGATGACGGAACGCTTGCACGAGAAAGACCAGCCCCAATAGCAACCCGGGCACCATCAGCACCCAGTAAATGTTGCGCCAACTCATACTTGCCGCGAGGAGGACTCCGACGAACAACGGAGTCGAGCCAAGTCCGGCGGAACCGAAGATGCCGTGAAGACCTAGCGCGCGGGGCCGCTCTTCAGCAGTCGTTTCATGTGAGATGAGCGACAAGCCTGCGGGGTGATAGATCGAAGCCATCAAGCCCATCGAGATCATCGCGACCAACAGAGACGATTCGTCCGTGGAAGTCGCCGCCAACGCGCACGCCCCACCACAGCCGAGCAAGTAGAGCGTCAGAAGTCGTCTCGCTCCAAACCGATCCACAAGGAAGCCGGCAACAACCGCTCCCAGTCCCCACATCAAACGCCAAGTGTTAGAGAGGCGACCAGTAAAGCCTTTGCCACTGCCAACATCTTCGCCGAAGTACTCGACCGCAATCTCTTGTTCGACACTCGCCAGCCCAACCTCATAGCCATGCACTAAGGCGTGAGCGCATGAAACGAGGAGCACCAGAGACAACGTCGCGCGGGACATCAGGCGTGACTCGTTTCCGCAAGCTTGGTAAGCAGGTCGCTGGCCGCTCCTGAATCGATTGCCGAAGCCGCTCTCTCAGCGCATGCTTGGAGCGACTGGTCGAGCGAGGCAGTCCAGAGTGCGGCAGCGGCGTTCAGCACGACGATGTCTCGAGGTGGGCCTGCCTGGCCCGCAAGAATCCGGCGGATCATTGCCGCACTTGCCTCTGGACCATCGACCCTCATCAAGTCCTTGTCGGCTTCTTCGATCCCAAAGTCACTCGGCTGCCAAGTCAGCTCCTGGGTCGTGCTATCACGGACGTCCGAGACATTCGTTTGTCCGCTGATCGTAACTTCGTCCAAGCCATCTTCGCCGCACACGACAACCGCCCGCTTCGCTCCTAACAACGATAAGGCTTGGGCGAGCTTCGGCCGCAATTCCGGTTTGCCCACGCCGAGCAACTGGTACGGTGCCGAGGCTGGATTGCAGAGCGGGCCGAGCATGTTGAAAATCGTCGGTACGCCAAGTTTCTTTCGCGCCGCCGCGACGTTCTTCATCGAGGCGTGAAGCTGGGGAGCAAAGCAAAAACAGATACCGACTTCGTCTAGGCAGCGTTCAACTGTTGCAACCGAAGCTTCGATGTTCACGCCCAGGTGTGAGAGCACATCGGCTGAGCCTGTCTTGCTGGTGATACTGCGATTCCCATGCTTGGCGACTGGAACTCCAGCCGCCGCGGTGACGATGGCCGCAGCGGTACTGATATTGAAAGTGCCCGATCCATCTCCACCGGTCCCGCATGTGTCAATCAGACCCTCTCGCAACGAGCGAATCGGTGTCATGTGTGTTCGCATCGCTGCCGCCGCGCCCGCGATCTCGGGAACGGTTTCACTCTTCAAACGCAGGGTGTTAAGAAACAGCGAGATCTCGTCGTCTTGCCAGTTGCCGGCCATGATGGAACCGATGACTTCTGCCATCTCGTCCATCGAGAGATCCTCGCCGCCCGCCACGCGACCCGTCACCGTTTTGATGTCTTCGCTCACAAGATCGCTACTCGCAAAATGGTAATCGAACATCTGCCTTGTTGTTTCGCAGGCTGAATCTTACAATCCGCCCTCATGGCAAGGAAGGTGATCATCGACTGCGACCCGGGAATCGATGACGCGGCCGTGCTATGCATGTCGCTGTTCGATCCGAGAGTCGAAGTCGTGGCAGTGACCGCCGTGGCGGGAAACGTCTCGCCGGAGCAAGCCGGTCGCAACGTTCAAGCCATCATCGACCAACTCGATCCCCCTCGTTTCCCGCGTGTTGGAGCTGCCACGGAGGTCGAAGAGGCACCCGCGGTCGATGGTACGACACTGCATGGACGCGATGGATTGGGGAATGCCGGTTTCAGCGTCTCGCAACTCCATCATCAACACCCTTCCGACAAGATCATCTGCGACGAGGTTCGTGCCGCGGAGGATGAAGTCACGATCCTCTGCCTCGGCCCACTAACGAATGTGGCTCGTGCCTTGAAACGCGATCCGGAGCTAGGGACGCTGATCAGCCGAATTGTCATCTGCGGGGGCAGCGTGAGTGTCGGCGGCAACGTCACACCTGCGGCCGAATTTAACATGTATTGCGACCCGGTAAGCGCACGCAGCGTCTTCCGGTCTGGTACAACAAAGACGCTCATTCCGCTCGACGCCACTCGGGAGGTCGCCCTCAACTTTGATACGATCGACGAGTTGCCGGAGGAAACAACGAGGGCCGGGGCCCTGCTGCGGAAGATCCTGCCCTTTGCGTTCCGCGCCCACCATCAGACATTGGGCCAAGAGAGTATCCGGCTACATGCTGCAGTCGCTTACTTCTCCATCGTGCAACCCGAATTGTTCCAGGCCGAGCAGATGGCGGGTGATGTAGAAATCCGCGGCGACCTGACCAAAGGCGCGACCGTCTTCGATCGGCGAATCAAAACACTCTGGATGCCCAATATGGACGTCGTCACAGAGATTGATGCGGTGGCAGTCACCGATTGCATCAAGCGTGCTCTAACTGATTGCGGCCGTCGCACCTAGCACGAGAATCGAGCCGCAGCACGTGACGTGCTTATCGCGTCTCCGCGCGTCGCCGCTCACTGAGCTTCACGTGCAGTTGTATGACTTCGCCTTCGCGGAAGACGACCACTTCAACTTCTTTGGCCACGCGTGTGAATCCAACGATCTTGATCAGATGATCGTCGTCCTCGATCTTGTGCCCATCAAACTCTAACACAACGTCGTCCGGTCGCATGTCAGCTTCCACGGCGGGTGAGTTGCCGATCACGCTATCGACCAGCGCACCGCGCAAGCTTGGCAAGCCGAGCCTCGCCGCATATTCGGCATCGTAATCCTTGCCGTTCAGGTTCACACCGAGGAATGCACGCACGGGGCGACCGTGTTCAATGAACTGCTGAGCGACGGTGATCGCCATATCGATGGGGATCGTGAAACCAATACCTTCGCTGCCGCCCGAGCTACTGGCAATCGCCGTGTTGATCCCGACGACTTCGCCACGCAGATTCACCAACGGGCCACCGCTGTTGCCGGGGTTGATCGCAGCATCCGTTTGCATAAAGTCCTGATAACGAATGTTTCCGTCACCGAGCTGCAGATCGCGGCGCCCTTTGGCACTGATGATTCCGTATGTGATGGAATGGCTCAGTCCGAACGGGCTGCCAACGGCGATCACAAACTCGCCGATTTCGACGTCGTCGCTGCTGCCAATTCGCGCCGCTGTTAATCCTGTCACCCCGACTGCCATCACCGCCACATCGGTTTCACGGTCCGCCCAGAGATTCGTCGGGTGAATGATCCGCCCATCGTAGAGCTTGATGGCGATGCCGTTCAGATCGGAATCATCGATCACGTGCCGATTCGTGATCACATAGAACTTGTCAGCAGTCTCGACAATGACGCCAGACCCTGCTTCTTCGAGTGGTTTTCCATTGGCTCGAACACCGGCGCTACGCGGCTTGCTGGCATCGATGTGAACGACGGTCGGCTTGACGAGCCGTGCAACTCGCTTTAGTAAACCGAGCTGAGGGCCGAGTGCTTCAACTTCGGCTGCTAATTCGTCGTAGAGTTGGCCTCGATCGATAGTCGCTGTGTTCTCAGCTTCCGTAAGCTGAGCGCTTACAGAGACTGGAGCACTGATGTAGGATGCGATCAGGACACAAGTGCATAACCAAGCCGAGACCTTCACCTGCCGGACCTCCGTGTCACGAGCGAACTACCGCACCTGCGCGCACTGGAGCACTCTAAGTGCCTGGTGCAGCGGGCAATACGATCAAGCGTCCAATCTTGTGGGCAACCTGCACTACTGAACTTCGATGTCACTGAACGTGACATCCTTCTCTCCGCCATCGGTGTCAAGCAGACGTCCCCAGTCAGCAACGTACCCACTGCCAGCACCACCGCGTTCCGCGGCCCGCTGACATTCGATACAAGTCGCGGCGTAGGGCAAGGCTTGCAGGCGAGCAAGAGGTATCGCCTTCTCGCAGCCTTCACAGAGCCCGTATTTATCTTCGCGCATCAGTTCCAAGGCAGCTTCGATTTGAGCCAGCTCGCGGCTTTCAACCTCAGCTAGTTGAGAGCTCAGCTCGTCCTGAGCCGAATCGAGTGCGAAATCGACTACGTCGCCAGAGGTCTGCTCACGCAGTTCCTTCAGCAGACTGAGGTCACCTGCAAGTGCCTGGCGCAAGCCATCACGGCGCTTAATGAGAACTTGCCGGAGATTCAAGATTGCGTTTTTGCGTGCCATACGACATCACCTCTCAGTCCGATGGGCGAACATCGAAGGCCCCCCCTTCGTGGTCGCGGTCGAACCTCCTCAAAAAAGTGCCTTGTTCGTCGTTCTTCTCGTTCCTGCCGCGAGCTCCTGCCGGCGACAACCAAACTATAGTACGCATACCGCTCCTGGGGAGAGGTACGCGCCGAATCCAACGGCAGTGCCTGGAACGCCGTCAAACAACAATCTGTAAGTCACTGCTGCGAAAGAAGTTGCATGTACACCTGCGAGGTAGTTCAAGAGAGGCCACATCGCCGCCTTCCGTGTTTGGTGACACGGACACTTTGCGAAGCGTGTCTGCCTCTGCTCCTTCCCCCGGGACCCATCAAATCCGTAACAACAGTTTGCATACCGTTAATCGACAGAATCGGTTTATCTGTACAGCCGATTTTGCGGGAACGGTTAGGATTTGCGGATCAGGTCGGCTGGGCAGACTAGAAATCCCCAACACCATGCTTTGACGCGTATCTAGCGGTGAGCTACATCCCTTTGGTGGTTTCTGACTTACCGCGACTCGTGCAGCGGCGACGCCATACTCGGCTCACGAAGATGCAGGTCGCGCTGTAGCTAACTATTAACGCCTCATATGCAGCGAACGGGAATAGACTGATGACAATCGTTGAGGTCCAAGAGGCAACCTGTACGAAGACGGTCTCCTGGGAGAGCCGACTGACGACTTGCGGTTGAGAGTGTCTTGCGATTCAGGTCGCACCGGCGAGGTCATTCAGCTCGGTGCTCAGAAGGCGACGGTTGGCTCTGATTCCGGAAACATCGTCTGCCTGGCTGGCACGGACGTCGCGCCGCTGGAATGCGTCCTGTTGCGAGGCGCAGCGCGAAATGTCGTGCGATGGTAAGACTCGGGCGCGGCGGTGATCGGTGACGAGATATTTGAAGACAAAGTTCTCGCGGCCGGCGACTGTCTACAGATCGGCGGAGCCGAATTGGAGGTCTTGAGTGACACAATGCCGGGGCGGAGACAATCTCCGGCGGTGCTAGGGGCGGATGCGACCGCTTATGTAACACGACTAGAGAGTCTCGAACGACAGCTCGCCGAGTTGCAGCGAAACGCGGACGTGGACTCAAAAGCAACGCTGCATCTGAGCGACAACTCGGAACTGCTAGCGACCAGGCGGCCGAGCTGAGAGAACAAATAGAACTCGCTCGACAACTTCACACCGACGATGAGGAGCGCTGGAACGCTGAGCGACGCGTCTTGGAACAAGAAGTAGCTTTGCGATCCACGGACGTCACGGATCTACGAATTGAGATCGACGCGTTGCAAGAAGACTTGCGGTCGCTCCGTCTGAGCAGGCAGAGCTGAAACCCGCCGCCGACGAACAGGCCAGACAGCTCGCAGAGGCTACGCAGGAACTGCAAGAGCGAGAGCGAGGCGATACAGAACGCGAGCAAGTGTGGCAGCACAAGCGGAACGAATTGGAAACTCAACTCCAAGAGAATCAGCAACAGCTTGCTGCCTTCAGAGAAGAGTTGGCAGAGACTCGCCAGCAGACGAATGACTTGCAAGCGACTTACGAAGACGCGCAAGCTCATGGTCAGGAGCTGCAGAAATCGATGGTGAGCCTGACGACGAAGCTCGAGGAGAAAACAACCGAGTACGCAGCAGCCCGCGCGGACTGGGAAGACGAACGTCAGCAATTACAGCAACAACTTGCGGAAGTAACACAGCAAGCCGATGAAGCGACGGCTCTTGCCTCCACCGACACCGAGAAACGCGACGCGTGGGAGTCTGATCGCCAGGGTCTCATCGAGCAGCTTGAGCAGTCCGGAGAACGCCTGAAGCGGCTCGAGCAAGAACGCGACGAGCAGGAAGCTTCGACGGAAGATCTGCAACCGCAGTTCGAACGACTTCAATTGCAGCATGACAGCGAGCGAGAACAGTGGCAGGCGGAACGACAGTGGTTCGAAGAGGAACTGCAGCCTCAGCGCCAGCAGATCGAAGACGATCATCGCGAGCACGCGTCACGCGAGAAGGATGCGATGGCCCGCCAAGAAGGCGAACAGATAGTCGATTCGATGGCGACCAGTGGCGTTGCTGACTTGGACGACAGCGTTTCGACCAGCGAGTTGCAGACCAACGAGCCGGCTGAGGTCTCGAGCCCGCTCGACCGATTCCTGTCAGCGAGTTCGTTGATTGACGACGATGATGATGATCGTGGCGCGATGGAAGCCAGCCACTTTCAGAGCGATTTGCCGTCTTCTCACGAGACGTTCGACGGGCCCTCGGATTATTCACCGGAAGCAGCATCGCTCGTTGGCAACTACGGTTGCGACGCCTATCAGAACAAAGTCGAGCCGGCAGCGGGAGGTTTTGTGGGTGATTATGGCAGTCCGACCTTGACGGATGAGGTGACAGAAGAAACTCCTCTCGAACAGTTGTCGGATGAGCCACCGGTCAGTACCGCCGACGTCCTAGCGAGGCTGGGACAAACCGGCCTTTGGAAAGAAGACGGCGAGGCAGAAGCGGAGTCCTCAGCTCCCGCGCTTGGCGGAATAGGGAGCATGGATCATCTCAACACCGACCGCAGGCGGGAGTCAACGGGATCGACAGTCGTCGCAGCGCCGTTGGAGACGAACGCGCCGACGTCACCAGCCGACGTATTTCGGAAGCCCGAAGAAAGTGTTGTCGATGATCAAGACGGGGACGAATCAATAGAAGCGTACATGGAGCGACTGCTGAATCGCGTGCGTGGAGGCGACAACGAACTCGAAGCAGAGTCCACGCCGGAAGAGGTCACAAGCGAACCTATCACGGAATACAACGAGGTTGTCGATGCTCCAACCGTCGTGCCGGACGAGCCCGTGGAGAAGATCGAGGCCAAGGAATACAAGCCTAGCCGGCAGGCTCCTGAAGCTCCCGCGAAGATGAACGCCATGCGCGATCTTGCCAATGAGACTCGGCGAACCGCGATTGCAAGTCACGCGAAACGCAACTGGTCGAGCGTGATGAAACTGAAGGTGCTTGTTTCGATCTTCGCAGCCTGTGCCGTGCTGGCCTCCGTCGTCTTCTTTTGAGGAAACCCGACTGCGATGGTCTGCGGCGTCTTGGCAGGGCTAGGAGTACTCGGCTATTTGGGATGGCTCGCGAACAGTTATCGAAAGCTTCTGGTCGATTTGCTGATACTTGACACGTCATCGGACAAACCGGAAAACGATTGACAGGCGGTTTCCGAAGCACTGTATCAGTCATCCCCGGGTTTGACACTGTTTTGCGCTGACTGTTGCACAACTCGGAGAGGCTAGAGTTCTTCGTGGCTTCGGCTTCCAGCCAAGGAACGACTTGCGTCCCTACCTCTTCGGAAACAGCGGGCCGCCGTAGATGGCTCCGTCGCCAAGTTCTTCTTCGATCCGAAGGAGTTGGTTGTACTTCGCCATGCGGTCGCTGCGAGAAGCTGAACCGGTCTTGATCTGACCGGTCCCAAGTCCCACCGCCAGATCCGCGATCGTCGAGTCTTCCGTCTCGCCGCTGCGATGGCTCGCGATGCTGCTGTAGCCATTGCGATGGGCAAGATGAATTGCGGCGATTGTCTCGCTGAGCGTGCCGATCTGGTTCACTTTGATCAGGATGCTGTTGGCGATTCCTTCGTCGATCCCGCGCTGCAATCGCTCGGTATTGGTGACAAACAGATCGTCACCCACAAGCTGCACCTTCGAGCCGGTCTTAACCGTCAGTTGCTTCCAGCCGTCCCAGTCATCTTCGCTACAACCATCTTCGACTGAGCAAATAGGATAGTTCTCAACCCAATCCGCGAGGAAATCGACCATCCCGGCAGAATCGATCTCCTGCCTGTCCACTTTGTAGACCTTCTTCTCGGTGCCGTACAACTCGGTGGCCGCGACATCTAGTGCGATCTGCACCTGTTCGCCCGGCTTGTATCCAGCTTTCTCGATGGCCTCCATGATCAGATCGAGAGCTTCGCGGTTGCTTCCCAGATCCGGAGCAAAACCGCCTTCGTCGCCAACAGCCGTGTTGAGACCTTTGCTGTTGAGAACCTTCTTCAGGTGGTGAAAGACTTCGCAGCCACAACGCAACGCATCGCTG
The DNA here is from genome assembly GCA_002726245.1 of Planctomycetaceae bacterium. Classification (GTDB taxonomy): domain Bacteria; phylum Planctomycetota; class Planctomycetia; order Pirellulales; family Pirellulaceae; genus PBSM01. The sequence goes on along the minus strand of PBSM01000326.1, from coordinate 862 downwards.
AACCGCTCGAAACCGAGCGGCATCACCATGAATTCCTGCACATCGACGGAGTTGTCCGCGTGTTCACCGCCGTTGACAATGTTCATCATCGGAGCAGGCAGCACGTTCGCGCCAACTCCTCCGAGGTAACGGTAGAGCGGTTGAGCCGTGTGCTGCGCCGCTGCCTTGGCGACCGCCAGCGAGACGCCCAGGATGGCATTGGCACCGAGCTTGCTCTTATTGTCCGTGCCATCGAGAACAACCATCTGCTGATCGATACCGGCTTGATCAAGTGCGTCCCAGCCGCTGAGTGCATCGGCAATGGTTTCGTTGATGTTTTCGACAGCTTTCGTGACACCCTTGCCTAAAAACGCATCGCCACCATCCCGCAATTCCCACGCTTCATGGGCTCCCGTGCTCGCTCCGCTAGGGACCGCAGCTCTCCCGAACGCGCCGTCGGTGAGAGAGACTTCAACTTCAACCGTGGGATTGCCTCGACTGTCTAGAATCTGACGCCCGTGTATGGCTCCGATGATGCTCATGTGTCGCTGTTTTCTGTCTATGGACGTTGTATTGCCTTGGCCATCAACGGCGTTGCGATCGTACTCAGTACTCGGCACTCAGTACTCGGCACTCAGTACTCAGTACTCAGTACTCAGTACTCAACTACTTTCCGCCGAGCCGAACCAGTCATTTTGCCCGATCGAGGTCGAATTGGCTATCCCCGCCCAATCGCCGATTGCAGTCATGCCGGCGGCGGCGTACAACGAGGTGTCTCGGTGCCTTAAGGATCGTTCTGGAAATAACTGTCCGGTTTTCCGTGGCGTAAGCTTCCAGCTTGCGATAATGCGGGTTCGCAAGCTGGAAGCTTACGCCACTTATT
>PBSM01000325.1 GCA_002726245.1 Planctomycetaceae bacterium | reverse complement strand
AACAACATTGGCGAGCAACCTTTGCTACGCCGCATTCACAGGAGAATCGTTTTACTTTCTTGCTCGCTCTTTCATAGTATCGGAGGAGTGCGATTCTCTCTGACGAGGAAGCGCACGCCTCCGGCTTGCGGTTAAACGACCGATTCATAACCAGTTAAGTGTGCTAGTATTCCGTCGCAGCTCAGTTTTCAGGTAGCGAAGCTCGCCAAGAGCTTCGGCTCTTCCCGGTATTGGCCGAAAGTCTTGGCGACTTTCGCTACGGCTACGGCCTACCCGAAAGCTAAGTCGAGACGAAGTACTAGTCTCAACGGCACGTCCCCCGCTCGCCTTGACGATTGCAACCATCGGGTAAACTAACGCCGTGACCATCCTCATCGGCACCGACGAAGCTGGATACGGACCGAACTTCGGGCCGCTGTTGATTTCCGCAACGGCGTGGCAGATACCGGATGACGACAACGCGATCGATCTGTATCGCGTGTTGAGGAAGGTTGTGCGAGCAGATACTTCGAGCGAGAAGCACGTTCCGATCGCCGACTCCAAAGCGCTGTACAAGCCTGGTGGCGGTTGGGCGAACCTCGAGCGAGGTTTGTTGTCGTGTTCGGCTTGTGCGGGGCAAACGGTCACGACTTGGCGCGAGGCCTGGGCAACCTTCGCGCGGCACGAGGCGGGTTATCTCGACGAAGTGCCGTGGTATGACGGTTATGATTCGGCGCTGCCGGCCGATCTGGACGTGAGCGACTTGCAGCGTTGCGCCGAACGACTTGCGAGTGGGCTGAGCGAAGCAAGTGTCTCGTTGTTGCATCTTCGATCGACCGCGGTGTTCCCGGCTCGCTTCAACAAGCTACTCGACGAGCACGATTCGAAGGGAGTGGCTTTGTCTCACGAGACGCTGCAACTGGTGAAGGCCGTGCTTGAAGAGACGGCAGGCGAGCGAGTCATCATCCAGTGCGACAAGCACGGCGGCCGGAACAAGTATGGAGCGCTACTGCAAACGATCTTTCCCGACTATCTGGCCGAGATTGTGCGCGAGAGTCGGGAGACGAGTATCTATCGATGGGGACCGGCAAGCCGCCGCATTCAGATCCGATTCACAGCCAAAGGCGAGAGCTTTCTGCCGACCGCCCTGGCGTCGATGGCTTCCAAGTACCTGCGCGAACTAGCAATGAAAGCCTTTAACGCCTTCTGGGCGACCCACGTTCCAGACCTCAAACCAACCGCCGGCTATCCCGTGGATGCCAAACGCTTCAAAGCCGACATCGAAGCCACTCAGCAGCAGCTTGGAATCGAAGACCGAATCTTGTGGCGACGGAAGTAGGTGTAGGTCTGCATCTCCGAGGCTAGTGATACAGTTTCGCTGTTGCACGTCTCTCCGAGGCGGACCTTGGACAGATCTCTCGTGCAGCCTAGAATGCAGGAGGCGATACCTGATGAACCAACCGAGGTAAAGGCGTGTCTGTGTCTTTTGATCTGACCATCGACGATATCTACGAGGAGTTCGAAGAACTTGTCGATTGGGATGAACGTTGTGACTACTTGATCGACTTGGGATTCGATCTGCCAGAGCTGCCAGAGGCGGCAAAGGTCGATGAGCACAAGGTACACGGTTGTCAGAGTAATGTTTGGTTGGTTTCTGAGATCACGCCCAGCGATCCACCGGTCGTCGAGTTCGTGGCCAACAGTGATGCGATGATCGTCAACGGGCTGATCGCCGTCCTGATGGCTTTGTATTCGGGAAAGACTCCTCGCGAAATCATTGAAGTCGATCCGAAGGTGGTCTTCGCGAAACTCGGTCTAGAGCGTCAATTGAGCCCGCTACGTCGTAACGGCTTGTACAGCATGGTCGATCGGGTCCGCAAACTGGCGGTTGAAGCGGAAGCATCAAAGTAGGCATCACGCTCCGCGTGATGTAAGCGGCGCGACGATCGACATCGTCCTATCATACGAGCTTGGATCACAGATTGAACTCGCTAACAATGCCGCTATCCTCACGCGGAGCGTGAGGGCTACAATCACGCCAATGACCAAGAAGCTACTCGACATCGAAGCCATTCGCCGCGACTTTCCGATTCTGCGGAAGCCGCTGCCGAAGGGTCTGCCGCTCACGTATCTCGATAGCGGCTCGTCGGCTCAAAAGCCGCAATGCGTGATTGATAAAGAGCGTGAAGTCTACGAGAACTTCTACGCCAACGCCTATCGCGGCGTCTATCGCTTCGGAGCGATCGTCGATGAGGAACTCGAAGCAACGCGTGAGAGAATCCGAAAGCTGATTAACGCGGCGAGCGTCGATGAGGTCGTCTTTACCGCAGGAACGACGATGTCGCTGAACATGGTCGCATCGGGATGGGGCAGGCGACACGTGAAGCCTGGTGATGAAATACTCATCAATGAGATGGAGCATCATGCCAACTTCGTTCCGTGGCAGCAATTGGCCGCGGCAACCGGAGCGACGCTCCGCTTCATTCCGCTGACCGACGATGGCCGGTTGGACATGAGTCGTCTGAGTGAAGTGTTGACGGAAAAGACGAAGCTCTTAGCCGTGACTGGCATGTCGAATGTCCTTGGCACAATCAATCCGATCGGAGAACTTGCAGCCCGAGCGCACGATGTGGGAGCGTTCATTGTTATCGACGGCGCACAGAGTGTCCCGCATGGCACGACGGATGTCGCTACGCCCGGCATCGACTTCCTCGCGTTCTCCAGCCACAAGCTCTATGGCCCCAGCGGCGTTGGCGTATTGTACGGGCGAAAGGAGTTGCTTGACGAAACAGATCCACTGCTCTTTGGCGGGCACATGATCGATCGCGTTTACAAAGATCACTCGACGTGGGCTGGGCCGCCAGCGAAGTTCGAGGCCGGCACGATCCAAATCGCCCAAGCAATCGCACTCGGCAGTGCGATTGACTACGTCAACGCGATCGGCTTCGATGCGATTCACGCGCACGAGCAGCAACTGATGCAGCACGCCCACAAGCGGTTAAGCGAGATCCCCGGCATGCGAATCTACGGGCCTGGCCCGGAGCATCGTGGTGCAATCATCAGCTTTACGATCGATGGCACGCATCCCGAAGATCTGGCTCAGTTGCTCGATCGCCGAGGCGTCTTCGTGCGGCATGGCCATCACTGCACGATGCCGTTGCACGACCTGCTCGGAGTGAGCGCGACAGTTCGCACGAGCTTCGGCGTCTACAACTCGCAAGCAGATGTCGATGCGTTGTTGGATGCCATCCAATTCGCCCGCGAGAAACTTCGTGTGGCGTGATGCTGGATATTCGATACTGGATCTTGCGCTCTCAGTACGCTGTACTCAGTACTGTGGCTTGCAGTGGTAGCCCGATCGCATGTAACAGCTCGAACTGGGCGGCGTGCTGCTAGAAAGCGGTGTCGGATCTTGGGGACATGTTGGTTGAATCGATTATGGGGACCAGGGCTTACGACTCATAGCTTAGTGCTTAGATGGAGAAGTGATCTTCACTAAGTTCTAAGTCCTAAGTGCTAAGCCCTAAACTAGACTTTCTGAACGGGGTAGGTACACGAATAACGACGGAGAGGAGCATCCATGACTCGCGATGCAAAGCGTATTGGCGTTCTGACTTCTGGCGGCGATTGCCCAGGTTTGAACGCAGTGATCCGTGGTGTTGTCAAGACGGCCGAGCGGCACGGTTATGGAGTCGTTGGCTTCCTCAAAGGCTATGAAGGTCTCGTCGATCCAGTCACGTACGTGCCTTTGAATCACAAAAACACATCCGGCATCTTGACTCAGGGTGGTACAATCCTCGGCTCGACCAATAAAGGTCGGTTCGCGGCGACAGTCGGCGTCCATGACCGAGTGAATCTCGATCCTGAGTTACTGGCCGGTGTTCAAGCGACCGTCGAACAACTGAATCTGAATGGCATCGTTTGCGTTGGCGGCGACGGATCGCTGGCAGTTGCTCAGCAGCTCCACGAGGCCGGCATTCCAGTCGTTGGCGTACCGAAAACCATCGACAACGATCTATCAGCGACGGCGTTCACGTTCGGTTTTGATAGTGCAGTCGCTTGTGCGACCGATGCGTTAGACCGGCTGCACACGACGGCCGCCAGCCACGAGCGCATCATGGTTCTGGAAGTGATGGGTCGCCACGCTGGATGGATCGCTTTGTATGCGGGTATTGCGGGCGGCGGCGACGTCATTCTGATCCCAGAGATCGATTGGACATTTGAGAACGTTTGCTCCAAGATCTTGGAGCGAGAAAAAGATGGAAAACGCTTCACGCTGATCGTGGTTGCCGAAGGAGTCGAGTTGCCTGACGGTGGTACTGTCAACGCCGAGCGAAGACAAGAGGCGCGGCGGACTCGATTGGGCGGCATCGGCAATGTCGTGGCTTACGAGGTCGAGAAACGACTTGGGCGGGAGACTCGCACCTGTATCTTAGGCCACTTGCAGCGCGGCGGGCCACCATCGACCTTCGATCGAGTACTGGCCACTCAGTTCGGCTCACACGCTGTGCGCTTGATCTTGGAAGGTCGCCTCGGCGAGATGGTTTGTTATCAGCCACCGGTGATCGACAGCGTTCCGATTATCGAAGCCGTGAACCAACTGTCGCAAGTCGATGCCAACAGTTCAGCGGTGCAGGCTGCTCGCGCTCTGGGCATCAGCTTCGGTGACTCGTCGGAAATCATGCCTTTTGACGCCGAGGATGTAATCGCCGGAGAAGCAAACGCCGGGGCCGTTGTAGAAGTCACGGAGGAGCCAATGGCCGCCGAGCCTGCGGCTGAAACGACGGAGTCCGCGGTAGCTGAGACAATGCAGAAGATCCCCGTCGAGTGGGAAGCGGCGGCGGCATACGCGGACAGTGCGATCTGGTAAAGTCGGTAAACTAGATTATTACGTAGTGCTGCTTCGTCAAAGGCTCGATACCAACTCATCCCACAGTTGGCCCCACCCGCTGCATCGCTTTCCGGCGTGCGTCACCCTTGCCGTGCTTCCCAGTTGTTTGCTTTCCGGGCAACACGGCGGCATCGCCCAGGTAGATTAGGCGAAATACTTCCCTCTTGAAGGGGGATCTTGATGCCGGTTGTGGCCCGAATCGCTCGAAACTATACTGTCAAGTTTGATTAATCCAGCCGCTACCTTGCCTTATGCCGAGCCTCGACCGCAGAATGCGATTCCGCTTACTTGACGAGATCGTCGAGTTTGAGCCGGGAGCCAGTATCACGGCACGGAAGTGGCTTCGCCCGGAAGAAGACTACCTCAAGGATCACTTTCCGAAGTTCCCCGTAATGCCCGGCGTCCTGATGCTGGAGGCCATGTTCCAGGCCAGCGCGTGGCTAGTTCGCAAGAGCGAAGACTTCGCCAATCCGGTCGTCTTGCTAAAGGAAGCACGCAATGTCAAGTACGCGGATTTCGTGGCTCCTGACCAGACGCTGACCGTAACCGCGGAGATTATCAAGCAGGACGAGCAGTTGACGACGATTAAGGGGCAGGGCACTCTGGACGACTCGGTGGCGGTTTCTGGCAGGCTTGTCCTGGAGCGATTTAAGCTGGCCGACCGATATCCCATCCACAGCAACGTCGATCCTCACTCCCGCCATAATCTGCGGGCCGAATTCGATCGTTTGTGGAATCCCGCCTAACTACTCACATTCCGCGTTCCAACTACCAACGAATAGTGATCTGAACCGACTTGGAGAAACAGACAGATGCCAACGAAAGACGAAGTGTTCGAGAAAGTGCGTGAGGCCTTGATGGATGCCCTTGGGGTGGATGACGATGAAGTCACTCCCGAGGCAACGATGGTGGGGGATTTAGGGGCGGAATCGATCGATTTCCTTGATATCGTATTTCGCCTTGAAAAGGCCTTTGAAATCGAGATCCCGAGATCAGAGTTGTTTCCAGAGGATATCCTCACTAGCGCGGAATACGTTCAGGACGGCAAAGTCACCGACGCTGGTGTGGCTGAGCTGAAGAAGCGGATGCCTTTTGCCGATCTCACCAAGTTTGAAGCAAATCCGGTTGTACAAGATTTCGGCAACTTGTTGACTGTAAACGACTTGTGTCGCTATGTCGAGACGAAGGTGGCGAGCGACGAGTAGTCGGTTCTGGGCAACCAGTTGCGAACTCAGTCTGCCGAGTCCGCGCGCTGAACTCTTAGAAGCTGGAATGCGTGAATGCGTTGGTTCTGGATAGATCGATTCACGGAGTTCGAGAGCGGGCGGCGTGCCGTAGCTACGAAGAACATCAGCTTGGCGGAAGAGCAGATGGACGGCTATATGTACATGCCGGTCTTGCCCATCATGCCGACTCCGCTGATCATCGAAGGTCTGGCCCAAACGGGCGGCCTATTGGTTGGCGAGCACAACCAGTTCCGCGAGCGTGTCGTCTTGGCCAAGCTAGGGAAAGCGACGTTTCATACCCCAGCGTTGGCTGGTGACACGCTCACTTATACGACGACAGTTGAGGAGATCCAGCCCGACGGCGCGATCTGCATCTGCACGAGCCATATTGGTGACTTATTGCAGGCAGAAGTCGAACTGATCTTTGCACATCTCGACGATGCGCGGTTCAAGGGGATCGACTTGTTCGAGCCCGCCGACTTTCTGCGAATGCTGCGGATGTTCCGGATATATGATGTTGGGATCGACGCCAACGGCGAGCGACTGCGGATCCCAGAGCATCTGCTCGCGGCAGAGCAAGAAGATATTGCCCAGAATGATTAAAATCGGATCATGAGTTTGTTATCTAGACTCTGCTCGGAGATCGAAGACAAATGAGACGACGTGTCGTCATTACCGGAATCGGTTCGATCAACCCGATGGGGCACGATGTAGAGGCGGTCTGGAGTGGCCTGAAGGAAAGCCAGTCGGGAGTCGGCTACACCACGATTTTTGATGCCAGCAAGTTTCCCACGCGGATTTCGGCAGAAGTCAAGGGCTGGGACATCACCGACGCTGGCGAGGACGCTGAGTTGTGGAAACACCGCGGTCGCCACTCTTTATTCGCCGCAGGTGCCGCACGGCAAGCGATCGATTCGTCGGGCGTTCTCGATACTGGAATCGAGCCGACTCGGCTGGGTGTCTATCTTGGCGCCGGCGAAGGCAGTCAAGATTTCAATTCCTTCACGCGCATGATGACGGCAGCCTTGGAGGGCGGAGAGTTCGATCTCGCGAAGTTCACCAAAGCCGGCTTGGAGATTCTCAACCCGACCGTCGAACTCGAGCAAGAGCCAAACATGCCCGCCGGGCACTTGGCCGCGATGTTCAACGCTCAGGGACCGAACGTAAATTGCCTGACCGCTTGTGCAGCGAGTAGCCAGGCGGTGGGTGAGGCAACCGAGACGATCCGCCGTGGCGACGCCGACGCGATGATTTCTGGCGGCACTCATAGCATGATTCATCCTTTCGGAGTCACCGGCTTCAACCTACTGACGGCTCTCTCGACGAGCAACGACGAGCCAACAAAGGCTTCGCGACCGTTCGACCGTCTGCGAGACGGTTTCGTACTCGGCGAAGGCGCTGCGATGGTGATCCTCGAAGAATTGGAGCACGCCAAGAAACGTGGAGCGCACATTTATGGTGAGATTCTCGGCTATGGTTCAACGGCCGATGCGTACCGGATTACCGATATCCATCCTGAGGGTCGGGGCGCGATCGGCTGCATGCGAATGGCGATCAAAGACGCCGGAATCGATCCATCCGACGTCGATTACGTCAACGCTCACGGGACGAGTACGACGGTGAACGACAGAGTCGAAACACGTGCCTGTCGAGAAGTCTTCGGCGACAATGCGATGCAGACACCCGTATCAAGCACCAAGAGTATGATGGGCCATCTGATTGCCGCCGCGGGAGTGACCGAGTTGATTGTCTGCTTGATGGCGATTCGCGACAACGTCTTGCCGCCGACCATCAACTACGAGAATCCGGATCCTGAATGCGATCTCGATTACATCCCGAATAAGGCACGCGAAGCCAATTGTGACTTCGCGTTAAACAACAGCTTCGGTTTCGGCGGCCAGAATATCTCGCTGGTCGTCGGCGGTTTCCGCGACTAGCACCAAACGGAATTTGACCAAGGGTGCGTTCACATTGAAGTTTTACGCTTTCAAAGTTTATACAAATTCACCCGAATTCCATTT
>PBSM01000324.1 GCA_002726245.1 Planctomycetaceae bacterium | reverse complement strand
GCCATGACGCAGATCACGGAAGATTCTCAAGAACCAAAGCACGTCTTAGATCAATTGGGATTGATTTAGCACTTTGCAAAAACTCAGTTACACTGAACAACTCGCAGCTTCATCCTAAACGCCGTAAAGAAAGTAATGACTGACGAACAGAAACAAGACTCACCTTGGATCATCAACACGACTGCCGAGACCTTCGATCAAGACGTCTTCGAGAAGTCGCATGAGACTCTTGTGATTGTCGATTTCTGGGCCACGTGGTGCGCGCCGTGTCGCCAGTTGACGCCGGTGCTTGAGGATTTGGCGAATGAGCTCGACGGCAAGTTCATTCTCGTCAAAGCCAACACCGAGGAAGTACCAGAAGCGGCCGAGAAGTTTCAGGTCACCGGGATTCCCGCGGTCTACGCTGTAATTGATGGCGAGGTGGTCGATGCTTTTCAAGGCGCGTTGCCCGAGGAACAGATTCGGGGCTGGCTCGATAGCTTGTCGGCTGTCAGCATGCTCGCCGAAGCGCAACGGCTGGAAGAGCTTTCGCCCGAAGGTGCCGAAGCCAAATACCGGACACTCGCCGAACAATCCATCAATGATCCTGTGCCGAGAATCGGCTTGGCTCGCACGTTATTGGCTCAAGACCGCTTCGACGAGTGTCAGGAAGTGATCGACGAGTTGGAGAAGCGTGGCTTCCTTGAACCTGAAGCGGAAAAAGTGAAAGCCGCGCTGGAGCTGCGCGGCATGAAGGGTGAAGACCTTAATGCGATTCGCGCCGAGGTCGCCTCCAACCCGGAGAATCTCGAACTACAACTCAAACTAGCTGAAGCTCTCGCCGGCGCTCAAGAATACGAAGAAGCTCTCCAAACTTGTCTCGCGATCGTCGAAAAAGATCGGAAGGGTGTCGGTGATACCGCTCGGCAAGTAATGATCGACATCTTCCGAGTGCTGCCGGACGATTCGGAGCTGACGACTACCTACCGGCGAAAGCTGTCGCTGGCGTTGTATTAGTTCGCGGTTAGCCGCGATTGTCAGACAACGCAGACGTTGAACAGGAGAGAACGAAGGCAACGGAGACGAGTTCAGCGATGTCCTCTGTCGTCTAGTTTCCTTCTGTGTGATCCCTCCCTTGCTCGTCGCGCGGAACGAGAAGCAATCGAGCAAGAAGGCGTCGAGTTGTACGAAGTACCGGGACCTGATACCGGGACTCAGGAACCGCCTTCCGAGTGACACTCATGAACGCACCTCTTCACGCCGAGACACCGCAGCCCAAGAACAATTGGCCGATCTGGTTGTTCGTGGCGTGTTGTCTCTGTCTGAACGTCTTCATTCCTTCGCTCATCGGCTGGCTTGATGTAGGCGGTTTCGATGATGAGATCCGGATGCTGCTATGCTTTGCCGGAGCGATCTGCGGCGAGTGCTGCTTCGTTGTCGTCCTCGCAGCGCTTTCGCGGCGCACGTGGTTCGGCGGATTCTTGTTAGGACTGTTGGTCACCACACTTGGTTTCTGTTGTCTGACCATTGGCACTTTGCTGAACGGCGAGTACGACGAAGAAATGCCGGGCGCCGTGGCGCTGCTGCCCGCCTTCTTGCTCGCGGCCACTACGCCTTTGTATGTGTTCCGTCAGAGTCAACTCCGTCAATGGTTAAACAAAAACTCCAGCGAGTTCATCATGCTCCAGGCCAAGTCTTCCGCAGCTTGTTGTCGGCCGTCGGCTTGTTGCACGTAACTCAGAGCCACCTGCTTCTCTTCATCGGTTGGAAAGCGGCTGAAGAATGTCAAATACAGTTCTTCGGCCAACAACTCGTCGCGGGGAAGGCCTGACACGAGCTGCGCCAAGCGACCGCCTTCGTGCGACAATTTGTTCTGAATACTCGGCGAATTCAGAACATGAAGGAACGATTCGCTAGATTGCGAGCGAACCACGGATTGTCTGGCGATGTCATCCATTCCGCCAATAGCTTGCGCCAGTTACCTGCTGGCGAAGCTTCGGGCATCGGTTGTGCCAAGGCGTGGGCAAAGATCTCTTGCGACTGCGTGGATGAGTTGACTTAGCATTCCCGGTGCTGACGAGGACTTGGCCGCGCGGCGAGTTCTTGAAAGCGACCTGTGTAAAGAAGGCCTGCATGCCATAATAGTCGGTCTGGCTCCAGCGATCGTACGGATGATGGTGACATTGTGCGCATTCGATGCGTACACCAAGGAGAACCTGCGAGATCGTGCTTGCCATCTCGTTCGGTTTCGAGACAACACTGTAGAACTGCGCCGCCGGAGATTCTGCGACCGAGCCTTCCGCCGCGACCAATTCGTAGGCGAACTGATCGAGAGGCGTGTTCGTGGAAAAACTGTCACGGATCCACTTGTAATAGAGGTAGGCTCGCTTATGGCCAAGCTTCAAGAGATCGACGCGCAGCAAATCCGCCCACTTGAGCGCCCAGTAATCGGCGTACTCGGGACGCTTCAGCAATTCATCAACGAGGCGTGCTCGCTTGTCCCCGCGGTCGTCCGCAAGAAAGCTTCGAGCTTTCTCCGGCGTCGGCAACGTACCGATGATGTCGAGATAGACGCGTCGAAGATAAATCGCGTCGTCACACTCGCCGGACGGGACGATATTCAGCTTCTTCAGCTTGGCGTGAATCGGAGCGTCAATGAAGTTGGCTTCCGCAACTGCCGGGTAGTTCTCGATCGCTTCTCCGCGAGGCACGATCGCCTGAAAGACATCGACCTGTCCCAGATACGTTGCCATTACGGTAACACCACCGGCTGATTCGCCGATCGTAACTTGTCCGTCTTCATCAACGGTTGCCAGTGCATCATTGTTCGATTGATAAGTCGCAAGCCGAGTCACATCCATCTTCCGGCCGTCACTCCACGTTGCTTCGACGGACAGCTTCCGCGTCGTACGCATCGATAGCTGTTCTTCGTGCGGTGTGACCTTGATCGCGATCACTTTAGGATCGTCCGGCGATCCGAATGGAGCACCCGCCGCAACCCAGTCAAGCAGCGTTTGATGTTCTGGCTGCTCGGTACCGATGCGGATTCCTCCCCCGTGCGGGAGCCCGCCGTCCGCCTTCAGGAGCAACAAGCTTCTGTCTGGTGACGCTGGGAAGACTCGTCGCCCACGACCTTGCATCGTCAAGGCTCGATAATCTTCGTCGGGATCGAACCTAAAGACCGACAACTTAAAACCGTTCTGACCTTCCGCCTTGCCGTGACAGCCGGACGCATTGCAGGCGAACTTGCTGAGTATCGGAACGATATCGTTCTCGAAGTTGAAACGGCGTCCGGCTTGTTCCGCGGCGCAAAGTGGCGTCGCGAAACAACCAACGGCAATCAGAAGCGAGGCGGGAAGTCATCGAGGATGGTCCGGGCGCAAGCGTACCGGGCCGCAAACGCGGGAACACATCAACGAATTCTAATGTAACCAGAATGCGGCCTGCAAGCCAAATAAGCTATCACCCTTGAACCGAGCACGTTCCCGGCGTAGATTTCCCGCATCTTCAACCTCTCTTGACGGAACAAACATGACAACTGAAACATCCTTCGGAGCGGATTCTGCGGAAAGTACCGAGCCTAAGTGGCGAGCCTTGGATCGGCTTCAGCGGAGAGCGGCTGGCGTCTTAGTCGAAAAGGCCAAGACAACTCCGGAAAACTACCCGTTGTCGCTGAACGCCATCACATCCGGCTGCAACCAAAAGAGCAACCGCAGCCCTCAAATGAATGTCGCCGCGGAAGATGTTGAGGTGGCGTTGGATGAGCTTCGCGAGATGGGCGTCGTGATCGAGATCCAAGGTGGTAGTCGCGTCGCGAAGTACAAGCACTTGCTTTACGATTGGCTCGGCGTGGACAAGGTCGAGATGGCCGTCATGGCCGAGTTGTTGTTGCGTGGCGAACAGACGGTCGGTGAATTGCGAGGCCGCGCGGGTCGGATGGAGCCGATTGCCGATCTGGCGGTGTTGCATCCGGTTCTCGACTCGCTAATTCAGAAGAAGCTCGTCGTCTCAGTGACGCCTGCCGGTCGCGGTCAAATCGTCACGCACAATCTGTACGAGCCACAAGAACTCGCGAAAGTGAAGGAGCGTGCGGGAAGTGTCGGCGGTGGCGACGAACGATCCGCCGACTCGCCTCCCGCACCGCGAGCTGCTTCGCCAGTTCCGAGTTCAGCGGTCAGTAAAGATCAGTTCGACGAGTTGCGCAGTGAGGTCGAAGAGCTACACGCAGAAGTGACTCGGCTGAGCAACGAGTTGGACGACATCAAGGCACTGCTCTCGTGATAGTAGCCCTCACGCTCCGCGTGAGGAGAGCGACGTCACCGAAAACGCGTAACTGTCTCGCGGACAGGTGTTGAATAGAAGCTCCAATTCACTCCCGCTTTCATCAATCGGAGAGTGATGGCTACCTATGAATGCAACGCCTGTTTCAGTTCTTGCGCCGCATCGGAAGTAGCCGCACGTCCAATATCGAGAATCGCGGCTAAGTGCATGAAGCCGTGGATGACTCCGTCGTAACGCTTCAGGGTCGTCGCTACTCCAGCTTCGCGCAGCTTGGACGCGAATTCTTCGCCTTCATCAAGAAGCACGTCGTATTCGGCTGTGATTACGTGCGCCGCTGGCAAGCCACCGAGATCGGCTTGCGTCAGCACGGCATACGGATTCTGAGCGTCGGCGTCGTCGCCGAGGTATTGTTCCCAAAACCACATCATCGTCGATCGTCGCAAGCCGAATCCTTCCGCTCGTTCGCGGTAAGAGTTCGCCTCGAACTCAGGCTCGACGACAGGATAGATCAGCAGTTGAAAACGAATCTCCGGCGAGCCTTGATCGCGTGCTTTGATCGCTACGGCGGCAGCGAGGTTGCCGCCCGCACTGTCGCCCGCCACGGCGATTCGTCCTGGATCAATGCCTAACTCGGCGGCGTGCTCGACAACGTGTCTTGTTGCGTCGTAACAATCATCAAACGCCGCTGGAAACTTGTGCTCAGGCGCACATCGGTAGTTAACCGAAACGACAACACAGTCGGATTCGTGAGCCAGCCGACGACAAAGGCTGTCATGAGTATCGATGTCGCCGATCACCCAACCACCGCCATGAAAGTACATCACGACCGGGAGGTTCGACGCATCGGTTGGGTAGTAGGTTCGCAGCGTAACACCGTTGTCGAGCTTACGGTCTTCCACTCGATGTTGCTCGGGCCCTTCGCCGAACAGGTGTATCAAGCCGCGGAATAGTTCGCGAGCTTCCGGTGGCGGAAACTCTTCCCAGCCCGGTCGGTTGAAGGCCGCAACCTGATCGAGATACTGCCTAACTTGCGGGTCCATCCGTCAACTCCGGAATTCCTGCTTCGTCACTCACAATACATGCGACTTGTTCGTGGTCGTGTAGGTAGTCGTCCGAGACCGGGTAGTTTCGGAAACGGATCGAGTAGTAGTCCTCAAACCACTGGGAAATGTCGTCTTCGATGTCGCGGTCGTAATCGGGACCAACATGCAGCGTCTTCCCAATCAGATTCTCGCGGATCTCGCCTTCTTCGACAATGACACGACCAGATTTGATCACATAACGCGGCAGTTCGAACATCGTTTCCTTGTTTTCGTGCGGCGTGTAGATCGTGATGTCGGCGTCGGCTCCGGGTCCGAGATGGCCCTTATTCTGCAGGCCCAAGATCTTGGCAGGTCCAGCCCGCGTGATGATCGCAATCTCGTTCAGCGTGTACTCACGTTGCAAGTCAGCCAGCACGGAACCGGCTCGCACGGCAGGATGTACCGTCTTCAAGATGTCTTGCCGATAAGTGCGATCCATCAGCAAGCGAATGATTTGCGGATAGGCCAGGAACGATCCGCCGTTCGGATGGTCGGTGCTCATCACAACTCGCCACGGATCGTTGACCAGCAAGTACCACTCGAGTCCTATCGCCCATTGCCAGGCATGAACGAGGCTCTTGTTCCGGTACTTAATCGGAGCAATCCCGCAGCCAGACTCCATTTCGGTATCCGCACTGAACCACTTGCCGCCATAGACGTTGTGCAAGTAGTAACCAAGCGGCCCATCACCCGTCATGCTGGTCGTTTCACCGAACATGACCTGTCCGACGTCAACCGTCAGATTGTTATGCGAGTTGACGTAGTCGGCCAGCGGCTGAACTCGCGAGCAGAACGTTTCTTCATCCTCATCACCGCCTCCGTAGCTGTGAAACTGGATGTGAGTGATGTGCCCGCGACCTTCGAGCGCTTCCATCGTGGCAAGCGTCGTTCGCCAGTTGCCGGGCATGCCGAGTTGGTTGCAATGGATGTGAACGGGATGTGGCAGGCCGAGCGCGTCGATACTGCGCGACATCGAGCCGACAATCTGCCGCGGAGTCACGTCGAAGTAATCGACTGGCTCATCCAGCCCGTTGACGTTCCCTGCGGCATGATGCTTCCAGACTTCAACGCCGCCGGGATTCACGAGCTTAGCCGCATAGCCTTTCGCCGCACCGAGCAGCCAACCGACAAAAGCTTGTAGACGCTGCGGGTCTTGATCCTTGATGGACTTCATCACGTAGTGATTGTTGCCCATCAAGACGTAGAAGCCTTTGTCGATGCACGGCGTATCTTGGAACTCTTCGTGAGCGTGGCGGGCCGTCAGCGGAGGTACTGCGGCATCGAACGCGGTTGTGTAACCGAGCCCCGCGTACTTGTAGCCCGTCGCGAACGTGCTGGGCACGCTTCCCATCGTGCCGCTGTGGGTGATCGCGGTTCGCGACACCGGATCGGCTTTGCGTTTCTCTTCCGGCCGCATCTTACGAGCCGTATTGACCTTTGGCCCAGCAATGTGGCAATGCATATCGATACCACCGGGCATGACGACAAGCCCTGACGCATTCAACGTCCGCGCCGGCTGGGCGAAAGGATCGGCTGGAGGGTGAACGACTTTGCCATTTTCGATCCACAGATCTTTGACTTGGCCGTCTATTCCGTTCGTGGGGTCGTAGATGTAGCCGCCGGATATCTTGAAAAGGCTGTTTGACATTCGGTTTGATTTGAGTGAGTGACGAGTCAGAGCGAAGGCTCTGGTGTAGCCCTCACGCTCCGCGTGAGGAAAAGCGGAAGCCAGTAGGACGTTGATCGTGGTTCGCGTTCGATTGGCAGAACAACCGCCATCGTAACGCCGCTTTCATCACACAGAGTGTGATGGCTACTTTGGTTGCGGCTCCACCACGATAGGCTAAAGCATAACCTACACCGATTCCGCGGCGGCGTAAGCCCACAATCGCTCTACGCCTCGCCCTTCAAGCTCCAAACAACTGCTTTGCCATGTCCAGCCGCATAGAGAGTGTCGGCTGATTCGTTCAAGACGACATCGTGGACATGCATCGGAGCCTTGTCCTGTTTCATGATCTCACCGTTGGCGAGATTGTAGAACTGGATGAATCCGCCGTGGTCTCCACCCGCAGCCATCAACCAGTCACCGTTGGGATGGAAGACCAGCCGCTCAACGAGTCCCTTGTGGGTGTCACCCGCCAACTCGTGTACTCGCTCGCCCTTTTGCCAGTCGAAGATCTCGACTCGCGCCAAGGCATCAAGATGATCGATGTTGCCGATCGTCCCAATACCTCCGACAGCGATCAGTTGCGAGTCGGCGGAAAACGCCACCGAACGGATTCCGCCGATGGAGTGAATCCGCTGCTTGGGATCCCACGTGTACATGATCGGAGCTTCCATGGTCGCAAGCTGCCGTCCGTTGTGCAGATCCCAAACGATGCTTTTACCGACCCGATCCGCAGTCGCCGCATAACGGCCGTCGGCAGAGACGTTGCAAGCGTAAAGCATCGACGGGAAGTGGTGTGGCGTACGTGGAGCGTGTCCGATCAAGTCGCGAACCAATGTCCCCTTGGCGACATCCCAGATCCGACAGAGCATGTCGTCGGCGACGCTTAGCACATATCGGCCGTCTGGCGTTGCTGTGACTCCACGGATCCAACGCGTATGCGCATTGATCGCGCGCACCTGCTGACGTGTCTCGGTGTCCCACCAGATCAACCGACCGTCGTAAGCGCCAGAGATCAAGTACTTGCCAGCGAGCGCCGTGCCTGTGACATAGCTCTCATGTCCGAGCATCGCCACCGGCTCTGGCTTCTCGGCCATCACATCCAGGTCGTACACCTTGGCATCCGAGGCGCCGAGAAACACACGATTCGAGTTCGGTTGCCGCGCCACCGAGAATAGAATCTCTTTGCGACCGAACTCTTTGACGATCTTCAGGTTTTCAGGTTTTGCAGCAGTCATCAGTTACTCCGCGTCGTTTATCTGGTCCCCTCTCCCTCTGGGAGAGGGAGCTAGGATCACGCAATCAGCTCGTCCAACGGTTCTATGCCGGGATTGGTCAATGGTACGGGGCGAACTCCAAAGTGGTATTCCTTGTCGTGGTCGATACCCAACGCACGGAAGATCGTGGCGAAGATCGGGCCCGCACTAACCTCGCCGTCCGCCACGGTACGGCCATCTTCATCGGACTTGCCATAGACCGATCCTCCTTGAATCCCGCAGCCGGTCAGCGAAACGCTCCACGCACTCGGGAAGTGATCTCGGCCCAGGCTGGCGTTAATGGTTGGTGTGCGACCAAACTCGGAGAGCGTCAGCACGAGCGTGTTCTCGAGCAAACCACGGTCTTTCAAATCGTCAAGCAAGCCAGACATGACGTGGTCGAGTTCGGAAACCAGCTCAAGATGTGTTTCGAAGTTCTGCCCGTGACTGTCCCACCAGGCTCGCGAGACCTTGACGAAGGGAGTTCCGGCTTCGATCAATCGCCGTGCGACGAGCGTCTGCTCGCCGAGCAATGTTGGGCCGTACTTGTCGCGAACCGATTGTGGCTCGTCCGAAATATCAAACAGCTTCTCGCTCGACATCAGACCGCGCACGCGAGCATAGGCCTCGTTGTGACTGCCAAGCGAACTTGACTTGCGGCCGGCTGCGAACTGGTTGCTTAATAGCTGGCGGAGATCAGCCCTGGTCTTGTGATCGGCCGACGTCAGTCCTTCGGGCAGACCTAAATTCTCGGGTTTCGATTCGGTGGTCAAGAACATCGGAGCGTAACGAGCTCCGAGGAACCCCGATTGTCCTGTGCCCCCGCTGCGACCCTCAGTCGCCGTATAGAAGTTCACATAGTCAGGAACGCTACTGTCGGGCCGCCCCAACTCGCGCGCGATCATCGCGCCCAGATCCGGAAACTTTATCGCTGATTCGTCACGGCGACCGAGATGCATCAGCTTGGCTCCGCCACCGTGATCGCCGATTTTCGTATTGAGCGAGCGAATGATGGCAGTGTGTTCGAGTCGTTGCGACATGCGTGGCATCAATTCGGAGATGTGGATTCCAGGCACGTTTGTCTGAATCGCTCGGTAGGGACCTCCGGTCGGCCTGCCCGGTTTAGGATCCCAGGTCTCCAGTTGGCTCGCGCCGCCCGCTAACCAGAACAAGATCACTCGTTTGTCTTGCCGCTTCAGCTCATCGGCGATCGCCGGTGACTGCAGCACATCCAGCACCGTCATGTCGGCCGCCGTCATCGCTGCGGCTCCCGCCATTGCGCCACCGAGGAATGATCGTCGGCTGACGGAGTGCTCAGCAGATCCACAGAACCAGTTCTTGCGTGTCATCGGGACATTCCTTCTTGTAGCCATCACGCTCCGCGTGATGTCAGCGGACGCGGCGATGACGTCGTGTTGTCTATGAGTTCGATGTAGAGCAACGTCGGTTCGCGACGCCGCAATTCATCACTCGGAGAGTGATGGCTACTATACTCTAGTAATTAAATCTGGCCTCGTTGGTTGTTAACAGTGCCCAAACTAACTGCTGCGAGGCAATAACTCGATTCTCTGAATACTGTTCGAGATAGCTGCTTAACGTGTCAGCTTCGTTCGCCACAGGCCGAGTGAGCACATTCCACACGGCAGCTTCGACCAGTGCCTTCGTGTCTTCAATTGTTTTCAGTTGACCAACCAGCGTGTCACTTGCATCGCGTAGAAACTCGGTGTTGATGCGGCTGCTGTTATTGAACAGAAGCGCTTCGGTCACGCTAACTTGGAAGTCTTCGGCCGGCTGTTCGATGAGATTCGCGAAGCCTCGAGCACTGTTTTCGACTTGTTCGATCCGCTTCGCGAACTCTTCCGATGCGATGTCCTCGGGAAACCACGTGGGGCTCATGCTCGCCAGTCGTAACGAAGCTGCATACTGCAGCGGCGTGAGGGGCCGAACGTTCGCGACGGCGAATAGGTCCGGCGAGGGATGCTCATCACTGTGCCAGCGGCTTGAACGCGAGTAGGTTTTGCTGAGTACGAGACCTCGGACGAGTCTGCGCAAGTCGTAGCCGTGTTCGATCAAGTCGCGAGCGAGCCACTCCAAGAGTTTCGGGTGGCTGGCCGGATTCTCGGGATGCATCTGATCGACGGGAGCCACAAGGCCTCGGCCGAACAAGCGATCCCAAACACGGTTGACGATCGACCGAGCAAAGTAGCCACGTTCTTCGTCTCGCAGCGCTACCTCGGCGAGTTGTGCCCGGCGGCTGTATGCTGGCGTGGGTGGTGCCTTCTTGTCTTTCTTCAACTGTTCGAGAAGTTCCTTCTCCTTCTTCTTCTCATCATCCGTCAGCTTCCTCTCGGCGGGCTCTTCCAACACCGTACCGGTAAGGAACATCAGTTGAGCAGTCTTCTCTTCGCCCTCGGTTGTCTTGTAATTGACTAGTCCGTACTCGCGCTCTCCGAGATGATCGCCATTCTCGAACGTGCGGCTGAAGAACGACTTCATGCCGAAGAAATGCGCTTGCGTCCATTCCGAGACTAGTGGGTGATCGTGACATTGAGCGCAACTGACATTCACGCCAAAGAAGACCACGCTGGCGTCGTTGGCAAGTCGGTCGAGATCCTTGACACGACTCTTCAGGAATTCCCGCGTGTTCTCCTCTTTGCCCGCCAGCATTTCGCGGAAGATCTGATCCCAGGGCCGGTTCTCAGCGACCGCGACTTTCAGATACTTGAGCATCTTGTCGTCCGGCTTGCCCATCAGCAGCGTACTCAACTCGTTGGCTTGATGTCTCGTAAAGCCGGGCGATGTCACGAGCCGATCAACAGCGGCTTCGCGTTTGGTCGGGCTCTCGGCTGCTAGATACAGCTTCGCCTCAGCCGCCGTGGGGATGCGACCAACCAAATCCAACATCGTGCGACGAATGATGTTTGCCTCATCCGCTTGCTCGGCCGGGCCAACTCCAGCAGCCTGCAGTTGGAGATCGACATAGTGATCAACAACTTCGTGGATCGGCTGGTCGGCCGGCAGCAATCCGGCCGCATCTTCGGCCGACATCGACCGAACGGCGAGAACTGCGACCAGGCACGTGAGAAGAGCGTGTCTCATAAGCTGTTGGGGAATGAAAGAACTAGGCGGGAGTGGCAGCGGT
This sequence comes from Planctomycetaceae bacterium, assembly GCA_002726245.1. Taxonomy (GTDB): domain Bacteria; phylum Planctomycetota; class Planctomycetia; order Pirellulales; family Pirellulaceae; genus PBSM01. The sequence goes on along the minus strand of PBSM01000324.1, from coordinate 14,846 downwards.
GCCACCGACGCCATCAAATTGGCGACGTTAGATATGCTAACCAATCGTAGGCGGCCAATCCAGCGCAATGTATTCTGGTAGTGGTCTACTTTCATTGTTGCACGTCTCTCCGAGACGTGAATTGACGACTCGGAGAGTCGTCCAACAGTCAGATTGGGCCACTACCGGAGTTCTCCGCAGCCGACCAGTCCTTTGATTTGTTTAGTTTGCAGCAAATGTACGATGGCCTTCCAAGGCCACTGCTGTAAACATCTTCATCGGAGTCCCTGGCGGGCTCTTGCATGACTCGAAAGACAGAAGTGTGACCTCCGATCGGATATTCATCTCGTTGCTTGCCGGTTTTCTTGTGAGTGTTCGAGGGCGACTTGATCCAGCGCTCGGACCACGCGCCGTGCAACAACTGACCAAGGCGACGCGTTACTTGCGACGGCGTCCACGTTGTCGATAACAACTCGACGGTTTGCCGGGGCGGCAAGACTTCGGTCCAGGCAGTCAATTGGCGTTGCACGTCGTAGAACAACAGTTCCAGCGAAATCGTCTTGACTTCGCGATCCGCGCCCTCGGCGATCATGGCCTGGATGACTTGGGTCATGTTGTACAGCAAGAAACAAAACGACGCCTGAAACACCGTGGCTCGCGGACTGCTGCCAATCAAGGTCTGCAGATGGAAGACTTCGGTAAATCACCCATGGCCTCGGGCTGAAGTGATTGCAGCACGTCCAGCCCAAGCCATTCATCCGATCCGAAAGCGTGGATGGTTCTCATCGGGCCGGCCGCCTTTCTCCATCACGAGTTGGCTCAAGGCAGTATCGACCATCGCGACGGCGGGGAAGACATACTTCGCATCTTCGATCGGTCCGTACAGCACAAAGTCCGCGCCAACTGCAACAGCGGCTGCACACGCGGAGGCGACGCACGGTTTTTCGGCTTGTTCACCCATTTTGCTCTTCAGCCCTCGCCACATGGCGACCGCGTTGTGTACTCCGCCACCGCAAGGAAGTCCAAACTCGTCCTTGACATCGAAGATCGCACTACATGCTTGTCCCATAGTGGCGAGGTCCATCACACACGTATCGACGATCAGTTTGCGAATACCCGCTTCGCGCACGCGCGGAAGGAGTTCCCTGACCGCTTGGACCCGACCCTTCGCGGTAAAGTCCTTCAGGTAGTACGTGAGGGCGAGAACGCACTCGACACCGGCCTCACGTATCGCCGCCAACTCGCCATCATCGATCTCCGGCTGTATCGAATTGTAAACCACACGGTCGGCCAACCCCACTTCGGCGACGTACTTCAAGCCCGCGAGTCTCACGTCGGTGGTCGTGCCATCAATCAGCAGAGGCATCTTGGTGATGCTTGCTGCAAACTCTAGATGTTTCTGGAGGGCCTCGGGCGTTGCGCCCACCACATCCAACATGCCAGGGTTTCCCGTTCGCTGGGCAAAGTCCTCTTGAAGCCGAATACGTTTTGCCGCTTGCTCGCGATCAAATTCGTCGCGGTCTTCATCGATGAAGATCTTATGGCCATGATAGAAGATGCTCCCGATCAGCACCGTGGGCAGAACTCCCGGCTGCCCGCCTACACGGACACCACCAATCTCGACCGTCTGCTGCTCGGCGCTGAATTCCAACAATCCCCTTGGCGCACTCTCGTCCAATTCCGTAGCCATTCTTGTTCTCCGGAAAGAACTCCGTTCTTCGTGTCGTTGGTTGCGATTCCACCGTCGCGTGTGCCGTTCTCGACACGTTTCGCTCCGACCGACTCGGCTAACAATCGCAGTAATCTGTGCCAGCAGCGGGTTCATTGGGTCTACGCCAGCATCACCGTGTTACCAATTCACCCCTGCGGAAATCGGCGCTTGAGGCTCTCCAAATAGGCGATGATGTCGGCGAAGTTCTCGAGCGTCATGCCGCTGGCCAGGCCATTGGGCATCGGCGAGAGGTTACTCGTCTTCTTCAGTTCAATCTCGTCGGCACCAATCGGAACGACCTTGCCTTCGGGAGTGACCAGCTCGATGCTCTCGGGCGTTTGGCTCCTGATCATACCTTGATGGATCGCACCGCTGGTGGTGACGACAATAACCATCTCAAAATCGATGAGAATCCGATTCGAGGGTTCGAGCACCGAGCGGATGAGTTCACGGCGGGGGTACTTGGCCCCGATACCAAGCAGGTCGGGACCGATGTTCGCCGCCCCGGCTCCGCCCACGACGTGGCATTTTGCGCAGCCAATCCCCTTAGGATCGGCAAACAGTTGCTGGCCCAGTTGTGGATCGCCGCGATGATCGGTGGCGTACTTCGCGTAGGCCGCTGGTTCTTGTTTCACTGGAGGATCTTCGTGCAAGAAGGCAAATTGGTTGTCTGCGGCAAAGACCTTTGCCAGTTCGCGGCGTAGGGGAGTGGCCAGCTCATTTCGGTCGTGGAGCGTGCGAATGTCGCTGCGGATCGAGTCTGCGAGTGCGACTAGCGTGTTGCGAGAGGCATCGCGGGTTTCCTTGTTCTCGTCAAGCAATGCGTCCAGGTAGATGGGTAGCGCGCGTTGATCGGGCGCGGCGGCTAGCGCCTTGATCACCTCGAAACGGGTCTCCGCATCGGCAGTATCGATAAGCACCGAAAGCGCCGACAGCGCGGCGCGTTGGACCGACATGTCTGGGTCTTGCAGCTTGGGGATGATGCGGGCGGCAACGTCGTCGCCTTGAACTTGGGCGTAGGCCTCGATTGCCTTGGCTCGCAACGGCGCTCGCCGATCGCTCAACCGTTTCACGATTGCCTGCTTGGCCTGTTCGCCACCCAAAACAGCGAGCGCATCAATTGCGACCGCGACCACGGGAGTTGGCGAATCATCGGCCAGCGCGATCTCCGCCAGTTGCTTCCCGTACGGTTTGGCATCAATGGCCGCAACCGCGCGGATTGCCGCTTGCCGCAACGGATTGCTGGACCTGCTGTCGGCGGCAAGACGCAAAAGCGAAGGGACGATCTCGGTGTCTTTCAAATCGGTCAGCAACCGAATCGCTTGGAGTCGAACGTTTTGATCGGGATCATCATCGATCATGCGTCGCACCTGAGGCATTGTCTCGGGTGCCGCGACTTCGCGCAGAGCTTCCAGCGCTGCGAGGCGAATCTGCGGCATGTCTTGTTGCAAACCTGCTCCGATCGCATCCAACACGACCGCCGTTGCCTCCCACGGAAGTTCCTGGGGGCGAGCCGGCTTGCCGCCCGCTGCCTTCCCTCCCCACCAACCACCAGTATAAGGAGCCGCTTTGCGATGAACCTTGGACAGTGCTCGCAAGGCGGCAACACGCTCCATGGGTTCATCCGCCTCGCGAAACCACTGGTCCAGCACATCCACGGCACCGGAATCAAAGACGCCTTCCAACGTCTGAATAATCGCGTTGCGGGTTGTCTTGTCCGCCGTGTGCAGATGAGGCAAGGTGGGATGCCAGTTGCCAATCGCCCGGAGCGCCTGAATCATCGTGAAACGGGCAACAACATCTGGCTCGCCGAGCGCCTCATAAAGCGGGTTCGCGCTGCTGGCCTGCCCGATGCGCCCCAGCGCGACAGCCGCTTGCATGCGCACTGCGGCGTCAGAATCTTTTAGCGCATTGGCCAGTTTGGCGGTCGCTGCCTTCACGCGGCGGTTGCCCAAGGCACGAGCTGCCTGACCGCGAACTTCGGCTTCGGAATCGCGCAACGCCGCGATCCACTCCGGCGCCGGATCGTAACCTTTCACTTCGTCCAGCAGTGCGTTTAGCGCCCAGATCGCGTGGGCTTTGACCAGCACTTCTGCATCGGAGGCAATCAACTCGGAGACCGGCCCGACTGCCGCTTCGCCGATCGCCGCCAGCCGTTGCTGGGCGCGCATCCGTTCGTGCTGCGAGGGATGTCCGAGCGAACGGATCTGAGCCTCGAGCGGATCAACGTCCTTGCCGCGGCGTGGTTCGAGCGGCACCTTGTCGCCGACGTAGGTAACGCGAAAGAGCCGCCCGACCTTTTCGGGCTTTCCGCCGCCGGCCAGGTTCCAATCGGCGACATACATGTGCTTACCATCGGGACTGAAACAAAGGTCGATCGGCCGAAAATCGCCAGACTCGTCGCCTAGCATGAAGTCCTCGACCTGGGCCTCGAACGATGCTCCCTTTTTCGTCAACTTGTAATGCTCGATTTTGCTGTCACCCCAATCGCAGAAAAACGCGTTGCCCTGGTACTTGGCTGGCCAAGCCGCTTCTCGATAACAGGCTCCGCCGCACGCGGTACCACCGCCAAACTCACCGACCGGTGGCAAATAGGGTTTGTGGTGGGAACGATAATCGTAGGGATAACCGTAGTAACCCGTCGGAACATGGTGAATGATTCTTGTCCACCAACCGAAGTCGTCGTCGTTGTCGAAGGCGAAGATGTTGTCGAACCGATCTAAAGCCACATCCATATTGTTGCGGATACCACTGCTGACGACCTCCAACTGACTGGCGTCGGGGCGCATCCGAAAAACTCCGCCGCCTTCCAGCGTGATCGTGCTGCCATCGACCCCGACCGCCTTGGGCAGACCTTTGTCGCCCAACGCGACATAGACAAAACCATCAAGGCCCAGCCGCATGCCGGATGGAACGTGGTTGTTCCGTCCGAACAAACCGGGCGCGTGGCCAAGACTGTCGGCCAGTCGTTTGCGGACGTCGGCAATGCCGTCTCCGTCGGTATCCTTCAACATCGTGTAGTAGGGAGCATTCATGACGTACAGCGCATCCTGATGCCACAGCATGCCGAAGACTGCCGAGAGGTTCTCGCAGAAAACGGTCTTGACGGGTGGACCGCCGTTCTTGTCCCAGCGAATCAGTACGATGCGATCGATGGACTCCGTCGAGGGGCCACGCATGTCCATGGGATCTTCGCCGACAAACAGGTTTCCTTCGTCGTCGCATGTGACTGCCGATGGATGCTCGATGTCCGGCACTTCGTAGACAAGATCAACCTTGAAATCCGCAGGTACTTGCTGGGCTGGCGAGCGGGTTGCCGCGAGCAATAAGACGCCGCATGCCAACAGAGTCCAGTAACGTACAGACGACATCGTTTCACTCCCACGAAGTTCGCTGGCTCACGGTCCGCGGACGTTCAGCGATGATGGTAGGGGATTGACGCGGAAAAGCGGGAAAAACTGAATATACTGACGCCAGATTAACATTACAAGCAGTTCTTGCGGGGCTCGCCCAACGGTGCTCATAATGGGGCTGTTGCCCCACCGTTATCATCCCACCACGACGGAATCACTCGACATGAGCTTCGACCGTCGATTCCTAGTTTCGTTTCTCCTCGGGCTTGGACTTGCCGTTCTCGCGAGTCGGGAGCTTTTGTCCGCCGAAGATGCAACGTCAGAACTCCAGGCCTACGACGCGAGGATCACGAAAGCCGATCGTGACCACTGGTCCTATCAACCCGTTCGGCGGACGGAGGTGCCGGAGGTGCGGAACAACGATTGGGTCCGCACGCCGATCGATAGCTTTGTCCTTGCGTTACTCGAAGAGAACGGTTGGAAGCCCAACCCGCCTGCGAAGCCTCACGATCTGCTGCGGCGTCTTTACTTGGACTTGGTCGGGTTGCCGCCGACGATCGAGGAACAAGACCGCTTCCTTTCCGATCCGTCACCGGAACGGTTTGACGAAGAAGCCGCACGGCTGTTCCGCCGGCCGGCCTACGGCGAACGTTGGGCGCGACACTGGCTCGATCTGGTGCGTTACGCCGAGTCCAACGGCTACGAACGCGACGCGGCCAAACCGCACGTGTGGCGGTATCGCGATTACGTGATCGATGCGTTGAACAAAGACAAACCGTACGACCGTTTCGTGCTCGAACAACTTGCCGGCGACGAGTTGCCGGACGCGAGCGCCGAGACGATCCTCGCGACCGGCTTCTATCGCCTCGGCTCTTGGGACGACGAGCCCGCTGACCCGGCTCAGGACCGGCACGACCAGCTTGATGACATAATCCGGACGACGTCGCAAGTTTTCCTCGGGCTGTCGATGGGGTGCGCGAAGTGCCACGATCATAAGTTCGATGCCTTGACGATGCACGACTATTACCGTCTGTCGGCGATCTTCGCGCCGATGCAGCGGCCGCAGTCGGGACGAAGCGACTTGGATTCCCCCGCCGGCTCTCCGGAACAACTCGCCATCCTCGCCGAACGGGATCGACGAATCGAAGAACTGCGAATCCAACAACGCCGGGTTCGCGACAGCTTCCACGACGAGTTTCTGGCCTCAAACAAGAGCAAACTGCCCGCCGACGTGCAGGACGCATTCCGCACCGCCGCGGACAAACGTAGCGACGCACAGAAGAAACTCGCGGCCGACAATCAAGCCAAGTTGGACGAGGAGATTGTCGCCAACCTGCCATCGCGACGCAGAAGCCGCTTCGACCAAGCGGAACAACAGATCGCACAGCTCCGCCAACAGGTTCCCGATCTGCCGAGGGGCTACTTCTTGATCGAGAAGGCCGAGCCGCCGCCGAAGAGTTTCTTGTTGTTGCGCGGCCGCGCGGCAACACCGGGACCGGAGGTTCAATCGGGATTGCCAGCCGTTTTGGTGAGTGCCCAACCGGCGTTCGAGAAGCGCGACACAACGTCCGGCCGCCGGCTGACGCTCGCCCGCTGGATCGCAAGTTCCGGCCATCCGCTCACCGCGCGCGTGATCGTCAACCGTGTCTGGCAGTACCACTTCGGCGAAGGGATCGTCCGCACACCGAGTGACTTTGGCGTGATGGGCGACGCGCCGACGCATCCGGAACTGCTCGACTGGCTCGCGCACTGGTTTGTTCACGATGCCGATTGGTCGCTGAAGGACTTGCATCAACTGATCCTGCGGAGCAACACCTACCGGATGAGCAAGTCGTGGAACGACAAGTACGGTGAAGCAGACCCCGAGAACCGGCGGTTGTGGCGTTTCCCTTACCGGCGATTGCAGGTCGAAGCCATCCGCGATTCGATGCTGGCGTCAAGCGGCAGGTTGAATCGCAAGATGCACGGGGCGGGAGTCCAGTTGGACATCCCGCGCGTCGTGATCGAAGGACACGCCGACCGCGACAAGATTTGGCACCCGTCAAGCGAAGAAGAGCAATCGCGACGCACGGTCTACGCGTTCGTGAAGCGTTCGTTGGTCGTGCCGATGCTCGAGGTGCTCGATCTGTGCGACACGACTCGATCGACCGCCAGACGGAACATCACCAGCGTCGCGCCACAGGCGTTGACGTTGTTCAACGGCGACTTCGTGAACCGTCAGGCAAGTCATTTGGCCGAGCGAGTTGCCGCGGAGGTCGGAGATGATTCCGCCGCCCAGATCGAGCAAGCTTGGCGGCACGCGCTCTGTCGACGACCGACCGACGCGGAGCGGGCGACGATGCTTGAATTCCTCGAACGAGAGGCCGAGCGGTTGGTCGGCGAAGCAGCGGCGGGCGAAGACATGACGGCCGACGATGCACGGCGTCTTGCGCTCGCACAGCTATGTCGCGTGATCTACAACCTCAATGAATTTGCGTACCCGAACTGAGGCGGGGCCCGAGATGAACATGAAGCACACTCAACGCGCAGTCACCGACACGACTCCCGGTAATCCCGCGCGGCGCCAGTTCCTTCGGCACGTCGGCGCTGGCTTCACGGGGCTTGGTTTGATCGACTTGTTGTCGCGAGACGGCTTCTTCGCGAACAACGCTCGCGCGGCCGAAGCCGAAAACTTGCTGGCCCCCAAGCCGCAACACTTCCTGGCCAAGGCCAAGCATTGCATCTTCCTGTTCATGAATGGCGGCCCTAGCCACGTCGATACGTTCGATCCCAAGCCGGCGCTAACGAAGTTCGACGGGAAACCATACGAAGGCAAAGTCAAGGTCGGCTCGAACAACCGGCCTGTTGGCTACCTCGCGCAAACGACTTTCAAGTTCAACAAGCATGGCGACAGCGGCCTCCCGATCAGCGATGTCTTTCCGCACACGGCCAAGCACGCCGATGATCTGTGTGTGATTCGCTCGATGTGGGCCGACACGGCGGCTCATGCGTCGGGCTGCTTGCAGATGAACACCGGCAACGTCCAGATCGGCTCGCCCAGCGTCGGGTCGTGGCTCAGCTATGGCCTTGGCACCGAGAGCGAAGACCTGCCGAGCTACGTGGTGATGACCGATCCGCGTGGCGGGCCGATCGGAAGCGCGTCGAATTGGACCGCGGGTTATATGCCGGCGGCCTATCAAGGCACGTTGTTTCGCAGTCAGGGTTCGCCGCTGCTCGATCTAGCTACACCGGAAGGCATCAGCAACAAGACGCAACGCAGCTCGCTCGATCTGCTCGGCGAACTGAACCGCCAACACCTCCGGGAGCATCCCGAGGAATCGGAGCTGGTCGCCAGGATCATGTCGTACGAACTCGCTTATCGGATGCAATCGAGCGCGACCGAAGCGGTCAACATCAGTGCGGAAGACGAGATGACCAAGGAGATGTACGGGCTGAACGACAAGCTGACGGCGGACTTCGGTGGCAAGTGCTTAATCGCGCGGCGATTGATCGAACGCGGCGTGCGGTTTGTGCAGCTCTACTCTGGCGGCGGGCATATCGAAGACACTTGGGACGGACACAATGACTGCATCAGCAACCACAAGCTGCACGGAGACGAGACTGACAAGCCGATTGCCGCCTTGATGACCGATCTGAAGCAGCGCGGGCTGTGGGATGAAACGATCATCGTTTGGGGTGGCGAATTCGGCCGCACACCGACCAGCGAAGGCGTCGGCAAACCTGGCCGCGATCACAACTGGCTCGGCTTCTCGATGTGGCTCGCCGGCGCGGGAGTCAAAGGCGGCCAAGCGATTGGCGCGACGGACGAACTCGGTTTCCTAGCCCTCCAGGACAAGGTTCACGTGTCCGATCTCCACGCTACCATTTTGCACTTGATGGGACTTGACCATCGCGAGCTCGCTTACTTCTACAACGGACTCCTGCGGCATTTGACGGGGCCAGAAGAGGAGCGTTACAAGGTTGTCGAGAAAGCGTTAGCTTAACATCGCGCCGGTCACACCCGACCTGAAGTATATACACAAGCATCTGTCCGGATGACGCAGCTCTCTTCAATTCACCCTGGCGAAAGGTTATCGTGACGGCATTCCAAGCCAGAATTACTCATCGCAAGATCTCGCGCGGCATTAATGGCCCCATGAACCGACGGTTGACGTTCGCCATGAGAATCGTTTTCCTGGTCTTCTGCATTGCCAACTCTCTTGCAATCAGATCAGCCGTGCTGGCGGATGAACCGGCATCGCCGACAACGGACTCGCGCGTCCTTTGGACATCGTCGCGCGTCGTGGGATCTCCGGAACCGCCGCTACCCTACACCGTAGAAGCTGCCTTTACTTCGATTACTTGGGAGCGCCCGATTTATGCCAAGGCCGAACCGGGTACGGATAACATGCTGGTCGTTCAACAGGGAGGTGAACAGGACAAACCAGCAAAGATCTTTCGCGTACGCGACGAAGAAGCGGCGCAGCAAGCCGAACTGCTGCTCGATATCGATAAACGCCTCGTTTATGGCCTAGAGTTTCACCCGGCCTATCCCGCCAACGGGCAGTTCTTCGTCTTCAGTAACGGCCCCACGGGCGCAGCGGAACGCAAGAACCGGATCTCGCGATTTACGGTTACCGACGACGAGCCTCGGCACTGTGATCCGATGTCCGAGCAGGTTTTGATCGAGTGGCGTTCCATGGGCCACGATGGAGGAGATCTAGTTTTCGGTCACGATGGAATGCTCTACATCACCAGTGGCGACGGCACGAGTGATTCCGACGGCTGGTTGTCAGGCCAGGACATTACCAATCTGCTGGGAGGCGTCTTGCGGATCGATGTCGATCACCCCAACGGCGACGTCCCTTATTCCGTTCCTCCGGATAATCCGTTCGTTGATCGCAAGGAAGCTCGCGGCGAACTCTGGGCGTTCGGTCTGCGAAATCCGTGGCGGATGACGATCGACCGCGAAACAGGACAAATCTGGGTCGGCAACAACGGGCAAGATCTCTGGGAGACCGCTCATCTACTTGGTCGCGGCGAGAACTATGGCTGGAGTGTGTACGAAGGTAATCATCCGTTCTATCTAAATCGGCAACGAGGTCCTGCGCCTCATGTCGCGCCCACGATCGAACACCATCATAGGGAGTTTCGATCGTTGACCGGCGGCGTCGTATATTACGGCGGCAAGCTTCCCGATTTGAAAGGAACCTATGTCTACGGAGACTATGCCACCGGCAAGATTTGGGGTGCCCGCCACGACGGCACTCGCCTCGTCTGGCATCAGGAACTGGCCGACACCAATCTGCAAATCGCCGGCTTTGCCGTCACTCCCCGAGGCGACTTATTGGTGGTTGACCACGGCCGCGGATTGTTCCACTTGACGCAGAATCATGCACCCAAGCAGACGGGCGACTTTCCGAGACTTCTGAGTGAAACGGGACTCTTCGCGTCCACCAAGGAACATCGCGTGCAGCCGGGCGTCACTCCGTATTCGACGCTCGTGACAGGCTGGACAGACGGTGCCCATATTGAACGCTTTCTTGCGCTACCGGGTGATTCGCAAATGAAGTTCAATCCGTCCAGTAGCTGGGATCTTCCCAACGGCGCCGTCCTAATGCAGACGCTGTCATTCCATCCAGCGACCGAGAGCGACGCGCCAAATCATCGCATCGAGACTCGCTTACTAACACGTCAGGATGGCGAATGGGCCGGCTACTCTTATCGTTGGAACGACGCTCAAGACGACGCCGTGTTGGTTGCAAAGAACGGCGCAGAGATCGAGTTGCCCACGAATCTGACGTCGGTGGGCGCCTTGCAAGTCAAGTCTGACACGAAAGGAGAAGCCGACGACACGTCCAACGCAAGCGCACCGCAGCGGTGGCGATTCCCAAGTCGCACGGAATGTATGTCGTGTCACAGCCGAGCAGCCACTTTCGTCTTGGGATTATCCGGGTTGCAAATCGACCCAACTTCAACGGAAAGATTCGCGCAACTCGGCCTGTTCAGCAACAAACTGCCCAAATCGCACGCGGAGCTCCCACGGTTAGTGAATCCCTACGACGAATCGCGAGAGCTGGAGGCGCGCGTTCGTTCGTACTTGCAAGTCAATTGCGCAAGCTGCCACGTCAATGCCGGCGGTGGTAATTCGCGAATGGAGTTTGGATTTTCGCAGTCACGTGACGACATGAAGATCGTTTCCATCCATCCGCAGCACCACACGTTCGGTGTCGAGCAAGCGCTGCTCGTCGCCCCGGGGGCTCCGGAACGATCCATGTTGTATCAACGGGTCAGCCGGCGAGGTTCCGGACAGATGCCGCCCCTGGTCAGCAACCTGGTAGATCATCGCGCTGCGCGGATGCTTCACGATTGGATCGCAGAGATGAAGCCGGAGCGGAAATTCGTTCGCGATTGGCAACTCGCCGATCTTGAGAAAAGCTTGGATGAGTTGAAACAAGATCGATCAAGTGAATCAGGACTCGCGACCTATCGCGAACTGGGTTGCATTCAATGCCATCGTATGTCGGGCGAAGGTGGCGGAGCAGGACCTGATCTTACCAGCATCGCGCAGCGTCTCAAACCGCGAGAACTGCTCGAATCGATCATCCATCCATCGAAACAAATCGCCCCTGAATTCGCCACAACGGTGATCCTGACGACCGATGGTCGCGTCGTCCAAGGCCGCCTCGAAGACGAAACGAAATCCACCGTGAAACTGCGCCCCGCCGATCCGTTCGCAGCGCCGGTCGTGATGGCAAGAGCAGACATCGAGAGTCAAAAAGCTTCGCCGCAGTCGATCATGCCGACCGGACAACTGAACTCGCTGGAGAAGCATCAGATTCTGGACCTGATCGCCTTTCTGTTGAGCAACACTCGTGACCGGCCAGGCGTTGCGCGTTGACGGAGGAACTCAACTTTGGCCCGCGTAAGGTGTCAGGAATCGGCGGATCAATGAGTGTCGTTGTTCGCTCCGCGAACAAACGTCTTTTCGCGGAGAGACTGTGAATGTATCGTGGCGCAGGTTTGTAACCTGCCTGATTTTCAAGCAGATGGCTGGTTGCAAACCTGTCCCACGGCAGTTTCTTTCACAGCCTCGGAACGAAAAGCGACTATTGTGTCGTCTGGCTGGAGGCAGTTTTCAAAGCCCTCGCGAATCTCGGCACTCGCGTTCACGATGTTCACAGCATTCGAAACGTGTCGTCTCGTTTGTACTGATACTGAGTGAGATCCGGACCGATGCGACCTCGCTAAGTGATCGCTCGCTGTAGCACGTTGTGCGTGATTCGTTGCACGCGTTCATCGGGACCATGTGGTCGGGACCAATGCGACCAGGGAATCATGTGTCCCGGCGGGCGGGACAAGTCTTGACACCAGAAGATAGTCGATGCATTGAAGACGAAGTTGTCCTTCGGGCCGGGATAAATGGTTGCCGTCCAATTCTGTGGATTCACGCCGCCTTGCAGTGCGATGCCCTTGGCGACGACTTCCAAGCCGGGGATATCTGCGGGCGGATCGCCGTGGTACTCCCAGCCGATCAGTCCGGGAATTGCTTCGCCTTTCTTCATGCCCGTTCCCTCGAAGATCCAGTGATCTGGCTTCTCGACAACCCAATCGCCACCGCCGTTCACGGGTGAGACGTTGCGAGAACCCATCAAGTATCCTTCGTCTGGCCCGCGATGTGGAAAGGGGCCATGATCTCGTTCACGTTCGACGGCGTATCGATAGCCGCCGCCATAAGGTCCGCCACGAAACATGATGCGGTTTTGGCGCCCGTTGTAGCTGTCTCGATACGGCGTCACCCAGCATACTGAGTTGCCGGAAAAGAACAGCAGGTCGATCCCCTCGTCGCGCATTTTCATGACACTTTCGTACTGCCGAATGTTCCAATACTCGTCGTGGCCGACGCTCAGGAACGATTTACATTTCAAACCTCGATCCGGCGTTAGCATGTCGCTGTTCGAGCAGTACGTGACGTCGTAGCCATGCTTTTCCAACCAGTAGGCAAAGGGGAACTCGAAACAGAGCCACTCGCCGGAACCGACGGACTGCGGGTTTTCGAAGATCTGTGCGTACTTGGCATAGGGCCGATCAAAACTGACGTCGGCCCACGGTCCTTGGTTGCCCTTAGGATGCGTGTAGACCGAAGATTTGTTCGGCCAGCGATTGTACGCCTGCCAAGTGTTATCGGAGCATTGGAATAGGATATCAGCCGGGCGGTCGTCGCGGACGATGAAGACGACGTAGCTTTGCCAATACCCGTGGCCGGTGGTGTCACTCGTTGTAGTCAAACGTCCCAGATAGACACCACTTGTCCAATCATCTGGAATCGTCAGTGACAGGCACGGCTCCCAACGGCATTCGTGCAAATCCTTGTCACCGATCGGCGGCACCGGCTGCTTTTGTCCCTTGAACGGGCCGAGTGTCTTCATCAATCGCGCGCCGCGACCGCCGTAGTAGCCAGTGCGGAAGATCTCGATCTTGTAATCTTGGACAGGGTCGGCGGAGACCATGATGTCGATCGACTCGCCGACCGCGACACTTTGCTTCGAGCAATAGCCTTCGATCCAAGGTGATCGGAAGCCGCCGCCATCGAGTCGCACGCGTGTCAGTTGCCAGTCCTTCGAGCCGGGTTGTTCGTTTTCTCGCTGGATCAGCGTCGGATCTCGCTCGGGTCCATCGCTGTTGGTGCGGTTCGCCGTCACGGATGAACCAGCTATCAACGCCAGAGACGTTGCCACGGTCCCTTTGAGTACAACACGACGATCGATTTCACCAACTGAGCTGTTATCGCTATGGGCAGTCATGTTGTTCTCTCTTTCTGCTTTCGCGGTCGTCGGTACCACGTCTAATGTGGTCCGGTCGAGTTTAGATTTTACTCACTCGGCACGGCACTCGATACCATTGGAACTCGATGCTCGAATTGAGGCAGAGCAAATGATGATGCGGCATACAGAAGGAGCATCACGAACGAAGGCATCGCACTTACAAGGCAGCTCAAGCCGAGTACGATTCCCACTCGACCGACGCATCCGAAGTTCAGCGGGATCGGCTTGCAATACGGTAACTTGCTGCCACAGGTCGATTGACTTGTTGGAATCGACCGTCGATTCGGCCTTGCCCAAGACGCCGAGCGATACGGATCTACAAGCGGATTATTGCGTCGTCTTGCTACTACGAACGTAGGCCATCAGATCGCGGGCCCGCTGGTCGGTAATCTTGTCGAGCAGCCTTTCGGGCATCAACGACTTTGGCTGCTTCACCATTTCGTCGATGTCGTCACGCCGGATGGTTGTTTTGACCATCGGCACCGCAGCGGCAGGACCTTGAACGATGTCCTGATTCGAGGCATGGGCAATCCCGGGTGGGGCCGGAGCAAGCTTCCTGCGTTCTTATACCTCTGGCAGCCAGAGCCATCGCTGGCGCAGTGAATGGTCGCGGAGCGTGTTTACCAGCCCCATCGGCCAACATTGACGCTCACGCCACCGTAACCACCAACGCGAACGCGGACACCAGGTGCGACGACATGCACTGGCGCGCGGTAGCGACGGGAGATGGCCGGCGCCGGAGCGACGTATGCGCGATCCCGTGCATAGACACGTGCGGGAGCGACGTAGAGCGGCGCCGCATGTACTACGTGGACTGAGCGGTAGCGACGCCGCTTCCCAGCTTCAGCCGTGGAAGGGCTGATCGCCAGCAACATGAAAGTAGCTATAACACACACACACGACCATTTGCAGATTGTCCCGTATGGTCAGTTAACCAGGCTCTGAGCCATTATCGAAAAGGAACTTTATGCCATAGCAAGCAATTGGAAGCCTTTCCGG
>PBSM01000323.1 GCA_002726245.1 Planctomycetaceae bacterium | reverse complement strand
TTTGTATTGGGTCGTCAGAGGACTCTTCCCTTGGGCCCACGGAACTTGCTCGACTTTGACACCACACGTCGGGCAGTTGACGCGCCGCATCGCATATGTCACGACATCCTCGGGATAACGGTTGATGCTCCACAATTCGAGGCAATTCCGCCGGGGTCGCCCGTGCGAGAAAGACGCATCGCGGTAAATATGGCGAAAGGACCCCATTGCGACAACGGGGAGGGCGAGGGACGCCTCGCCCTTACGCTCTAAGAAAAGTCACAGTCTCTCCGAGACGTGAATTGACGACTCGGGGAGTCGTCCAACTGCTTGCGTCCGACTCTCCCGCTAGCCAGTCGATGGCGAGTTGGCCAAGTTCTTCGTCCGAGCGAGAAATACGCAGGTTCTGCGTGACGGTATAGAGAAGACTTATTTCCTCGTAGGTCGATGCCAAATTGTGCGAGATCAGGTCCACTTCCCGCCGCATTCTGGCTGCGTCGGATCATCGTGGACAGCCAGCTCGTTGAGGAGAGTTAATTGCAATCTCTGCGTCAAAATACGTTTCCAAAACGTACGTCAAGATTGCGTGACGCGGGCCCCCAGACGCGAGATGTTGAATAGCCACTGCGTTCCGATTATCGGAATTGTTAGGAAGCAGCCGGTTAAGATACGACGCAAACAGTAGCCCGCCGCACCAGCGAGGAAATCGCTACGACCCCACTTGCTGTCGCGCTTTGAAGTTGTGCATTCTTCTTAGCCGCGCTGCGGTTCGCCACCGGCGGAGTGAATGTCCAATATCGAACAAGGAATTTCCAAGGAAGAAGTAAGTGACCACACTTCGAGATTGGACATTCCTTGTTCGACATTCTGCAGTTCCTTTCACGAGTCCGATCCTTGGCGAAAGTTCTGTTCATCAGTCCAGGCTTACGCTGCTTAACGCAGGCTACTATCTGTCGTCCCTGTGGGACTGGAAATGCGCAACTTCAAGACTGTCGCGGCGCGTTAGCTTTCCTTGCCGCCGCGCTGGCGATAACGCTGGCTCACGCGTTTTAGGAGCGAACGTTCCCCATCGCTGAGGCTGTCCATCCCGTTCTCGTGAAGTTGGGCGAGAAGCTCATCGGCGCGGCGTTCTTCCTCCACGGCAATCTCCCGTTCGCGTTCCAGCTTGGCGGCGCGGCGCTCGTCTAGCCAACGCTGGAATGGGCCGGGTTGTGGCTCATGCTGGCGGCTGCTTTCCTCCAGACTTGTATACCCTTGCGAGAAGTCGTAGCCGAACAACTCGTCTTCCGAATCGAGGTCTTCGCGCGTGCCTTCTTCCTGCTTCGCACCAAAGTAAAGGAAGATTGCGAGGACGACGAGCGAGAACCAGAGCGGTACAAAGCTCTCCACCGACTTGTTCCGTACCAGCCAGGCGACGATGACGAGTGCCAGAGCCGCCACTTTCGCCAACGTAGCAACGATGAACGACGCCCGACGTGGACTCGCATCGGGCCAAAGAGCGCACAACCCAGCTCGGAGCGCGCGTCCACCATCGAAAGGAAAAACGGGCAGCAGGTTGGCCAGCAGTAAGACCCAATTGATCCAACAGCACAGCTTCAGCACGAGGACCCAAGACGCTGCAGCTTCCGTTAAGCCCTTGGGAGCGAGTGGATTAAAGAGTCCAAGAACGCCCTCGCGATCAACGAAGCACAAAACAATCCCCGTCGCTAGGCTGAGGACCAGATTGACGAACGGACCTGCGATGTGCATCAAGCATTCGGCTTGCGGTTCGTACGGAGCACGCATTTCGACCAGCCCGCCGAGTGGCCAGATGACAATTTCATCACCCGATCCGCCGAATTGCGTGGCAGCAAAGTAATGAGCGAGCTCGTGGACGAGAGCGCTAACGAAGAGGATGCCAACGCTGGCGATGGCGATGAACGGCATGTCCGGCTGCTCTCGCGCCTCCTTCCAGCCGAGGAACACCGTCACGGCAGCAAACAGAAAGAAGAGAATGTGAACGCGAAATGCGATACCACCCCAACGTCCCAAGCTCATACTCCAATTGGCTTGGCTGTGCATGCGTCTCTCACGTGTCGAGAAGGCAGGTTTAATTCCGTTGTCCGTGCCGGTTCCTTCACATTCTACCAGTGCTCTCTCCAACCAGCAATCTTGCCACTAGTGCCTGATAGCAACGGAATGCCACTCGCGTCTTGCCCCGCGTACCTACTACGGGCCATCATGGTGGAAAGTTCTCAACGGCGACCTGTTCCCCACACTTCCTATCTCGGAGAGTTAACGATGAACTTCGCAAGATACACCCTGTTGATGGCACTGCTGCCTCCATTGGCTATGGTCCGGCTTCACGCGCGCGAAGCGAATACGTTAACGGCGGCGGACGAGCAGGCAGGCTTCGATTTGCTGTTCGATGGCAAGAGCCTCGACGGTTGGCAGCAGTCGGGAAACTGGAAGGTCGAAGGCGACGCCATTGCTCGCGAAGGTAAGGGTGGCAGCTTGGTTTACTCGAAACGGAAGATTCCCGATGACTTCGAGTTGCGGTTCGAGTGGAAGGTCGGCAAGGGCAGTAACAGCGGCGTCTATTACCGCCCTGGACAGTACGAGTATCAGATTCTTGACAACGCCGTTCATGTGGATGGCCGCAATCCGCGGACCAGCGCCGCATCGATTTATTTCTGCATGGCACCTTCGCACGACGCAACGAAGCCGGCCGGCGAATGGAACGTCGGGCGAATCGTCTGCAAAGGCACGGTCGTTCAACATTGGTTGAACGGCAAGAAAGTGATCCACCTTGATTACGCCGACCCGAAGTGGAAAGACAATGTCGAGCTACTTCGTCTTCGCGGTGGCGACTTGGCAGCGCGCGGCGCGAACCTGAGTTTGCAAGATCACGGTGATCCGGTTTGGTATCGCAGTATCAAGCTACGCGAGCTTGGATCGGACGACCAGATTGATAGTGTTTCCGTCGAGCCCGCAACGATCTCGCCCGACGTGCTCAGGGCGGAACAGAAGAAGCTGAAAGGCATTCTCGAACGTCGAAAGAAAGCGCCGAAGAAGTGAAAGTGTTTGCAGTTCGAAGCCATTCAGAGCGAGATAGCAGATCGTGCGATTCTCAACAGCTACGCTGCTTCGGATCACCACGAGGAGAAGGATGACCGCCGCTCGCGAATCGAGTTGTACGAAAGATGCGAACCGTTCCGATTGCCGGATCCAGCGAGCCTCTAACCGAATCGCGCAAGCAAGCGGTTCATCAGCGGTGGGCAAAGCCGATCGAGCCACACCAACAGTTTCCCGCCAGGTGTGAGAATGATCTCGTGTCTGCCGCGTTGAATCGCGCGTACAGTCTTGCGGGCAACCGTGCGAGGTGACATCGTAGTCCATCCAAACGCCTGGGCATGTCCTTCCTTGTCAAGGACGTTCTCGAAGAACTCGCTTGAAGTGGTGCTGGGGCTGACGAGCAGAACGTCGACGCCATCGGCAGCCAACTCGGCACGTACGGCGTCGCTGAAGCCGTGCATGGCAAATTTGCTCGCACAGTACTCGCTTTTCCTTGGGACGGCGCGATGTCCAAGAACCGAACCGACATTGACGACCAGGGGGCGATTGCCACCCCTGAGTGTTGGAACTGCCAATCGCGTCAGTTCGATAGGAGCAAAGAAGTTGACTTCCATCACGCGCCGCATTCGCTCTTCATCCGCCTCCACAAACGGGCCTAGCGCGCCAATGCCCGCGTTGTTGATTAATGCATCGAGACCATCCAAGTGTTCTTGCGCCGCGGCTAGCAGCGTGTCGCGTGTCGCAGGCTCAACGATGTCACCAACCACCGCATGAGCCTCGGCTTTGAGATCACTCAACTCGCTGAGAAGGCTTTGTAAGCGATCGCCGCGCCGCGCGGTAACAATCAGCTTCGCCCCACCACGCCCCAATTCGAGAGCCAGTTCGCGTCCGATGCCGCTCGACGCGCCGGTGACAATCGTCCTCATGCCTCGGGTCGAGCGGCTGGCCATCGGCTATGCAACGTCCCCGATGGTGGTCGGCGTTTCGGGCGAGGCGGCTTCCGCAGTGTATCCATTGCCTTCGTGAGGACGAATCGTGGTCTGCGAGTTGTCAATCCGGCCGAGATACTTCTGCGGAATGCGGCAGTGAATCGTGACGCGAGTGTCCGTGAAACGCTTGGACAACACTTCGCCGTGGGCGGAGAGATAAGCCATCAGCTTGCCGTTCTCCACGCCCGTTTCGATATCGACATCGCGGAACGAACGGCTGAGCATGTCGCTGACTGCCCACACGAACTTGTCGAGCCCTTCGTTGGTCGATGCGCTGACAGCGATGGCATTCGGGTAGCGATTCAAGACGCCTTCCAGCCTGCCATTGGTTTCGAGTGCATCAACTTTGTTGAGAACGAGCAGCGTGTCTTTCTCTTCGATCCCGATCTCTTGCAACACATCATAGACCGCGCTGATCTGATCAAAGACCGCCAGATTGCTGACGTCCGCCACGTGCAACAGCAAGTCAGCTTGATGCGCTTCTTCAAGTGTGGCTTTGAAGCTGGCGATCAACCGGTGCGGCAAGTCGCGAATGAACCCGACCGTGTCGCTCAACAGAACGGGCCCCCAATTCGGCAACTGCCAGCGGCGTGTGCGCGTGTCGAGCGTCGCGAACAGTTTGTCCTCTGCCAGCACATGAGCATCGGTCAGCGTGTTCATCAGCGTGCTCTTACCGGCGTTCGTATAACCGATGAGCGAAATGGTCATGTGATCGCCGCGCGCGGCTACTTGCCGCTCCTTGCGGCGCTCGATCTGATTCAGCTCCGTTCGCAGATCGTGAATTCTCTTTTCGACAAGGCGGCGGTCAGACTCCAACTGCTTCTCACCAGGACCACGCATGCCGACGCCCATCTTCATACGCGACAGGTGAGTCCACATGCGCTTCAATCTCGGCAGCGAGTACTCAAGCTGAGCTAACTCGACCGCAAGACGCGATTCGTTCGTCTGAGCATGCGTCGCAAAGATGTCGAGAATCAACTCGGTGCGATCGAGTACCTTGACTCCGGTCGCCTGCTCGAGGTTGCGGGTCTGTGCTGGGCGGAGGTCATTGTCGAATACAACTAGGTCCGCCGAGTGCGAATCGACAAGAAGCTTCAACTCTTCCAGCTTCCCTTTGCCGATGTAGCAGGTCGTCGCCGGCTTCTCGCGGCGCTGTGTAAGCCCGGCGACAACGGTCGTACCAGCGGTCGTGGCGAGACCTTCAATCTCTTCGAGCGGGTCGGTATCAAAATGTTGATCTGGCAGAATGACGCGAACAACGATTGCGTTTTCGCTCGCGACGCTGTTAGTCCGTTCTAGATCGTACACGCTGGATTTGGTCTCCGACGGGTTCTTCTTCTCTATTTCAATTGTACCTTCCGCTTTCGAACCCTTGAAAGACGGGCAGTAACTCCCTCTCAGCAAAGGACATTGGCGAAATCGACAGGTTCGCGAGCAAGCGATTCATGCCCCAGTCATCAAGGTATTAAGAAACGAGGCGTAAATTAAACTGGCATTTCTTTAGCCCTTGCCCACATCCGCCGCCTCCTCCGACCCCGTGGGGCCTTTCGCTTGCGCACACATAGCTAACTACCCCAGGCTTACATTCTTAAAAACCTTTCACTGGACACTTTGGCCAATGTGACAAAACAACATGCCCACTAATTAGGCAATAAGGCCGTGCCTAGATTGAAGGCAGGCTCTAGCGAAGCGTGTGTAGATCTTGGGCAATCGCGTAAGTGCAAGCATTGCAATGACATCCGTGCTTCCCTTGACTCGGGTAGGAAGATAAAGAGCGGATGGTTGGTTGAAGCGGCCATCAGTTCGTTCGAGTATTCCAGTCAACGAGGAAGGAACCCCAAGCATGTCGGATTTCCATCAGCAAGCAATTAATCCCCAAGGCGGGATTGCTACACAGCCACAACCGCAGACGATCCAGCAGCCGGTCGCGATCCCGCATGGCGACCGCCGTCAAGAAATCCAAAGAATCTCCGCTGAGTTATTTCGCCAGAATCCAGACTGGGTCACTTTCTTCCGAGAGATCCTGGGGATCGAGGGCATCATCCGCCGCCTGTTCACGAATCCTGACGAAATGGACGCTTTCGAGCAGAGTGAAGAGTATGCACAGATTCAAGCGATGGTGGCCAAGCTACGCGAACGATCAAAGCATCAGACGGAGAGCAACGAGCCGACGCGAGTTATCACGGTTCGCCTTCCCAAGAGTCTGCACGAATCGCTCCGAGCCGAAGCTCACCACCGCCGAACGAGCATGAATCAACTGTGTATTTCCAAGCTGCTTCAGATCATTGGCAACGAATTGGTGCCCTCCGACTAACCCAGCCGGACTTGAGGCTTGCAGCGACCAGAAGCCAATTGGATTCGCCTGCGGCACGGATGCTGCGCACTGCATCCGTTCAGTCGTACGTGCCAAGCAGAAGAAAGCGTCTGGGAGTTGGCCTATAAGCCGGGTTCTGTTCTCAACGAGAAACGGTCATTTATCTAGGACGCCGATTACTCGGCGCCTCGAGCAACCTACCCGAGAGTCATAACGGACCGAACCGACCCGCAGCAGCCCGAAAGCTGCTTGCTCTCTGCTTGGCCTTGCTCCGGGCGGGGTTTGCCAAGCCAGCCGGGTCGCCCCGACTGCTGGTGCGCTCTTACCGCACCGTTTCACCCTTACCTGTGACGTTGCGGAAGCCGCAACGACCATCGGCGGTCTATTCTCTGCTGCACTTTCCCGAGTCTCGCGACTGGTCGGTGTTACCGACCACCCTGTCCTGTGGAGCCCGGACTTTCCTCCCGGCGTGACGCGAGGCCACGCCCGGCGACCGTCCAGCCCACTCCCAGACGCTCCCAACAGGTTAAGCCATTGTTCGCGTTCTTGTAAGATGCCCGGCGGGCGATATTTGTTCGCTACTTTGCACTGGTCTTGCCCCAAGATGGCCTCGGCGCTAGAACGAGTGGCGTGGACTTGCCTGCGAGGCTTCACGGGCTCCACCGACCCCGTGTCGGTGGACCAAAGACTCACTGACTACCCTCGAATCGCCGCCAACCCTCGTGCCCTTTCTTCCGGCATTGGCTCGCCAAAGGCGAGCCAATGCCGGAAGAAAGGGAAGAATCATCACGTAGTGCGGCGGCTGTAGCTGACCAGTCTTGGGTCCACCGACACGGGGTCGGAGGAGCCCTCCAGGCAAGCAGCATCCTTAAGTCCACGCCATCCGGCGCTAGAGGAACGGAGAGCCTTATCGTTTCGTTCCTAACCAACGCACGGCGTTCTCGACGATCTTCATCGGCAGCGGTTCCGTGTAGACGGCGTGAGTCTCATGCCCGGGGCGGAAATAGAATACTTTGCCCTTGCCAATCTTCCACACAGCGCCGCTGCGAAAGTGTTCGCCCATTTCCCAGTGCTCTTCGAAAACAACGTCGTCCGGAGCGGGAACGTGAAATGGTTCGTCATACATCTCCGTGTGAGGCAAAGTGAACTTTACCGGAATGCCTTTGGCGATCGGGTGGTCAGGAAGGAGCGTACGGATCTCACTCGGCTTACCATCGTTCCGATAGGCCGGGAAGCAACAATTAGGTCGAGTGATGCGTATCAGAGTCGAGCCGTCATCGTTCTTGCCGAACTCCGCTTGTGGAGTGAGGACTGCATCGCGCTTGGGCGCACGACGGACGATCTCGCCGACGAATTGCACTTTTGCTTTCTTGCGTTCTTCCGACGGAACGTTCCTCATCGCGTCGGTCTTCGCCCGCTGATGCATCGCCATGACGAAAGGAGTTGCCCAGTGAGCGGAGTGCAAGGCGATTAGCTGCAACTTGCCCTGCTTTAATCGTCTTACGACACGCTCCGCTTCTTCCACCGAGATGTCGCCATTGCGAACGTGTCCCCACCAGATCAGGACGTCGCAGTTGTCGAGCACCCGATCACTCAAACCTTTTTCGGGATGGTCGATCGACACGGAGTTGACTTCCAGGCCCGGCTGCCGCTTGAGATAGTTCGTAATGTACTCGCCAAGGAACGTCGGGTAGGCCTGTTTCTGCGATGGTTGCTGCTCGTCCCAGACCACAACGCGAACAGCATCGCTGGCAGTCGCCGATGTTTCGGACTCAAGTAAACAGCCGATCAAAACAGCGAGCAAGAATCGGTGATTCATGATGTGGTTCCCGGATTCCTTTGGAGACTTGTCGATGCACGAGTAACTTGTAGCGTAAGATGATAGGCATGCGACTTCAATCGGCGAACCAAAGCAAGCCGTTGTGTCCCCGCATTAGGGGTGTTACTATGCGACTTGGGTTTCGTGCAAACTCCTGTCGCGGGTCGGATGAACGGCGCGGCGTCGGATACCGTGGACAGACGAGCAGTTCAGCACACAACAAGCGGAACTGGAGGAAGCCACAGATGGTGGAGGCAGGAACACCCATCACCATCTTGATGGCGGACGATGATCAAGACGACCGGTTGCTGACACAAGAAGCGTTTCAGCAGAATCGGGTCGCGAATGATTTGAGCTTCGTCGAGAATGGCGGACAACTCCTCGACCCTGCGGATTCGCCCCGTCCAGGTCCTTATCTTGCTGGACCTCAACATGCCCCACAAAGACGGTCGCGAGGCTCTGGATGAGATCAAGTCAAACCCAAAACTACGCCGCATTCCGGTCGTCATCCTGACAACGTCGAACGCCGAAGAAGACATCCTGCGCACTTACGATCTCGGCGCAAACTCGTTCATCACCAAACCCGTGGCGTTCGATGGGCTGGTGGAGATCGTACAGGCGTTGGGCAAGTATTGGTTTGAGATCGTTGAACTTCCGAGCCCTTAACTAACCGCTGCCGACCGCCCACGCCCAATTGCTCTTCCCCGAATCGCATTCCTACCTAAAATGACTTCGACATCATGAGCGAAGTCAAACTGGCGACCGCGCCCGACCAACGTCTACGCGAGTTGCCGAACATCTTGGGTCTGCAAGATGATTTCGTCGATGCCATCGTGTCGCTGCGCGAGAGTCGCACCGCCACGTTCGACGTTGTCTGGGGCTCAGCGTCTGCGCTGCTAGCGGCTGCGATCGCTAAGGAAGCTCCCGGACCGGTGGTATTTGTCTGTTCGCAGACAAGCGAGGCCGACTATCTCTACGATGACTTGCCACTATTCCGCCAGCACGCCCCGTTACGTTTCCCGGCCTGGGAAACCGAACCGAATGAACGGCTTGTGCATGACGAAGGTTTCGGCGAGCGGCTGCGAACGCTCAAATATCTCGCTCGGCATCCGAGCCAGAAGAACCTGATTGCAACGAGCATTCGGAGCCTGCTGCAACCGACGCCTAGCCGAGACTCGATCGCGGCCAGCTCGCGAATCCTGCAAGTCGGCGAAAGGCTAGATATCGATGCGTTCCTGCGTTGGCTCGTCGAACAGCGATTTCACGCGACTAGCGCTGTCGAACTGCCGGGCGAGTTCTCGTCGCGCGGCGGCATTATCGATGTCTTTGCACCCGACTGGGAACGGCCGGTTCGTGTCGAACTGTTTGACGATGAAATCGAATCAATCAGACGCTTCGAAGTTTCAACGCAGCGCAGCCTGGAAACACTAACTGAGATCGAGCTGACCGTTCTGCAGCCGACGGCCAGTCGCGACGACTACCTCACCGACTTCCTTTCCGAAAACACCTGGTTTGTACTCTTCGAGCCCGAACAGATCGAAGAGCGAGGCAAGCATTATCTCAGCCGGCTCGAACACGTTGACGATTACCACAGCATCACCAGCGTGCTTCGCGAGATCGGCAAGTTCCCAACGGCAATCGCTTCGACGCTTGCACGCGGAGCGACCGGATCAATTTGCCGTCTCGAAGTTGAATCGGTCGATCGGTTCAGTGGCGAAGTTGCCAAGGTCCGTCACGAACTGGAGACGGCGGCGGCGGATTGCGACGTCTTTGTCGTGACTTCGACGGAAGGTGAGATCGAACGATTACAGGAGATCTTCCGAGAGACTTCGGTCGCAAAGCAAGATCGCTTGCACTTTGTCGTCGGCCAACTGAAGGCCGGCTTTCGGCTCGTCTCGGAACGGTTGCTGTTGATCTCCGCCGGCGAGATGTTCCGCCGCACTGAGGTCCGTCGAACATCGCGACGCCATCTTGGAAAAGCGATCGACAGCTTCGTTGATCTGCGGTCGGGCGACTTGGTGGTCCATCTGAGCCACGGAATCGGTCGCTATCGTGGGATCGAGTTGATTGACAAGCAGGGGCAGTTGGAGGAACACCTACAGCTCGAGTTCTACGGCGGCGCGAAGCTGTACGTTCCAACGTCGAAGATCGATCTAGTTCAAAAGTACATCGGCGGCACGAAGACACGTCCGTCGTTGGCGAAACTCGGCGGAGCGTCTTGGACTCGTCAAAAGCAAGCTGCCGAAGCCGCCGTGATGGACATGGCGGTTGAGATGCTGGAACTGCAGGCCGAGCGAGCGAGCCGGCCCGGGATAGCGTGTTCTCCCGACGGAGAGTGGCAGCGCGAGTTTGATGCCTCGTTCCCTTATACCGAGACGCGTGATCAGCTCAGCGCCATCGTCGATATCAAAACCGACATGGAAGCGTCTCGGCCGATGGATCGTCTGCTATGCGGCGACGTCGGCTTTGGCAAGACGGAACTTGCGATGCGTGCCGCCTTCAAGGCGGTCGATAACGGATACCAAGTCGCCCTGCTTGTCCCGACGACAATCCTCGCCGAACAGCATTACAAAACGTTCAAAGAACGGATGGCCGAGTTTCCGTTCGATATCGCCCGGCTAAGTCGCTTTTGTTCCCGCCAAGAGGAACGCGAGATTATCAAGGGCTTGAAGGCCGGACGAATCGAAGTCGTCATCGGAACGCATCGCCTGGCATCGCGAGATGTTCAATTCACGAATCTTGGGTTGGTCATCATCGACGAAGAGCAGCGATTCGGCGTCGAGGTGAAGGAGCGACTGAAGACACTGCGATCCACGGTCGATGTGTTGACGATGACAGCGACGCCTATTCCGCGGACGTTGCACATGAGTCTGGTCGGAGTACGAGATATCTCGAATCTGGAGACAGCACCGGAGGATCGTGTCGGCGTTGAAACGCGAGTCACTCGCTTCAACAACGAACTGATTCGACATGCGGTCTTGCGTGAGTTAAATCGCGGCGGGCAGATCTTTTTCGTACACAATCGTGTCCAAGGTATCGAAGTGGTTGCGAAGAAGCTGCGAAGCATCGTGCCAGAGGCGAGCCTACGGATTGCTCACGGCCAGATGCATGAGCACGATTTGGAAGAGGTCATGGTGGACTTCGTCGAACGTCGCTTCGATATGCTTCTTGCGACTACGATCATCGAGAGCGGGCTCGACATCCCGAGTGCCAATACGATTTTCATCGATGAAGCTGACCGTTACGGGCTGGCCGATCTCCACCAGTTACGAGGTCGAGTCGGCCGCTACAAACATCAAGCTTACTGCTACCTGCTGATCGATCCGCATAAGCACATCACGCCAAACGCGGCGAAGCGATTGCGCGCGATCGAAGAGTACAGCGAAATGGGAGCCGGTTTTGCGTTGGCAATGCGAGACCTCGAGATTCGCGGTGCTGGCAATCTACTAGGGTCGCAGCAGAGCGGTCACATCGCCGCGGTGGGCTATGAGTTCTACTGTGAGCTTCTTGAGAACGCGGTTCGTTCACTGAAGCGATTACCACGCAGGCTGTCGATCGATGTCGATCTCGAATTGCCCGGCGAAGCTTATCTGCCGGACGAGTACATTCCGGATATCCGCCTGAAGATCGATCTCTACCGACGCTTACGGCGAGCCGCGACGTATGACGAGGTTGCTGAGTTTCGGAAGGAACTGGTCGATCGCTTTGGAAAGCCGCCGAAACCAACTCGGAGGATGCTCGAGCTAGCACGTTTGCGCCTCGACGCAGCAACGTGGCAGATTTCGTCCATCACCGTCGAAGACGAGCATCTAGTGTTCGCTTATCAGGATCGGCGGCGGATCGAGCAACTGGCAAAACAATTTCGCGGGCCGCTGCGTATCGTAGATCAGCAGCATGCGTACTTGAAAGTACCTGACTGCGAGAGCGATGCAGAGCAGTTCCTAAGGGCGGCGAAATCGGTGTTGCAGACGGGGAAGTAGTGCCTCTATACTCCGGCCCCCGCGCCGTCAACGCGCGATCCCTTCACAGATTCTTGTCTAACTAACATCCGGACTACGAGGGCGAACTTCCGTGCCCCGAAACGTGTTTGTCTTCTATTGCGTGATGGCAATGCTGGCAGTATCTTATGCTGCAGCGAGCAACGTGCATGCGCAAGGCAACTTCCCCACGCGGCCACAATCCAATCTGGGGAGCCTTCGGCCGCAGAACGCCGTGGCACCAAACTCGCCTCGGGCCCAAGCTTTTTTTCCGCGATACCCAAGCGGTCAGCAAGTTGGGCAACTGCCCAACTATCCAGATCCGAATGGTCCGCCCGTTTCGGTACGTTACGCGCAGTTACCGGGCGCGCGGACACATTCTCCGCCAATACAACCGCCGGCCGCACAGCCCGCACCACCCTCGGAAGTCTTTGGCCCGGCCGAGACGATCGCGCGCGTTGGTGATCTGCACATCTTTCGAGGCGATCTAGTCGGTGATGCGAATCTCATACTCGCGCCGAATCTTGCCAAGATTCCGCCCGAGGAGCTTGCCAAGGTCAAAGATCAGATCAACACCGAGCGCGAGAGGCTCGTCAAGCAGATGTTGCAACAAGCGATTCAGCGAAAGCTGATGTATGCGATGTTCTTGCGTTCGATTCCTCCGGACAAACTCGAGGAAGCTCAAGCCAACATCGCCGAGCGCGTTCCCGAACAGTTCGCCGAGCGGTTGGACGAGATGCGGGCGAAGCTCGACACCCTTCAGACGAGTGAGTATCGCAATCTGGCTCGCCAAAGCCCACAGCTATTCCGGATTGCGTTCTTGATGAAGCAGTTGAAGATCACAACGCAGCGCGAACTCGATCTGTTTCTGCATCGCAACGGATCGTCGCTCGATAAGCAACATCAGGCCTACATCGAGGACCAGCTTGGTCGGCAGGCGATGTTTCAGGAAGTCGGCGACCAGAAAGGTGTTAGCCTCGATGCGATGATCGAGTATTACGAGAAGCACGTCGAGGACTTTCGAGTGCCGACGCGAGCGCGCTGGGAACAAGTGACTATCCGCTTCGACCGCTTTTCGACGAAGTTTGAAGCCGGAGAAGGAATCGCCAAGATCGGCAACGAATTGTTCTATGGTCGTCCGTTCAAAGCCATCGCGCAGCGAAGTTCACACGGCGCGAATGCCGAAGAAGGTGGATATCAAGACTGGACTCAGTGGGGTGACTTCTCGGTATCGCGCGAAATCAATAAAGCAGTCTTTTCACTGCCGGTCGGCGAGTTGAGCCAGATCATCGAGGACGCGGAAGGCTTGCACATCGTGCGAGTCATTGAGCAACAGCAGGAACATGTTATCCCGTTTATCGAGGCACAAGTCTCGATCAAGAAGAGTATCCAGGGCGAACGCAGAGGAAAAGAGATCGGCGAGTATCTCGCCAAGCTCCAAGATCAGATTCCAGTCTGGACGATCTACGATCAGCCCGAGTCGGAGCAACTTGCCAACCCACCGGCCGATCCGAACCGCTTCTCGCGTTGATGATGGACGCCGAGTTCGCAGACGAAGCGAACGCGTCACCTACTTCTGTCATTCGCGCGACGCAGCTATCATGCTGTGATGAGTGCATCATCGAGCTCCTCGGACTTCGTGTCGTCGGCAGAGCCGAGTTGCAACATCGAATTGAAGGCTCGGATTGCGTCGCTCGATTCTGCGCGAGAAACGGCGCAAGGCGTCGCCGACGAGCGACTCCCGGATCAGCATCAAATCGATACGTACTTTCGTTGCGAAAGCGGACGTCTGAAGCTGCGTGAAATCGTTGGCGAACGAGCGGAGTTGATCGCCTACGAGCGCCCTGATCAGAAGTCCGCGAAGACCAGCCGCTACTACGTCGTACCCGTTGATTCGCCGCAGCGTTTGAAAGAAGCCTTGACGATGACGCTCGGCGTTCGCGGGATCGTCGATAAGCGACGTGAGATCTATCTTCACAAGAACGTTAGAATCCACCTTGATCGTGTCAGCCAGCTAGGAACGTTTCTGGAGTTCGAAGCGGTGTTGGGCAAAGGATATGATGAAGCAACATCGGCCGAGTTCGTGCGAGAATTGCGAAGTCGCTTCGCGATCGAGGATCCGGACCTAATCGACCACTCCTACGGAGACATGCTGGCAAAGGATGGGCGAGCTGCGTCGCGTTGACACCCTCGGAAGCGACGCATATGATCGCTGAGCCAACAGTAGACAGGAAAAGTAAACACGCTGGGATTTCGCATGGGACCGTTCAACGGACTGGAACATATCGTACGAGAGAACGAGCCGCTTGCACCGTACACTTGGTTGCGACTTGGTGGCCCGGCACAGTACTTCGCAGAACCAACGTCCGTCGAGGAATTGGCAGAGTTGGTGCGTCGCTGCGCCGAGAACGATCTGGTTGTCCGAGTCCTCGGCGGAGGTTCGAACCTGCTGATCCGTGAGGGAGGCGTGAATGGTTTGGTTGTGTATCTCTCGGCACCAGACTTCTCGCAGATATCGATTGAAGGCAATCAGGTTGCGGCTGGAGCCGGCGCCAAACTTGGACATGTCATCTCGACCGCCGTTCGTGAAGGCCTGGCCGGTTTGGAGCCACTTGCTGGCATACCCGGAACGGTTGGCGGAGTTTTGCTCAGTAATGTTGATACCAACGGAAGCAATCTTGGCCAATGGACGACCAAAGTGACAATGATGACTCGATCGGCGGAGATCGTCGATCAGCAAGACGAGCAGCTTCGCTTCTCCTACCGAAAGAGCAGCTTGGACGAGTTGGTAATCCTCGCCGCCGATTTCACGCTCGAAGCGGGTGATGCTGCCAGTCTCACGAAGCGAATGCAAAAGTTCTGGATCGTCAAACAAGCCAGCCAGCCGCCGGCGAACGAGAACCCGGCATGCATCTTCAAGGATGTTGGCGGAATCAGTGCTGCAAGCCTGATCGAGCAAGCGGGCTTCAAAGGAGCCGCTGTTCGCAACGCGTCTGTCAGCGAACGCTATGGCTGCTTCGTGATCGCCAACCCCGGTTCGACAAGCGACGACGTCATCGAGCTGATCGATACGCTACGGAAAGGCGTCGAAGATCAGCTCAGCGTCGAACTCGAGACGCAGATTCAGATCTGGTAGTGGCTCGGCGGTTCCGCGAGCTCGGATAATCAGCCCGACTCGCGAGTTTTTGAGGTTGCGCATTTCCATAGCCGTGGAGCGGCGGCAGGTAATAGCCTGGGGCGTCAGCCCCAGGACAGCAGGCCCCGCGAATCCAAAGCCCCGGAGGGCGACACAAGACTAATCGTTCGGATTTCTGTCGCCCCTTCGGAGAGTTCATGGACCGGTCTCCTGGGGCTGACGCCCCAGGCTATTACCTGCCGCCGCTCCACGGCTAAGGATGCGCAACTACAAAACACGCGCGTCGGGCTAGTATTCCGTCGCAGCTCAGTTTTCGGGTAGCGAAGCTCGCCAAGAGCTTCGGCTCTTCCCGGTATTGGCCGAAAGTCTTGGCGACTT
>PBSM01000322.1 GCA_002726245.1 Planctomycetaceae bacterium | reverse complement strand
GTTCCTACTGCCGGTCTTGGAATTGGGGATCGTGGTCGTCAGCCGTTTGCGAAAGGACGCCTGCCTGTTTGACTTGCCTGCTGAGGGTTCTCACGGCAAGAGGACACGCCTAATCAGTTGGCGTATCAGTTTCTTGTCGATGGGATGACGGAAGGCTCGCGTTTGACGTACGGGGAGTTAGATCACCAGTCGCGAGCCATCGCCGCGCGGCTTCGGGAGGCTGCGGATCGCGGACCTTGCTGCTCTATCCACCCGGAACTGAGTTTCTACCGGCCTTCTTAGGTTGTTTGCGAGCTGGCATCATCGCGATTTCGCTCTCGCCGCCAGACACTTCAAGGATCAAGCGAGCCTTGCCGCGACTGACCGCGGTCGTCGCCGACGCGCAGGCTTCGCTGGTATTGACGACGACGGAGATTCGCAACTCTCTGCAAAGCCATCTCGACGAGATTCGCGAGTTGCGGGAGCTGCGTTGGGTCAACACGGAGGAGATCACGGGAATCGATCGGGGACGCGCCAATGGAGACAGCTGGCAGGCGTCCCAGGATGACATTGCCTTCTTGCAATACACCTTTGGCTCAACATCCTCTCCGAAGGGCGTGATGGTCAGCCACGGGAACGTGTTAAGCCAATGCCGCGCCTTGATGCTGGCGTCGGGTTACCTCTGCGGAAATCGGCGTTAAACGACTGAAAGATGGTAGGCCGGAACAAGTCTTCGCAGTTCCGGCAATCGGACTGCTGCCGGAACTGCGAAGACTTGTTCCGGCCTACATGCTACGATCAGTGCAAAGCTCGACTCGCCGAGTGGTGGCAGGCGCGAGAAGTGTCAGCGACGACAGCCTAGAAGATCCCGCTACGGCATTTCTGCGAACCAGGGCCTCCTCTTTCCACCGATTTCATTGTTAGCGCAAAGAAATGGTTGCGGTTACGAAACCGGAGGATGAGCCATGATCGCAACTGCAAGACCGACACTTCGCTGGCATAGCGCTTGGGCTAAAACACTTCCGATCGCTGCCCTAGCCGTAGGCGTGTTGCTCGCCCGGCCGTTCCTGCCGGCGTGGGGATTCATGTGGGTGCTGGCCGTGGCGACCTTTCAGTCTGTCAAATGGCTGACTCTTGTGCAGTACGTCGAACGAGCACGAACTGTGTCGCTTCGTCTGAGCGTCGCGTATCTGTGCGGGTGGCCAGGAATGGATGCGAAGGCGTTCCTGTCGAGGAAGCCAGCAAAACTGTCGCGTCTCGAATGGTATTCGGCAATTGCAAAGCTGGTTTTCGGTGGCGTCCTGCTCTGGGGAGTCGCTCGGCTCGCAATGCCTTTGAGTCCACTTGCGGCGGGTTGGATTGGCATGGCTGGGCTCTTGTTCATGATGCACTTTGGGTTCTTTCATCTCTTGAGCCTCAGTTGGCGCGAGGCTGGCTTCGACGCTCGTCCTCTTATGAACGCGCCGATCCTTGCCAATTCCGTCAGTGATTTCTGGAGCCGGCGCTGGAACATGGCGTTCCGAGACGCCGCGTACCAGCTTGTCTTTCGTCCGCTGAGCAGTCGTGTTGGCGGTGTCGTTGCTGCACTCGCGGTGTTTGGAGTTTCCGGGATTGTTCATGATCTGGTTATTTCGCTCCCGGCGGGCGCTGGCTTTGGCTTGCCAACACTCTACTTCGCGATTCAAGCTGTTGGCTTTCTGTGCGAGCGTCGTCATCCATCTCTGCGAACAAGTTGGCCAGGGCGCTGCCTGGCGATTGTGATCGTATTGGGTCCTCTGCCGTTGCTCTTTCATACACCATTTGTTAACGCAGTAGTTTTGCCGATGCTCACCGCATTCGGAGCGTTGTAGGGTGTCTTTCAACTTGGATGTCGTAAGGAGAAGACGATGAATGTGTTAGCGACGTTGCTTGTCATTGGTGGCGTCTTGCATTTGGGAACACTCTTGGCCGGGGCGCTTGTTCCGCGCGTGCTCGACTTCCGCACGCAGTTGCGTGATGCCAGTCCGCTGTTCAGGCAACTTGTGTGGGTTTATGCCCTGTACATATTCCTGACCATCCTGGGATTCGGCGTAGTCTCCATCGTATTCGCAGAACTGCTCGCCGACGGAACTCCGCTGGCGCGAGCCGTCTGTGGTTTCATCGCTCTGTTCTGGATCGTTAGGCTGCTGATCCAACTCTTCGTCTACGATGCGAACTCCTATCTGGCAGGCTGGCCGCTCAAGCTTGGTTATCACGGCCTTACAGTTGTCTTTAGCTATCACGCCGCCATCTATTCAATAGCGGCTCTCGTGCCCGCATGAGCGGACCCATTGTCAGCGACGGGCAACGGTTCCTATGATTGAGCATCATGCTCAGTCTGAAATCAACATCGTCAGACCGCTGGCTCAAACAGGTCGAGACGCATCTCGATCAAGTCTTGATCGACCATGCGCATTGTGAGAAGAAGGCGGCTGGTGTGGCGATGAACTTGATCTTCGCTTACGTTGACAACGAGGAACTGTGTCGCGAGATGACGACGATCGTCACTGAGGAGTTGGAGCATTTCCATTTGGTGCTCGACCTGCTCAAACGGCGCAAGATCGAGTTCCAACGGCTTAAACCAACTCACTACGGCCGGAAGCTGAACGAGTTGGTTCGCAGATCCGAACCAGAGCGGGCAATCGACCGCTTGCTAGTTGCTGGGTTGATCGAAGCTCGCTCGTGTGAACGCTTTTGTCTGCTGCGGGAAAACCTAGAAGATCGCGAGCTTGCCGACTTCTACGGCAGCCTGTTCGAATCAGAAGCCCGGCATCATGCTGTCTACGTCCGCCTCGCAAAGATGTACGGCGATGAGGAGTCAGTAAGGCAGCGGCTGGAGGAACTTGCTACGAAAGAGGCAGACATCATCGACCAAGGTAGCGAACTGCCTCGCATGCATAGCTGAGTTTTTGTCTATTGGATGAAGGACCGCCACCGATGGCCGAAGAAACGTCGATCCTAAGTGACACCGGACTAACCCCTTTCCTTGTGGATCGTGGGCGATTACGAGCCTCGGCGGCAACTCTTCCCCAAGCATAGATTGAGCAAGCGGAGCCGAATTTCCGCAGCCGCGCCACTCAGCTACACGGCACAAATTCCTAGAAGACCTTTCCCTCAACGGGCTGATGGTATATTTTTAGACATAGCTACATGTCAAAAGACAAGCATTCTTTTCTGAAATGCGAGGTGCGAGATGGCAGTTGTTCTAACAGAGAAGGCGGCTACCGAAGTGCAGCGAGTCCGCGAAGAGCAGAAGTTTGAAGAGGAAATCTTCCTTCGCGTCGGTGCTGCGGCTGGTGGCTGCAGCGGGTACAGCTATCAGCTCGAATTCGATAAGAGCTTTGACGAAGCGAAGGATGACGAATATGAGTACCACGGTGTGAAAGTGGTCGTCGATAAGAAGAGCGCTTTGCTGCTCGAAGGCACGACGATCGACTGGTATGAAGGGCTCGACCAGCGTGGATTCAAGTTCGACAACCCGAATGTTGTGAAATCCTGCGGCTGTGGCAGCTCGTTCCAGGTCTGAGCGACTCCACATCGTTGATTCAAGTAGCGGCCACGGCGTCGGTTTGACGCGCGTGGCCGTTTGCATTGTCCAGCGACACGACGTTCCGGGGCGTTCACGAAGGCGGTATGGGAACTTAGAATCATGCTGTTCGCTCCTGCCGACTAAGATGAAGGATTCGCTGTGCCAACCGCCAACAAGGTCTACATCATCGGGATTGGTGACGACGGACTAGACAGTCTGACTGGCCCCGCCAAACAAATCGTCGATCGGGCCGAAGTCCTTGTCGGTAATCCGCGTCTGCTTCGAACCGTCGGGGAGCACCCCGCCGAACAGGTCGAGGTCGGCAGCGATTTCGATCTGTTGGTGAACTCGATCGAATCTCACTCCGACAAGTCGATCGTCTTGCTGACGAGCGGCGATCCGCTGTTCTACGGAACAGCTCGTTACCTCTGTGACCGGCTTGGCAAAGATCGCTTCGAAGTCGTGCCGCACGTTAGCAGCATGCAACTCGCCTTCGCGCGAGTTAAGGAAAGTTGGGACGAGGCTTATCTAACGAATCTGGCCAATCAATCGCTCGAACGTATTGTCGAGCGCATTCGGACGGCCGAGAAAGTTGGAATCTTCACGACCGAAGAAACACCACCGGCAGCCGTCGCCAAAGCGATGCTCGACCGACAGATCGACTACTTCCACGCCTACGTCTGCGAGAACCTGGGCTCACCGGACGAGCGTGTCACGCAATGCACGCTGTCTGAGCTGGCGGATCAAGAATTCTCGGCGTTGAATGTGATGGTGCTGCTGCGCGACCCCAACGTTCCGGACCGTCCGGTGCAAATGATCGGTCGACGCTTGTTCGGCAACCCTGATGAGGCGTTCGCCCAATCGAAGCCAAAGCGTGGCCTGCTGACTCCAGCAGAAGTGCGTATCATGGCCTTAGCCGAGATGGATATCGGGCCTTCTAGTATCGTCTGGGATATCGGAGCAGGAAGCGGCTCCGTGGCGATTGAAGCAGCACAGATTGCCAGTGCCGGATCGGTTTACGCCATCGAGATGGATCCCGAAGATCACCAATTGATCAGTGCCAATGCGGAGCAATTCCGCGTCGCGAACCTCACTGCGGTATTAGGACAAGCCCCCGAAGCCTGGGAGAGCCTGCCCGCTCCAGATGCGGTCTTCATTGGCGGAACCGGTCGAGCCGTCAAAGCGATCACAGAGGCCGCGTTTGCGAAGCTGCGGCCCGGCGGTCGTCTCGTTGTGAATGTCGGCAGTATCGACAATGTCGGCTCGATTCATGAAACACTTCGTCAATGTGCCGGCGATGCGAACGCCTGGATGTTTAACATTTCACGCGGCACGCAACAGCTCGTGCGACTGCGATTCGAGTCGCTGAACCCCACGTTTCTGCTCAGCGCTGTGAAGGAGTAACGACTTGTCAGACGTGTTGGCGGATTACCCGCAGCTAGACGTGATCGCCGTGGGCGCACATCCGGATGATGTCGAAATTGCTTGCGGCGGGACACTGGCGAAGCTCGTGCGGCAGGGCTATTCGGTGGGGATCATTGATCTAACGGACGGCGAGCCGACGCCAAAATCGCCGGGCCCGGAAGTGCGTTTGACAGAGGCACAGCGCGCCGCCGAAACTCTTGGCGCGCAGAAGCGGGTGACGATGGACTTGCCGAACCGGCGGCTGTTCGATGGCTTCGAGGCGCGAGTTGCGCTTGCGCGTGAGTTCCGCAAATATCGCCCGAAGGTCGTCATCGGCTTTGGCGACAAGACGCCGCTCGCCTCGCCTGATCACTGGCAGGCAATGCAGATCACTGACGCCGCGATCTTCTACTCGCGATTGACGAAATGGGACGAGCACTTCGACGCACTCCCAGTACATGCCATCTCCGCTCAGCTTTATTTTCGGCTGGCGTTTGAGCCGCAAACACTCGAGGGATTTCCCAGTCACTTCACCGTTGACATCTCCGAAACGCTGGATAAGAAGATCGCATCCATTCGCTGTTACGAAACACAGTTCCCGCCGGAAAAGGCGTATGTCTTTGACCGCATTCGCGGCGCAGCCTTATTAGCCGGTGCAGCCTCGGGATTTCAAGCTGGCGAAGTCTTTGTCAGTGCAAGACCACTCGGGACCGCCGACATGATGCGGATGGTTCTGGGGTTCTAGCCGGGATGATTCGTGGACCCTCTATAGGCAAGATGAATTGGCAACGCAGAGGAGCGAAGAGCAGCAAGTCTTGCGTTTCGGCCGCAATACTCCGACGGTGATGTTGCTCAGCGGTGGGGCGTTTTGTTCATCCCAGCGTACCTTCTGGCTTCACTTTGGCTATGGATCGCGGGCAAGGATGCCTATCGCGACAATCCTTTTGAGCGCGAAGCCTACGGCGATACTGAGTAACGAACGAGCACCTCAGGCTGCCTGTCGCGGCTACCGCCTCAGTTGAACTTCCACAGATCTCGCGTTCGTGCGAGAATCCGCATTGTTCGGGAACTCATTGCCAAAGGAATGGTTGTGCGTCTGAAACCGCTAACGGATTGGCTGGTTTATGTGATCTTGCGGCTGTTCATCTGCATTATCCAAGCGCTGCGAATTGAAACATGCCACACGGTGGTTCGGGTGCTAGCTATCGTGGCGACGGATGTTGTTCGGCTGCGAGGACGAGTCGTTGACGACAACCTGCGGAACGTCTTTCCGGAGAAGTCTGGCAAAGAGCGACGTCGCATGGCGCGACGAATGTGGGAGCATCTGTTCTTGATGGTCTGCGAGATCGCACACGCTCCGCGCAAGATTCATCGATCGAACTGGCATGAACACGTCTCGATCCCCAATCGACGAGAGTTCGTTCAGTACCTGCTCGATCCGCGACCGATGCTGCTCGTCACCGGCCATTTGGGCAACTTCGAGATCGGTGGCTTCGTGACCGGGCTGCTTGGTTTTCCATGCTTCACCATCGCGCGAACCTTGGACAACCCGTATCTCGATCGCTATGTCAACACCTTCCGCGGGGCGAAGGGCCAGTACATCTTGTCAAAGAATGGAAGTTCGAGCCAGGTCGAGGGGGTGCTCGCGGCAGGCGCGACTTTGTCACTGCTAGGCGATCAGCAGGCCGGTCCCAAAGGCTGTTGGGTGGACTTCCTCGGACGGCCCGCTTCGTGTCACAAAGCGATCGCGCTGTTCACACTCAGCAGCGGCGCTCCACTTCTGGTCGCCGGGACCACTCGCCGTGGCAAACCTATGCAGTTCGAAATCGCATTACTCGGCCTCGTGGATCCGAAGATCCCGCACGAAGCGATGGGCGGCGTGGCTCCGTTGACACAGTGGTACAACGAAAGGCTTGGCGACGCCATTCGCCAAGACCCCGCGCAATACTGGTGGGTGCATCGCCGCTGGAAAGGCGAACCACCAAAGCGGGCAAGAAGGCTGCAGACGGCTGCCTGACGATCGCGACTCTCGGATTGTCGCCATCGCTTCTTCCAGAATCCAGTTCTCCTGCGGCGAGCCACAGCCGCTAAAAGGGGAAGGTCAAAGTCCGGCTCGTCTCGGGCCTCATTACCTACTCACCCCAAAATGCGCCGTTTCCTGATGGAATCGGTAAGCTAGGCCGACCCTGCGACCATGATAGGGGGTGGCTGTAGCCATCTAACCTGCATCGCCGATCTAATTCTTCGGACAGACTGAACTGGGTTACCCGCACCCTTTGTCCCGACGCTCGCGGTTCGATTACCGCCGGCCGGTCAAAGTCCAGAATCAGACAACGAGCTTCGCATGCCCGACCCAGCGTACTCACCTCGGCGTATTCTGTTCCCTTGCCTGGTAGCGGCCTGTTTGGCAGCGACCATGCTTTCACCGCCTCAGGCTTTGGCAGCATCGCTGCGTCGCAGTGCTATCGTTAAGGCGGTGCAGAGTGCAAGACCGTCCGTGGTCAACATTCACGGTCAAAAGACCGTTCCCAACGAAGACGACGGCCGGGCCTTTAAGCAAGTGCGAGGCATGGGCACTGGCATTGTCATCGACGAACGCGGTTACATCATTACGAACTACCACGTCGTCGAAGGCGTGAAGCGAGTCCAAGTCTCCACGGCGAAAGGCAAGACGTACATCGCTCGCTTGATCGCTCACGATCCACCTACCGACCTGGCCGTCATCAAGATTGATGCAGATCCCGCTCTGCCCCTGATCACGATCGGTACGTCCAACGATCTGCTGACCGGCGAGGACGTAATCGCGATCGGCAATGCTTACGGCTACGAACACACAGTCACGAAGGGAATCATTAGCGCGCTGCACCGAACTGTCGAAGTCGGTGAAGGACAAGAATACTCGGATTTGATTCAAACCGACGCGAGCATCAATCCAGGCAACTCCGGCGGCCCGCTTTTGAACATCGATGGCAATATGATTGGAATCAATGTTGCGGTTCGAGTCGGAGCCCAAGGCATTGGCTTCGCGGTGCCGATTGACCGAGCGATGGACGTCGCCGCTCGACTGATCGACGTCGAAGTTCAGAAGGCCGCTTCGCACGGGGTCAGCGGACAGACGTTAGCAACCGCAACACAGAGCGAGTTTCTCATCACTGCAGTCGCCGCCGGCAGTGGAGCAGACAAAGCGGGTCTTCTGCCGGGCGATGTGATTACGAGGGTTGGCTCTGCATCCGTCGTTCGAGCTTTGGATTTCGAGCGTGCTCTGCTCGGCAAACAAGGTGGCGAGAAAGTCGAACTCGCGGCGCGCCGCAATGGTGATCCGATTCATTTGGATCTCGTCCTCAGTCATCCGGCAACGGCCGATCGAAGCGTCTCGGAACTCGCTTGGGACGTGCTGGGGATGCGGCTGGCCCCCATGCCCAACGCCGCTTTCCGCAGACTGCGGTCGCAATACCGTGGTGGGCTGAAAGTGATCGGCGTCCGTCCTGATAGCCCTGCCGCTCGCCAAGGCATTCGATACGGGGACGTGCTGGTCGGCATGCACAAGTGGGAAACCGTCTCTATGGACAACGTTGCTTTTGTTCTCGAGAGTGACGTTCTCGACCAGGAGGACGCCGTGAAATTCTACGTGCTTCGAGGCGGCGAAACGCTCTTCGGTCGCCTGCAGGTCTCCATGCGATCGCGCTAAGCGGCTCTGCAGCGTCCCATTGGCGTCCTCCCGGCGACGGACGATAATCAAGAGCTGACTTCTTCGAAACGCTCTTGTGCAAAGGCTCTTATGGAGTCTGACTTCGTTGACTGGCTGCGCGGCCGCATCCCTGACCAGCCAACTGTCCACGTGGGAATCGGCGACGACGCGGCCGTTCTCGATCTGAGTACGCATCGCTGCGTGGTCTGTACTGATATGGTGATGGATGGCGTGGACTTCATCCTGTCCGAATGCGCCCCGCGGCTCGTCGGTCGCAAGGCGCTTGCTGTCAACCTAAGTGACATTGCCGCGATGGCCGCGAAGCCCGTGGCCGCGGTTGTTTCGCTGGCAGCCCATCGAGAGACGCCGATCGATGTCTTAAAGGAGATCTACGAAGGGTTGCTTGAGTTGGCCGATGCGCACAACACCGCGGTGATCGGAGGCGACACGAACAGTTGGGATCAGCCGCTGGCGATCAGCATCACAGCGTTCGGTGAACCAACATCGAAGGGTGTCCTCAAGCGAGACGGAGCTCAGCCTGGAGACGTGATCGTCGCGACAGGGAACTTTGGAGGAAGCATTCTCGGACGACATCTTGTTTTTAAGCCGCGAGTCGAGGAGGCGTTGAGATTGCACGCCGAGTACGAGCTACATGCTTGTATGGATGTAAGTGATGGTTTGTCTCTCGATTTGCACCGCATGACGCGCGCAAGCGGCTGCGGCGCGCTTCTCAACCTTTCCACCATTCCAATCTCCGACGCAGCTCATCGGTTGTCGGCTAGATCCAGTGATGAGTTGTCGCCGCTCGAACACGCACTCAGCGATGGTGAGGATTTCGAGCTGATTCTGGCAGTTCCAGCCAGCGAAGCCGAGCGTCTTGTTCGAACGCAGCCGCTGGACATGCGGCTCACGCCAATTGGCGAGTTCGTTCGCGAACATGGTCTCTGGCAGCAGGACACGGCTGGCGAACGAGTCCCGCTACAGCCGCGAGGATACGAGCACTGATGGAGCCCATCTCCTTCACTTCTAAAGCGAACGACTTGGCAGGTACGAACCAGATCGGGGCGGTGCTCGCTGAAGTGCTGCCCGAGAGAACCACCGTCTCCCTCAGCGGAACGTTGGGAGCTGGCAAGACGCACTTAGTTCAAGCGATCGCGGTCGCTTGTGGGATCGCGCGAGAGAACGTCACGAGCCCGACGTTTGTCCTATGCCAACACTATCACGGAACGAAGACGATTCATCACCTGGACGCTTACCGTGTGAAAGACGACGACGAGTTTCTGGAGCTTGGCGTGGACGAGTTGTTCGCGTCCCCCGGCCTCACGATTGTCGAGTGGGGTGAGCGAGTGAAAGATTGCCTGCCGATCGACCGTATCGACCTTCAGATCGAAATTGTCGATGAGACCTCGCGGGACTTCGTGTTCCGTTCGGACTCGGAGCGGCTCGCAAGAACGATGAATCAGCTCCAGGACAGGCTTGGTGGTGGATTCGCGTGACACTAGCACCAAACGGAATTTGACCAAGGGTGCGTTCACATTGAAGTTTTACGCTTTCTACGACTTCGTCCCCTCCGAGCTTGCTCG
>PBSM01000321.1 GCA_002726245.1 Planctomycetaceae bacterium | reverse complement strand
GGGGGGGGCCGCGATGTTAAGATGGCGAGGGATTTAGGCTTGGAGCGGTTCCATGCTCAACCCAAATGGGAAATCCCGGTTTAACCCAGCAGAACATGCTTCATTCGCAATACACACCCGCCGATTTTCGCATCAATCCGCTGATGTTCTACTACGAAGTGACCACAGCATGCGATTTGGTGTGTAAACACTGCCGCGCCTCGGCGCAAGAGGCCGCTCATCCGGGCCAATTGACCACCGAGCAATCAAAGGCACTGATCGATCAGGTCGCCACGTTTCCGCGTAAGCCGAATCTGGTGCTGACCGGGGGCGACCCGTTGAAGCGGAGTGACATCTTCGACTTGATTCGCCACGCTGTCGCGGCTGGTTTGCAGGTCGCATTAACACCGTCGGCGACTCCGCTGGCGACGAAGGAAGCGTTGCAGAAGGCCAAGGACGCGGGAGTCCGTATATTGGGGATCAGCCTGGATGGCCCGGATGCGAAGACGCACGATGCCTTTCGTGGTTGGGAAGGTAGCTTCAACCGCACGATGCGGATGTTGATCGACGCGCGAAAGCTGGGGCTTGGCGTCCAGATCAATACCACGATCACACAACGCAACTTCCACCTGATCGAAGAGATGGCGACGCTGCTCTCGACGCAGGGCATTGCCATGTGGTCGGTGTTCTTCTTGATTCCGGTCGGTCGTGGGATCGACGAAGAGCGGATCTCGCCGGAGCAATACGAGGAAGCGTTCGAGCGACTATGGATTCAAGCGGGACGGCAGCCGTACGGCATCAAGACGACCGAAGCTCCGCACTACCGGCGTTTTGTCATGCAGCGGCACGGTGATCCGCTGGCCGAGCCAACTGTGGGGCAGGTTTCCACCCTGCCGAAGCATAGCGGCAATGAACGGCAGGCTAGAAGCCTACCCCACGGCTCGCGCGACCGTAATCATCGTACACCGTTGGGCGTTCGCGATGGCAACGGCATCATGTTCGTCAGCCATACCGGCAAGATATTGCCTGCCGGCTTCTTGCCGCTGGTGTGTGAAAGCTTTCCCAACGACTCGGTAGTCGATATCTATCAGCACCATCCGACTTTCCTTGCTCTCCGCGACCCCGACCAGTTCACCGATGATTGTGGCATCTGTGAATATCGTTATATTTGCGGCGGCAGCCGGAGCCGCGCTTACGCGGTGACCGGCGATCCACTGGCCGGCGAGCCGGATTGTGTGTACCAGCCCGGCCAGATCCCAACGATCCAATTAGAACCCGTGGCACAATGAGTCGATGTGGCGGGATTCGTGAGAATTCGCATGTGTTCGACGCGAGCGATCGGAAGTCTCACGACTTCCACTACGAAGTAATCCAACGGTTGAATTGAGCGTAACATGAGTCTCTTTGGACGCAAGAAACGGCTAATCGACTACGCCAGTTGTGCTGGCTGAGCGGGCAAGTTGCCCGTCGCTGGGATCGCGCAGGTCGTGCGCGGCTTGCCGGAGTTCAATGACCCGAATCTGCTGATTGGCGCGGATGGTGCCAGCGATGCTGGTGTCTATCGGCTGCGAGACGATCTACTGATTGCTCAGACAGTCGATTTCTTCCCTCCGCTGGTCGATGATCCGTTCGTGTTCGGGCAGATCGCGGCAACGAACTCGCTGAGCGACATCTATGCGATGGGCGGCGATCCCATCACCGCGTTGAACGTCGTTGGCTTTCCGGACGATCAGCTTGGACTCGACGTACTCGGCGAAATCCTTCGCGGCGGCGCGGAGCGAGTTCTACAAGCCGGCGCGGTGATCGTCGGCGGCCACACCGTTCGCGATACAGAAATAAAATACGGCTTGTCGGTCACCGGCATTGTCACGCCAGAGCAGTTAATGACGAATCGCAACGCCCAGCCAGGCGACGCGCTGGTGCTGACCAAACCGCTGGGCACAGGGTTCGTGACGACGGCGTACAAAGCAGGCCGCTGTCCCGACGCGACTCTGGCTGCGGCCGTCGAAAGCATGATCCAATTGAACGTCATCGGTCGCGATGCGGCTCGGCATGCGGAAGCTCGCGCGGCCACGGACATCACCGGATTCGGATTAGCTATTCACGCTGCCGAGATGGCTCAGGCCAGCGGCGTGACAGTCGTGTTGGAATTGGACAAGATCCCGATCCTGCCCGGTGCTGAAACGTTGGTCGAACAGGGATTCAAGACTCGAGCCAGCGCATCGAACCGTCAGTTTGCCGAGACGCTCATGCAGGTCGAAGGCAACCCAGATCCGATTCGCATGGACCTCGCTTTCGACGCGCAAACCTCCGGCGGGCTGCTGATCAGTGTTCCGGCTGATAAAGCGGACTCCGTCGTCCAGAACGTCCGAGCGGCAGGAGCTCACTCTGCGTGCATCGTGGGTTCGGTGGTGCAAAGACAAGCGGAATGGCTGATTCTACGTGGAGGAAGGTGAAGGAGTCCAAGCTTTGGAAAAGGAGTACTACGAAGGCGGCGAGGGCATCGATGCGGGTGCACGTTGACGTAGCAAGATCCTCTCATCTTTCTGGCCAGCCTGCACACATGTTTCTGTCTCACATCTTCCTGTCAGCAAAGTTCAATAAGAAACCTGACAGAAAGATGTGAGACAGAAAAACGAACGGACCTTCCTACGGACATGGGGTTGGTTCGCGACTGAGCAGGGGCTATGCGACAGCTTGCAGCTTCGCTTCCGCTTGGAAATGCGCGCGGGTCTGTTCGTCGAGGGTTCCGAGCGTGTGAACGATGTCCTGGTACGCGGAGCAAGCATTGGGGGCTGGATCGTAACCGTCGGTCAACTCCGAAATCTGGTGGAATAACGTCGCGATGTGCTCGTCGGTCTGCTTGCCGTCACGGATCGCGGTGACGAGGGCGTCGCTGGTGTTCGTTTCTCGTTCGATCTCGAGCTGTCTGAGCTGGCTGGGGGGAATAGCAACTCCTCCTGGTCGGCGACGTGGCGATACAAAGCTGTCTGTAACTCGATGAACAACTCTGCAAGCGGTTGAAGTTTGAAATAGACCAAGCCGTAGTTTCCCGCAACGTTGGCCATGATACGGTCCAGACGAGAGAGCTGGACTTGGAGTGCGGCGTGATAAGTCTTAGTAACGCGATCGATAGCCGCATTCAGGTCGTCGGCCCTCGGAACGGTCGGATTGGTTGTCACGGCGTCTCTCCTAGACGCTGAGTCCCCTCTACGACAGGAAGCAATCGCACAGCGGACAGAAGGGCAAACCGGAAGGTATGCGTGTCTTGCAATGAGGACACTGCTTGGTGG
Source organism: Planctomycetaceae bacterium (assembly GCA_002726245.1). Classification (GTDB taxonomy): domain Bacteria; phylum Planctomycetota; class Planctomycetia; order Pirellulales; family Pirellulaceae; genus PBSM01. Next base: position 11,824 of record PBSM01000321.1, on the reverse strand, counting down.
GTGAGGTCTGCGGTGGGGCAAGGCGCGCGGCGGTTGTAACGCCGCCATCTTCGTCGCTCAAGAGTGCGAGCACCGACGAATCCGAGATCGGTCGCGGTTCGGGGCTCGGCACACGAAGTGTCGCGCCGCATTTCGGGCAAGTCGTTTTTCGCCCAGCGTGTTTGTCTTTGGCCTTGAGTTTGTGGCCATTTGGCATTCGAGGCGAATCGACATGGTGCGTGCTCCGTTAGCCGTTGTTCGCTGCGAACAAAACGCCGTAGGACAGGATTTCATCCTGTCTGCACAGGCTTACAAACCTGTCCTACCAAAATAGACGCGATGCCCGAGGAGCGAACAGCGCCCTTTTTTCGTTCCACCAGCTCGATTCTATAGTTGACAAACTATTGTCGCACCGATATTGTGGACGTCGAGGTCATCATATCGTTATATCCCACTGTCAGATATCGAGCGACCTCCACGCCATCAATCCCGCCTTAGTTTCTTCCCGCAACACGATCGGAGATGCAGCGATGTTGAGCATCCTCGGAAAGCCCGCAAGAGGTTTTTGTGATCGGGTATCCCGCCGCGGTTTCCTGCGCATCGGTGGGCTTGGTTTAGGAGCGACGTCGCTGAGCTTGGCGGATGTTTTGCGAGCTGAGAGTCAGGCACAGACCTCAAACTCGCACAAGGCGGTCATCAATATCTTTCTGGGAGGCGGGCCACCTCATCAAGACATGTGGGAGTTGAAGCCGGATGCACCGCTGGAGATTCGTGGCGAGTTCAAGCCGATCGATACGAAGGTTCTGGGCATTCAGATCGGTGAAGTCTTCCCTCGGATCGCGTCGGTGATGGATCGTTGCGCGATCATTCGTTCGGTCGTCGGCTCGGTTGGCGGTCACGACGCGTGGCAGTGCATGACCGGTTGGCCCCAACGTGAGCTGCAGTTCCTCGGCGGCAGACCGAGTGTCGGCGCGGTGGCCGTGAAAGTGCAAGGCCCCGTCGATCCTTCGGTGCCCGCATTCGTTGGCCTAGCCGACAAGACGAGTCACGCGCCGTGGTCCGATCCAGGCTCGCCGGGCTTTCTTGGTCCGGCGTTCGGCTGTTTCAAACCGGATGGGCTGGGGTTGGCGAACATGAAGCTGAACGGCATCGCGGTCGATAGGTTCGATGATCGCCAAGAGTTGCGGGCCAGCTTCGATAGGTACCGCAGCGAGGTTGACGCGAGCGGCTTGATGGATGGCGTCGATATCTTCACGCAACAAGCGTTCAACGTGTTGACGAGCAGCAAACTGCTGGACGCACTCGATCTGTCGAAGGAAGACCCGCAAGTCCGCGAGCGCTACGGCGACGGCAAACCGTACAAGTACCAATATGATGGCGCACCGACCGTCAACGAGCAACTGCTGGTGGCCAGGCGGCTCGTTGAAGCAGGCGTCCGGTGCGTGACGTTGAGTTACGGACGATGGGACAGCCACGGCCAGAACTTCGATCTCGTGCGCGATCACGGAGGGAAGCTCGATCAGTGCCTGAGCGCTCTCATTGAAGATCTCGATGTGCGAGGCATGCTCGACGACGTGACGGTCGTTGCTTGGGGTGAGTTCGGTCGCACGCCGCAGATCAACAAGAATGCAGGCCGCGATCACTGGCCGAAAGTAAGCAGTGCGATTCTCGCCGGTGGCGGCATGATGACCGGGCAAGTGATCGGTGCGACGAACCGACTCGGCGAGTTTGCCGAACATCGCCCGGTTCACTTTCAAGAGATCATCGCCACGCTGTACCGCAACCTTGGGATCGACCCCGCGTCGAAACCCGTCTCCGATCAGGCCGGCCGGCCCCAACGGCTGGTCCAAATGAATCCGATCACAGAACTTGTTTAGTCGTTGTTCGCTCCGCGCACAGGACGTTTGGTTCGCGAAACGAACCACGACACTTAACCCATCTTCGCAGGACCCACCTTCGATCGTCTCGCCGAACGCCAGCGAGGCACTCTCAACAAGGAGAATTGACATGACTCGCCGTGTGACTCGCCGTGATGCTTTGTACGTTGGATTCCTGGGCGGGCTTGGATTGACGCTGGCCGACTTCTTGAAACTCCGTGAGGCCCAGGCGGCTCCCAAGTTCTACGAAAGCAAGGAAGGCAAAGCCAAGAGTGTGATTTTCATCTTCATGCCAGGCGGTATGTGTCATCAGGAGACTTTTGATCCGAAGCCCCTGGCGCCGCTTGAGTATCGCGGACCGATGAATAGCATCGAGACGAACGTGGGCGGCGTGCGTGTGAACGAAACGTGGAAGCAGACCGCGCAGGTCATGGACAAGATCACGATCTGCCGTTCGATGAGTCACGGCGAAGCGGCTCATGAGCGAGGCACGCACAACATGTTTACCGGCTATCGCCCCAGCCCGATTCTGCAGTTTCCGAGCATGGGGAGCATCGTGACGCATGAGTTCGGCCCGCGGAACAACCTGCCGCAGTACATCTGCATCCCCGGCCAACCGAACCAGTTCGCGGGGACTGGCTACCTGAGCGCGTCGTACGCTCCGTTCAGTCTCGGTTCCGATCCGGCCAGTGGCGGTTTCAAGGTGCGCGACTTGAATCTGCCGCCCGGCATCGACGGCGATCGCTTTGCCACGCGGCGTCGGGTACTTGACATCGTCAACGATCGCTTTCGCACCAAGGAAAAGGACGACTCGCTCGTCGCCTTGGACTCCTTCTATGATCGGGCATACAGCATGATCAGTTCGCCGGAAGCACAAGGGGCGTTTGACTTGAGCAAGGAAGATCCGAAGTTGCGCGACGAGTATGGTCGGAATACGGCCGGGGCAAGGCTGTTGCTGGCCCGGCGGTTGGTGGAAGCGGGCTCGCGGTTTGTCACACTAACTTACGGCGGATGGGACATGCACGGCAACATTGAAGGCAGCATCAAAAGCCAGGTGCCAGCATTCGATCAAGGCTTTGCCGCGTTGATCCGAGACCTCGACCGCCGCGGCTTGTTGGATTCGACACTGATCTCGATCTGCAGCGAGTTCGGGCGCACTCCGAAGATCAACGGCAACGCTGGCCGCGACCACTGGCCGAAAGTTTTCAGCGTTGTGCTGGCCGGAGGCGGGATCAAGCGAGGCACGGTCTACGGTTCGTCCAACGCCATTGCCTCCGAACCCGACGAGAAGATGCTCAACGTCGAAGACTGGGCAACGACGATCTATCATTGCCTTGGCATCGTCGGCGACAAAGAACTCATCGCTCCCGGCGAGCGGCCGATTGAGATCGTGAAGAATGGAAAAGTGCGAAAAGAGCTGTTGGTGTAATGTACCGCGTGAACGTAGTCGGCTCGAAGGGCCTCAAACAAATCAGCCCAGGGCAGAGCGAAGCGGCCTTAGCCGCGAAGTGCCACCCTGGGTAACGGAGAGTGATGATCGAAAGCCCTGAAAGGGCGACACGGATTGCCGGGCGCTCGCCGCGTGATTGTCGTGCCCTTGCAGGGCGACCGAGCGGGACGGACACGTTACCCAGGGCGGCGCAACCGGCCGCCAACGCGTCCGGTTGCTCTGCCCTGGGCTGATTTGAGGCTGCCCTATCGGGGCGAAGAGTTGTATACAAAAGACTGAGGGAGGATCATGCGCCGCTCGTTATTCTCTCCGGTCTCGCTGTTTGCGATCTTCCTGTCCGCAACGTTTGCGTTGGGCGAAGAGCCCCAAGCCGACACGCCGGACGCCAAGGGAATCACTCTGTTCGACAAGCAGATCAAGCCCGTGTTGGTCAAGCATTGTTATGAATGCCACGCCAAGGACAGCGAGGAAATTGGAGTTGGATTCGTCCGCGGGCCTGAGGCGAGGCGGCGACTCGGGCCCGATTCTGGTTTCGCACGATATCGAGAAGAGCCCGCTGATTCCAATGCTTCGCCACGAGGAAGACGCCTCGGCGATGCCGCCTGAACATAAGCTGGCGGATGAAGTGATCGCGGCGTTCGAGGAGTGGATTCGTCTCGGCGCGCCGGACTCCCGTCAAGAGACCGGAACCACAACAAAAGAGCAACGTCTTGAAGCGGGACAACGCCACTGGTCCTTCCAACCGCCTCAGCCCTTCGAGTCGCCGGCCGTCCAACAGGCCGATTGGCCGCGCGGTGCGATCGATCACTTCGTCCTCGCTCGCATGGAATCCAACGGCGTGAAGCCCGTACCCGATGCGAACCGCCGAACGTTGGTTCGTCGAGTCTACTTCGATCTCGTCGGGCTTCCGCCATCACCGCAGCAAGTCGAGCCATTCGTGGCCAACGATTCACCGGACGCGCTGCCCAACTTGATCGATCAGTTACTTGATTCTCCCCAGTTCGGCGAACGGTGGGGTCGTCATTGGCTTGACGTGGTTCGCTACGCGGAATCGAGTGGCATGGAGTTCAACTTCACCTATCCTCACGCGTGGCCTTATCGCAACTATGTGATCGATGCTCTGAATCAAGACAAGCCGTACGACGTGTTCCTCCGCGAACAGATCGCGGGTGACTTGATGCCGGCCGCCGAGAACGAATCACCTGCGGCGATCGAAGCGCGGCGTATCGCTCCGAGCATGCTGGCCTTTGGCCCTAAACGGCACAACTCCAGCGGGACGGAGTCCAGGTGGATATCGTCGATGACCAGATCAACACCATCTTTCGCGCCACGTTGGCGATGACGGTTGCCTGCGCCCGCTGCCACGATCACAAATTCGACCCGATTCCTACCAAGGATTACTACGCGTTGGCTGGGATCTTTCTGAGTACCGAGCCGCTGTACGGGACGATCAAGCAAAAGTACAGCAACACCCCGACCGACCTGCTTTCGATTGACCCGAATGCCGCGGCCAAGCACGCCGCCGCGGAAGACCACGAAAAAAAGACCAAAGAAGCCGACAAGCAACTCGCCGCCAAACGCGAGGAATTGAATAAGGCGACTGAGGCTGAGAAGCTCGCGACGGCCAAGAAGACCGAAGCGGAAAAGATTGTTCAAGCAAAAACTGCGGCCTCGGCCGAAGGAGCCACTGCCGATCCCGCGGCGCAGCAAACATTAGATCAGGCGGTTGCGAGTTTGCAGGAAGCGGTCGATCAAGTCGCAGCTTTGAAGGGCGACACTGCTTCTCTTGACGCGAACGTAGCTGACCTCAAGAAGAACCGTCCGCCGCGTCCGCAGTACGCAATGAGTGTCCGCGACCGGGCCAAACCGGCCGACACGAAGGTCGCTGTCCGCGGCAACTTCCGCGACCTGGGTGAAGTCGCGCCACGTGGCTTCTTGAGTGCCGTGCATGTGGCGAATCCACCCAAGATCGACGCGAGCGGCAGCGGTCGCTTGGAGTTAGCCCAGTGGATCACGAGCCTGGACAATCCCCTCGCCGCGCGCGTGATGGTGAATCGCATCTGGCATCATCTCTTCGGTCGCGGGTTGGTGGCAAGCGTCGATAATTTCGGGATGATCGGCAAACAACCAACTCATCCGCAGTTGCTCGATGCGCTCGCCTTGCAATTCATGCAAGACGGCTGGTCGGTCAAACGAATGGTCCGCGCGATCATGCTCAGCCGGGCCTACCAACTCGGTAGCGCTCGCGACGCAAACAACGTGGAGATCGATCCGGACAACCATCTCTTTTGGCGAGCCACTCCGCGCCGACTCGAAGCCGAAACGATCCGCGATGCCATCCTCGCGGTGAGCGGGCAGCTCAATCTGGAGCGGCTTGCTGGTTCGTCGGTCACAGCGCTCGGCGACCAACTCGTTCGCGGCATTCCGACCGAGAAGATCCAACCGCCGAGCAATCGTCGGAGTATCTATTTGCCGGTGGTTCGTGACTATGTGCCCGAGCTGTTTGATCTGTTTGATTTCCCTTCGCCAAGCTTGGTCAGCGGGCACCGCAGCGTGACGAATGTTCCCGCCCAATCGCTCTATCTTCGCAACGCGACGTTCGTGGCCAAGCAGACGAAGCACGCAGCCAAGCGGCTCTTGGCGTCGAAGGAAGTGACTGATGATGCGGAGCGAGCTGACTTGGCGGTGCGATGGGCGCTGGCGCGAGGCATCACCGAGGCCGAACGCGCCGGTGCGTTACACCTTGTTCAGCAAATACAGCAAACCAAGACAGAAGGCTCCGATCGCAACATCGATGCCTGGGCCGCCTGGTTTCACACCTTGTTCACAACCGCCGAGTTCCGATATTTGGTCGATGTCCAGTAGCGGACGTGGGGTAAGCTTCCAGCTTGCCACGATGACCCACGGCAAGCTGGAAGCTTACCCCACGAACAAACAGGAGTATTCCTGCCATGACGAACAACTCTTCACAAACGATCGTCTCACGCCGCGATTGCCTCAAAGCCGGTTCGATGGGCCTTGGCTCTCTCATGGTGAGCGGATTCGTTCCTGGGCGCAGTGACGCCGGATTGCTTGCCCCGAAGCAGCCGCATTTCACACCGAAAGCGAAACGCGTCATCTTCTTGTTCATCAATGGCGGTCCGTCACAGTTCGAATCCTTCGATTACAAACCGGATCTAGCTGCACGCTCGGGAAAAAAAGGAATCGGCAAAGGCAAGCTCCTGGGGCCGCTCTGGAAGTTCGCTCAACATGGCGAGAGCGGGATGTGGGTCTCCGAAGCGTTTCCGCATCTGGCCAAGCAAACGGATCGCTTGTGCATGCTCAACGGAATGCAGACCTCCAGCCGCGCGCACCCGATCGCGATTCCGATGCTGCATACCGGCGAGTTTCAATTCGTTCGTCCTTCGTTCGGTTCGTGGGTGCTTTACGGTTTGGGAACCGAAAACCAGGACCTGCCCGGCTTCTTCACCGTCAAGCCGACGCGGACATTCGGCGGACCAGCCAATTACGGGAGCGCGTTCCTGCCCAGCACGTTTCAGGCGACGAGGCTCGGCTGGGACGGCCAAGCTATCAAAAGTGCATCGATCCGCAACTTGACTCCCAACCACGGCCTAACGCCTAACGCCGCGCGCGGGACGTTGGAATTGGCTCAACCGATGAACCAACGACTGCTCGGCCAAACCGAGGATGTGCGGGGAGTGATCGACTCGCTTGAACTGAGCGAGCGGATGCAGCAAGCCGTTCCAAACGTATTGGACCTAGGCCGCGAGACGAAAGAGACGTTGGATATGTACGGCGTCGATGCCGGCGCGACCGACGATTTCGGCAGGCAATGCTTGTTGGCACGCCGCTTGGTCGAATCGGGTGTTCGGTTTGTCGAAGTGAGTAACAGCGGTTGGGACCATCACAGCGGCCTCGACAAGTTCAACACAAAAGCCGAACAGATCGACAAGCCGATCGCCGCGCTGTTGACTGACTTGGCTCGACGCGGCTTGCTGGAGGACACACTTGTACTCTGGACCGGCGAGTTTGGTCGCACGCCCGATACGCAGGTTCTAGACGGCAAGGAAACGATCGGGCGCGACCATAACGCCGAAGGTTATACGGCTTGGTTAGCCGGCGGCGGAGTTCACGCCGGGTTGACTCATGGTGCAACCGACGAGTTGGGCTATAAAGCGGTCGAAGGCGTCGTCCACTTGCACGACCTCCACGCCACGATGCTCCACCTGCTCGGCTTGGACCACACGAAACTCGTCTACCGCTACGGCGGACGCGACTTCCGCCTCACCAACATCCACGGCAACGTCATCCACGACATCATCGCTTGATAGTCGCTGTTCGCTCCGTGAACAGGGCCGTTCCGTTTTGTTCGCGGAGCGAACAACGACTTTCCAACGAGTCAGAACAACACCGTATACGCCGCGAACACACCTTCGCGATTGTATTGCGGATCGTCGGCCAGATTGAACGACGCCAGAACTTCGACGAACGCGCGCGAGCCGGTTTTTGACAGATAACGCAATCCGAGGCCCCATACCGCATCGCCGGCAACTTGCTGGAATGCGACTTCGGGAACGATCGACTCGTCTTCGTGGTGGCGAAACAGTTGAGCGCCGAGGGCGATTCCCCAGGCATCGTCCGGCGCGGCGTTGGCGGCGATGCCGATTAGCGGATTCACTTCGAAGGACGTTCGCAAGCGGTTGAAGTTGCCGCCGATCGAGTTCCAGCCGCGAGTCGCACCAAACGCGTTGCAGTGATAAACGGCGTACTCGATGCCCAGCGGATGATGTTCGAACAGCCGGGTGTAATTGCTTTCGAGCACGAACAACTGGCCATCGCCCCGTCCGCCGGTATCGCCCCACTTGAACAACGCACGCCCGGCGAGCGACAGCGGCCCGTAAAACTTGGTGCGGCTGAATCCGGCGAAGTGTGAGTCGCGTGTCGAATCAGTATCATGCTCGGCAAAGGCGTAAGTCGCTTCGTAAAACACACGGCGATAATCGGCGGACGCATGAACGCCGTACACGCGTGCATCTGAATCGGCAAACGTATCGACATCGTTCAATCCGGCGAACATTTGGATGTTCATGTTGCTCAGATCGCCGACATAGACCGTGTTCTTATTGATCGCCACGCCGAGGATTTCGTCGTTCATCAACAACGAATTGTGCAACGCAAACGGGAACTTGCCGGCCACGCAGTGATAGTCGAGCTTGGCCAACGGGTCGGCCCAAGGCCCGAGTAGGCTGTGCAATTCGGCTTCGACCCAATAGCGATCGGGTTCCGCGGTCGAGTTGTCGATGTAGCCTTCGGGTTCGCTGAACCGGTAGTAGGAGCCACCCGAGTTGTTCTCACTCAGCGGGCGAAACTGCACGTGAAACCGCTCCGTTCCAGTCAACCGCAAGTCCAGATCGAGCACCAGTTGATGGCCGATCGCATCACGCCGACGATTGTTCTCCTCGAGCGCGACGCCAAACATCTGGAGCGAACCGTAGCCCACGAAACGCGGCTCCCAGGCGTAGCCGTTGACAAACGGGTTCGGTATGACATCGATCGGGCCGGCGTCGAGGAAACCGGTCGCTCCGGTCAACGGTTGCGGCGCGATCCAATCTTCGGGCAGAGCACTCGGCGCCGGATCGTAGAGCTGCGATCCAGCATGGCCTGCCAGTTCCTTGTCGAGCGGCAACAGCGGATCAATCGTCGCTCCATTAGGGTCCGGCGGCAAATGCGGAAAGTCGCCAACCGAAGATTCGAACTCTGGCGGCGCGCTGCTGAACGATGCTGTCGGACGCGCGACCGTGCGTCCAACGGCTGGGGCAAGTAAGGCTCTGGCTCGCGCGTGCATGTTGTGATCGGAGGTGGGAGGTTGCATCGACCACACCGGAGGCAGCCGCTGCGACGTGCTTTGAGCGAGCAACGAAGATGTGCCTAGACATAGGAGACATGCGGTGAGCACAACGAACGTAGGACGGGCACTCTTGCCCGTCACAACCTCGACGGGCAAGAGTGCCCGTCCTACGTTCCCATCGCGATCTCGTTTCCCGAACACGTATCACCTCACCTCGATCATCGCTTCGTAGTAGTCAATCACGACGATCTCGATCAGTGGTTTGGCGGCGGACGCGCCAAGTTCGTCCAGCAGCACGGGCGGCAGGTGACGGAAGTTCAATTGCACACGCAAGCGATAGGGACCGGGGCAGTTTGGCAACGCGATGGGATAGTTCTTCCCAATCGTCGCCAGTGGCGGCAGTCCACCTTTCGCGATGCGAAACGTCGGCCGACGTCCGAACGACGCCGCGATCCCCGTCGCAGGCCTCAGCACGTTAACCGGCAAGATGTTGCGGTTGACCGGAATCACCACCGACCGGTCGGTCCCTTTGTTGGCGAGCGCGACAAACTTGTTCTGAAAGTTGAGTAGATGTTTGTCGTAGTCGATCTTGCCCGCCAGCACATCGTGGCTGTGGTTGTCGAGCAAGTCCGCTTTGTGGTCGAAGCCGCCCGACGCGAACACAAGCCGCCCGAATGGATCGACGACTTCGATCGTTACCCACAACTGTCGTTCGGCCGAAAATCCCGTTGGAAAATTATGGCCGGCGACGTTGTTGGTCACATCAACTTGAGCGTGAATCTTCTGCCCAACCGACGCGACTTGTGGATGGGAAACCGACAGCGTCGCGGACCGGCGGAACAACTCGTAGCGCTTGGCCTTGGCAAGGCGAAGGCTGGCACGATTCTTCAGACGGACTTCGTACAGCGTCCGCTGTTGGTAGGGCGTCAGCTTCGTTGGATCCCGGTAATCGACTTCGTACATCCAATCCAGCTTGTGCGGGAACTCCGTGTTCGGCAGTAGCGAGTAGTCGGGACCGGCGAAGGTGTGATCGACGATTCGCCGTAACGGGATTTGCTCCGGCGGAATGCCCGGCACTTCGGCGATGCGACCCCAGGGACGGTGATCGTCGCGGATCGGTTGGCCTTGCACGGGTCCCATGTGACACATCTGGCACGTGATGCCTTGTTTGGCAGCCGGGCTGTTTTGCCATTCGCTGAACGCTTCCTCCAAACGAAAACCTTCCGGACTGAAAACGTCATGGCATTCGGCACAGAACTGTGAGGTCTTGATATAAGGCAAGGCTTGTGATGCGTGAGCTCGCGGGTCTGAATAGACGGGATGCTCGAAGGGCCCGAAGACACAAGTTTCGAGCAATCCGCCTGGCAGGAAAGCAACACGACCGCTTGCCTTGTAATGCGGGCTCGCTCGCCGATGGCAAGCCACACAAGTCACGCCTTCCATCGAGATTCGCGAGCGGTGGTTGTTCTGCATCAGGCCATTCTCGCCGAGCGCTGTCCCGACTGGTGTGTGACAGCGCGAACAGAACGTGCCGAGCGTCCCGCCTGTGCGCTCTTGCAAATGAAAGTTCAAAGCCACGAACGCGGGGCTCTGTTGGGCGTAGGCATGCATCGAACGTGACCATTCGGCATGCTCGCGCGGATGGCATTGGCCGCACTGCTTAGCGGTTGGAAAGTCGGTTTCCATCAGCAGTCGCGTTTTCAAAAAGGGGTCCGCCCCCTTTTTGAAAACCGGCGAGTAGCCGGGCGGCAGTTTGTATTGATAAGTTCCGTTGTTGATCCAGCGGTACAGCGTCTGTAGTTGTCCGGCGGTGAGCCATTCGTGTTTGTTCTCGGGCATCGTCGGTTGGTCAGGCAGTGGCGAGTCGAGAAGTGCGTCAACATTCCACACCACGGCCTCCCACAGCGGCGATTCGTCGGCTCTGCCGGGAACAACTACAGGATCGCTTGGATTGCCCTCCATACACGCGCCCAGCAACGCTTCGTAGCTCGTGAAGTCCGTGCGCTCGGCGCCGGGGCGATGACAGCTCGTGCATTTGTTATTCAAGATCAGTTGCACCTTCGGCCAATCATCGTCGAATGGATGCGGCCGCGGAGCGATGTCTGGGGGCGTGGCGCGTACTCTTGCGCCTCCCAACGCTAGCATCCACCAGCCAACCAGAAAGACCACCAATACGAGGGGTGAACCCTGGTAGATTATCTTGATGTAGTAGTTTTGTGAGAGTCCAGCCAAAGCAGCCATCCGTGACGAAAGCGGTCGAGCAATAACGCCGAGAATAGTATCGGCGTGGCGTCGGAGTTGCTTTCCTTTGGCTGGATTAACCGTTACAGGTAACCCATGTGGCCACTCGTTGCGTTCTGTCCGACTCGAAGTTGTGACACAAAAGCACACTATTGCTAGACGTCTGTGCGAATGGGTACACTCGGTGCCACTTCCCGAACGTGGATATTTCTGTCCCACATCTTTCTGTCAGCTTCCTTGCCGGAATGTACGCTGACAGAAAAATGTGGGATAGAAATATCTGCACGCAAACTGAGACAAAGAATGGGTACGAACGCTTATTCCGCCCGCGAAACCAACCTGTCTCAGGGTGCAGGAACGGGCTCGTTTTTTTAGGCGGCGATGGTTGAGGTTGTGGGGGCGTTGGGATGGAACGGGTGGCCGGGGCGG
>PBSM01000320.1 GCA_002726245.1 Planctomycetaceae bacterium | reverse complement strand
TCGGGATGACTCGAAACCTTGCTGCGGAACTTCCAGTTGACGCCGCCATCAGTGCTGACCCACAGTTCGACATCGCTGTTATCTCCGTAACCGTGACTGGGATGGTTGTAGACAGCGGCCACAATTTCCCCGCCTGGCAGTTTCGTCAGATTCGGCCAAAGTCCCTTGTTGTCGATCGCCACATAGAAGCGAGCGCCGGGCAGCAGTTGGCAGCCGTTCATTCCCTGAGTGGCGAGCGGCCGATTCACGGTGTCACCAGCAGCATCCGACTGGAGTGCGGCGGGAATCGTGGTCGCTAGCGCGACGCGTTGGATCAGTGTGCGGCGGCTGATGTTGTCGAACGGCTTAGTGGTCATGTTGTGATTCATGTTTCATTTCCCGCAATCCGTCAAAACAGTTCTATCCCGCATCGGATAGCCCACACGTCAGCGCACTGAGCGTGCTTGCGGAGCAGACCGTGGTGAAGTCACGACGATCAAGTTCCGTTTCATTGTCTATACCTGACTGCACTTCTCGATCGCTTGTTTGAAATCCGCAATCAAGTCTTCCGGCTCTTCCAGGCCGATCGAAACGCGCGTGAAACGCGGCGGAATGCCACGGGGATTTTCCTCGTTGCGCGCAACGATCCTTGTGACTGGATCGCCCAGGCTGGTGGCATTAAGGATCAACCGGACGTGCCTGCCCAGGCCCTGATGGACGGCATCTGTTTTCCATTCGACGCCCAGCATACCGCCGAACCCTTTCAGCGAACCCGATTCCGCATGCCGGTTCCACGCAGGCAAACCGCCATAGCGCACCTTAGCAACCGCCGGATGCGACTGGAGAAACTCGGCAACCATCTGGGCGGAACGGCAATGTTGGTGCATCCGCAAGGGAAGCGTCTTCATGCCCTGCGTAACGAGGAAAGCATCCATCGGCCTGAACAGACCGCCGAACCAGTTTTGCGCATGTTCGATCCTACCAACGAGTTCCTTTTTGCCGGAAACAACTCCACCCGTGGCGTTGCCGTGGCCGCCCATGTACTTCGTTACGCTGTGAATCACCAGGTCGGAGCCAAGACGGGACGGCTGCAGCAGGTAGGGGGCAACCAGGTGTTATCCACCAACACCATCGCGCCTGCCTCCTTGGTGATCTTGATCAAGGCAGGCGTGTCCAGCACCTCCATCGTTGGGTTCACGTAGGGTTCCCAATGGACGACCTTGGCAGGCTTGGACTTCAGCGATTTCACGAGGTTCTCAGGGTCCGTCAGATCCACGAACTCAACCTCGATGCCCCAGGACGGCAGGTACTCGCGGAACAGAGTCATCACCCAGTCGTAGTTGCAGCGGTGAGCCACCACGCGATCGCCCGGCTTGAGCAACGCCATGTAGGTTTGCGAAATGATGCCCATACCGCACGGTCCACCCACGGCCGCTTCGGTACCTTCCATTTCCATCACTTTGCGTAACAGCGCCGCAACCGTCGGATTCCTGAGGTTGCCCGGCCGCTGGTAGCCCGGGGCGGCCTTATCCTGGCTGACCGGTGTGACCTGGTAGCCGGGCTGCTCGCCGTGATGAATGACCTGAGATGCGAAATGCCGGCCCGAGGCAGACTCGAAATGCTCGTCAACTAAGTCCGCCGCGGAGGGAATGGCCGAGGCAACAGCCTCTGCGTCTGCCGCAAGCGATGTCGCTGGAACAACGGCTGCTGTTCCCATCAAGGCTGTCGTTTTCAAAAAGTCTCGCTTGTCCATGGTGTATTCAGACTTTCGTGTTGGTGTTCGGTGTAGCTTGACTCTCAATCGGACACGGATCCATCAAACAGTCCCAAACGCGCCGCGAGCCTCATTCCGCCGAGACCTTGACCTTCGCCAAGTAGATCGACGTCTTGCCTTCGTGGGACGCGTAGTAGCTGACCCACAGCAGGTCGTCGTGCCAGACCAGACCGGCGTAGCTGGTGTCGCCGCCCGAGGGGAGTCGCAGAGCTTCGGTCAGTGTGCCTTGCTCGGCATCCAGCCAGCAAATCGATGCGCGCACGGGCGAGTCGTACAAACGGACCGCGGCCAGAAAACGACCGCGGGGCAGGCGGATCATGTGCGGGCCGCCGATGCGCATGTTGAGCTTCTTCCAGCTCCAATCGGTGTAAGGCGGACGTGACTTGCCGACGAAGCCGTTGTTGGGTGTTCCGTCTTGCCGGAGCAGACAGTAGCACGTGTCGTCCGCCAGAAACACCATCGACGTTTCATTCGGGTATGTCCCTTCGACGGACGCCTTGTCAATCAGCGTGTCGAACGACTTGCCGTCCGAACTGCGAAAGAGCCGGATGCCGCGGTTGTCGTTCCGGCAACCATAACCGAAGCCATACGCTTTGCCCTGATGCCACGTAATCCGCCACAGCCAGTTGTCCCGGTCGCCGACTTCGTGCTTCCCGCTCCACGTCCGACCGTCCTCGGAGAACCACACCAGCGACTGATGCTTATGCGCCACCGGCTTATTCATCGCTTCGGCCCCCGCCAGCATCAGTCGGCCATCAGGCGTAACCGTGATCTTGGCGTCGCGCAGATCGGAGTTGTTCGACGTAATCAGCGCCGCCGATTCCCACTCGTCGCCGTCCATCGACGTGATCACCCGCAGGGCTCCATCGGGAGATACGTGGCCTTTGCCTTCACGAAACACGCAATACCAGCGGTCCTTGAAGCGAATCAGATCCGTAAAGGCATTGTGCGGAGCCTTGTCCCAGATGCGCCGCGCCTCGACGAGTTGAAGTCCCGATGTATCGTCAGCCTTGGCTGTGAAAGGAAGCAGGCAGAACAACAAGATGACTGGAAGTGGTGTGTTCGTCACTGGCCGATCTCCATTTGGAATGCAAGCATTTTGGCCGGACCGAGCGAAGCGCAGTTCCGGTACCGTCAGTATATCCACACGTCCCGCAGCATCCATTGCCGGAGCAGCGTCGCGGCACTCCTCGATCCGGCCTTGTCAACTGCAACAAGTTGATACGAAGACGCAACGGCACAACTCAGTTTGGTCTTGTCGAACGAAACTTCATACACCGGATGAGCGAAATCGACGCCGCCTGGAACGAACCGCTTACCGCCTGAATCATGCCGTGAGAGCGTTTGCTGTGCCTCAGCTATTGCGGGCAAGAGCAGGACGACGGCGATCGTTGAAGTAATTGGGGGTTGTTTCCTTCGGAGTATCTCAATCTTTGCGCGTACTTCCGTCGAACCATGCCAGTATTCGCTGAAGCTTGTCGGCTCGGTGGCGTGGCTGCGCGATGGAGTGGCGTTCGTTGGGGTAGATGACCAGTTGCGTTTTCACGCCGACGCGCAGCAGGGCTTGATGAAAGGCCCGGCCCATCGGTAGCGGACAGCGGCGGTCGTTTGCTGAGTGCAAGATCAGGGTCGGCGTCTTGACTTTGTGGGCGTGTGTCAACGGGCTGTGCTGACGCATGGCATTCGGAACTTCCCACGGTCGGCCGCCGAATGACCACTCTGTCCAGCTTTGCAGATCGCTGAGCGTCCACATCATCGTCAGATCGGTTACGGCGTTCTCGGCGACCGCGGCTTGGAAGCGGTCGGTCTGGCCGACCAGCCAACTCGTCATGTATCCGCCGTAACTGACTCCGTAAACAAAGAGTTGATCCTCGTCCGCGACGCCCGCTTTGATGAGATGATCCACACCAGACAGTATGTCGCGCATGTCGCCGCCGCCGAGATCGTCTCGGTTGGCGTCAAGAAATCTCAACCCGTAGCCGAGGCTGCCGCGAAAGTTCGGTTTGAAGACTGCGTATCCCCGTGACGCGAAGATCTGATCGTTGAAGCCTGCTCCCAATGAAGCTCGCCAATGAGGTCCACCATGTGGATTGACGATCAGTTTGTAAGGCGGTTTGGCAATATCGGGATGCGGCGTGATAAGGGCTCCGTCGATTTTCATTCCCTCTCCGTTGTCCCACTCGACGCGTTGACTCTTTGCACTGAGCCGGCGGGCGCTAGCCCCCGGTTTGTTCGCGGGCAACCGTGGGCTAGCGCCCGTCGGCTGATCACGGGAAGGCCGGAAACGGCTTTCCAAATCGCGGCGTTTGGAGAACTTCGTATCTGCCACGCCGGATTCCGTGATCTCACCGGAATCGACATTAAGTAGGAACCGTTTCGAGCTGAGACCCACATAGCCGTCATAGACGATGTGAGAGTCGTCTTCCCAGCAATCCAGATGTGGCCGAGAGCCGGGATTACCAACCGCTCGGTAATCGACGTCCGGAGCACGAAAGTCAAAGACCACTCGCGACGTTGGATTCTTTCCGGTGGTCACGAGGGCAAAGCTATAGATATCAAAATGCGGACCGCGGTGACGCGGCGACGTGAGATAAATCAGCCGGGAACTGTCGGGCGAGTAACGTGGAAAGAACTCCGGTCCGGGCGCATCGGTGAGCTGCCGAATGGCGCGCGTCGCAACGTCGATTTCCCAGATGTCGTAGTTCTGGTTGAAGCTGTAGCGGATCGACTCACGCTCAGCCGTGCGATTGGCATGGACGGCGATCTTCGTTCCGTCGGACGACCATTGCGGCTGTCCATACCAGAACTCGTCTTCGGTCAGTCGAACAATTCGATCTGCGGCATGGTCGTCCGGATTCTCCGCCAACTCGGCCGCCCAGACATCACCCGGTCCAAACCCCTCGTAGCCTTCTCCCTGATCTTCGCGAACGACCGTAACGTTGGCTGCGATCTCTGAAGCGGATCGAGCATCGTCGCCATCGTCGGCGATGAACACGAGCTTGCGTCCATCGGGCGAAAACGCCACGCGTCCGTAGTTCTGATCAGGATAGACGCGACCGTATGGTTTCTCTCGGCCGGCGAGTGGAACGGCCACATCGCCATCCACGGGAATCAACCAGATATCAACGGTCGGTTCCGAGTAAACGGGTGCCTGCGGCGTCTGCTCCCATCCCGTGGGCCGCGGCCGAGTTGAAAGAAACGCAATCCACTTCCCATCTGGCGAAATCAGCGGCGCGCGAGCGTCTGGTTCACCCGATTCCATTGGCCGTGATCGCAACGGGTCACCCGCCGAAAACCACAGTGAGTGCCGTTGCAGCTTCGTCTTCGAGTCAATCCAGTTGCGAACCGCAACACCGAACGTCTCGTTCGGTGCAACCGCTACCGAACCGAAACTCTCATCACGATAAAGATCGTCGATTTCCCAACGCCGAGCCTCGTCAGCAGTTGCTGGGAGCTGTCCCAGCAGGAAGGCGAGAGCGATGATTGAATAAACGGCGAACCGCTTCATATTCCTGTCCTCAATCTTTCTGTCTGCCACTTGCGTCCACCGACTCTTCGATATTCACACGGTCCGTGCCGGCGAGTCCAACTAGATCCGGCAGGTCGTAGTGCCGAAGTGCTCCGTGGACGGCATTGACCAGTTGGTTCTTGCTTTCCTGCGCGGCCACGACTTCCGCCCAAGAGCGGATCATGTGCTTCAAATGGACGGACTCAAAACGCGACGGTTCGAGGGCCGCGGCGTGCAGCGCCGGAATGGCGGCTTCACCGGTTGCGAACAGTTGAATCTTCTCGTAGCCGGAGTCGTGAGACTTCGGGGTGTCGCGGCGGTCAACCGAAGTCTCACGACTCCGGCTACAACGTGACAAATAGTCTGACCAGCGAAACACGTCAGCCGTCCGAATGCCCACGAACGAACGGCCCATCAAATAAGCCAGATAGATTTCCTGTACATCTCGGCCGAATCGACCGCGGCCGTAGTCTCGCTTGTCGTGGCCGGTTTCTGTTTCGCCGATGCCGCTTAGTTCGACGGACAAGACGATGTGGCCTTCCTTCACGAGTTGCTCGCAACGGCCGCCGGGTTTGGCTTCGGCTTTCATGCTTGTTCCGTGCAGATAAAGCACGGGCGGCTTGGACACGGTTTCAGGGACGAAGAGCTGGCCCGGCAACACGAGTTGGTCTTCATCCCCGGCGAGAATGATTTTCTCGATTCGGTAACCGTCTCGCTGGATGGTTCGGGTGGACTTAGCGTCGTAGCCGAAGTCGTGAGACTTCGGTTTTCGTGTCAGCCGGAACGCGCTAGCGTCCGGTTCTTCCTCTGAACCGTGGGCTAGCGCCCTGCGGCTGAATTCGCTCGACCAGATCGTGTTGCGGACCAACTCGCGACGTTGATCCGGTTTAAACTTTTCCCACGTCGCCTTGCGCTGCTCACGCAACGACCGTTCGATACCGGCGTTGATTTCGAATACGGACTTCTCGCCCTTCATCAACAAGACCTGACCTTCAGGAGTGCAATAAAGCTCCTCTTTCGTCCAGTCGCCTTCGCTCAGCGCTCGCAGCTCCTTATCGCTAATGGGATCGGGCAGCGTCTTCGGATCGACTTCCCTGATCACTTTGTCTTTGCCTAACAACCAACGATGCATCCAGCGGGCGATGGCCTCGCGGTGTTGCAAATACATGCCGTGCGGCACGTCGGCTTCGTTTAGCTCCACGCGTTCGGGGAAACCGAGCCGAGCGTAAAACCGTTTTGACTGTCGAAACAAATTCCACGTCCCGCCGATGTCGAAAGTGACGTCGCGCGTGCTCGCGCAGATCAGCGTCGGTTTAGGCGCTCGCATCATCACGTAATCCGGCTCGTCCATGCCGAAGGCGATCTGGCCAAAGATGTTTTGTTCGGCGTCCTGCGCTCCTTTGGTTTCGATCAATCGTCGGAACGTCGTTAGGTAGCAGGCCGGAGCCGCCGCCACAACGCGTTCGTCGAGCGCCATCAGATACGCCGTCAAAGTTCCGCCGCCGGAGTTCCCCGCACAGCCGCTTTTGTCTGCGAGGATGTCGTCGCGGCTTTGCAGATAGTCGATCGCCCGCATGCCGTCCCAGATTCGGTATTGGGCAGTGTTCGTTCCCAAAAGGATGCAGCCCACGCCCATCAGCGTGTGCTCGGTCGTACAGAGAAACCGCACGCGCGGATGCGGCGTCTCCAGTCGATACGAAACCGAGGCGAACGTCTCGTGCTCATGCTCGAAGTCGAGCGACTGATACCGTTCGCCCTGCCCAATCGGGTCGTAGCACAAGGCCGCCATACCGTTACAAGCCAGCAGGATGGACATCCGCTGATACCCACCGGCGGCCTTGCCTGTATGACTGTGTCCACAAGGAATCAACACACCCGGATACGGCCCCTTGGCCGCCGGCAAATACAGATTGGCCGTGACGTGATGGTTTGGCCGGCTTTCGAAGAGGACCTTTTCGACGCGATAACCGTCGCCTTCTAATGAGCCGACGATCTTTGCATTCAGAGGCGTGCGTTTCGGCAGGCCACCGATTTGCTTCTGGAAGAACTCGCGCCCTGCCTGCTGCCACTTCTCGCAATCGGCCCGACTCTTGATCGCGTTGTAAGCCTCAAGCCGCCGATCAAGCTGCTCGTTGAACTGTCGCTTGAGGAGTAACTCCAGCTGCTTGCCGGGCTGATCAGTGAATACAGTCAGGTCATCGTCGGAAACCGCCACGCGCGCGACAAGACCGATGAGCATTACAACAACTGAGTATTTCATTTGGCACTCCCTGCCGGCTTCCGCGTGTTCTCAAGTTCTTGCCGGCGTTTGATGTCCTTGGGATGTTTTGAGAAGGACTCGAAGACGTCGCCCACGACTCGGTCGGCCAGTCGGCTGAGTTCGGTGAGGATGATTGGCTCGGCTTCTGGGGCCAGTTTGGATGTGTTCGGTTCGTAGCCGCCGACTTCATAGGCGTCCGTCGTGGCGATGTAGCCGATGTTCCCGTTGGCATAGCCAATGATGATCGGTATGGCGCGGTCGGCGATGGCCTTTTCCAGCTTGAACCCGTACTCGACCATCGGTTCGCCGGGCATGGTCAACAACAGATACGGACCGATCTTCATCGCCATCAGCTCGGCGTCGATTCTGCCCTGCTTGCCGGGAAGCGATACCATGGAACTGGCGACTCGAATGCGATAATACTCGGCGCGCGTTCGCAGTTGTTCGCGAGTCACACTGCGGGCCAGTGTTCGCACGACCGCGCCGCCCAGATCGCGGCCTGCCCATTGAATGTCGGCTTCGTCGGCGCAGCGATACGGATAGCCCGGCAGGTTCGGCCGGATGTCGCCCGCGCACCCCTGTAGGAATAGCGAACTCGTCTTGCCGGCGTAACACATCTCGACAAACGACTGAGCTTCGCCGGGAAAGTCGGCGCTCATCTTCGGATAGCCGTTCGGATAAGGCCGCGAACCTTTATCGCCCCACGTGAAGAAACACGGATGACACACAGCGTGCATCACGACCGCCATCGGCGTGAGTGACTTTCCGTCGTCAAATCGCAGCACCTTGACGCGTGGATCGTTTGGACCATCGGGATTGAGCCGCACAACGGCCCGGCCGTTGACCACTTTGCGGCGATTGATTCCAAAACCGATCCGATCTTCTCCGTAACCGACGCTCACCGTCCGCATGTTCGCCGCCGCCTCTTTCGCGGCTTTGCCGAGCCTGTGAATCAGTTCACGTCCCCACTCGGCATCTTTGCTGAAGCTCGGGCCGGAGTGATTGTGCGACGCGGCAATCATGACATTCGCCGCTGGCACGCCGCTTTCCTTTTCGATCCGTTGCCGAGCCAGCTTCACCATCTCGTCCCACGCGCCGATGGTGTCGAGCGTCACGATGGCCGCCTTTGTTTCGCCATCCGTCAAGATCAGCACTCCGGCGCGCAGAGGATCACGCACTCCCGTGACCTTGCGACGATGTCCGGTCACTTCGGAATCGCGAACGTCGCGCGGAGTGATATCCACCTTGGCAACACAGGCGCGAAGATTAGACCGCACGGGGAACAAACCGTCTTCAGCATGCGTGCGAAGCGGGTGGCTGAAGCTCAAAGAAACGAGGGCAATCGCGATGATACGAGCGTTCTTCAAGTGTTTCATTTCATCAGTCTCTCGGTTTCGACAACCGGTAGAGCATGTTAACGAGTGGTTCGCTTGTCGTTATTCCCGTTAGTGTATGACACATTCACCTGGCAGCTTCTGTGACCGCAGCGTTACTGATACGGGAGTACGGGCTTTGCAAGCCGGAGTGTTCACGGGCGCGGATGGTGTAATAGTACTGTCGTTTGGGATCGGGGAGTTTCGTGTCGGTGAACTGCATCGCGCTGTGACTCCACACGCGAGCGCCGCTCCAGTGCATAGCCGGCTGGCTGTCTTCCTCGCCGCGCTGGCATTGGAGAAACGTGGTTTCGGTCTTGCCGGTGTAAGTCACAATCTCCGGCGCCGCCATCGAGTGGTTGCCCGCGATCAAGAGTCTGCCGCTCTTGGGAAAACCTTCCGTGGATTCGACGGTCAGTGTCGTGGTCTTCGCGTCGAGGTGTTTTCCGGTGAGGATGGTATCGACAACAGGAACGACGCCGACCTCTTCAAAGACGCCCGTGCGGTCGAGTTTCACTCCCTGCAGATTTGGGCGCGGCGATGGTACACTGCGCATGATGACGTATTCCTTCGTTTCCGTGTTGCGGCGCGCGGGCTGCCACGTCAGCAACGGCCCGTCGGCACGGTTGTTAGCAACGTGTGGCTGTCGAGGCGCTTCCGGCTGTTTCACAACCGCGAGGTACATGTCGCCCTTTTTCTTGTCTGGCGAATCCTTGTCGGAGATGAACAGCAGCTTGGTGCCGTCGGGACTCCAGTGAACCGTCGGGTGTGTGATGTGGCCGGACTCCCACGAGGCGTGGTGATAACACAATACGCGAAGCGGAACTGAGCCGTCCAACGACACAATCAACACCGCGCCGGGATAACTGTGGCCCGCGTTGTCTACGGCAACAAACCGACCGTCGGGACTGATCGCGGGATGGCTGCCCAGCCACGTCAGTTCCTTCGTCACGTCGCGCCGCAAACCGGTTTCGATGTTGTAGAGACCCGCGGAACACTCACCGAGCCACTTCGACGGATGGCCGCCTTTCGGATCGCAGATCAGCATGTGCCGTCCGTCGGGAGTGAAGTATTCGTGCCCGCCTTCGCCGATCAGCCGCGAGCCGGAACCATCTGGCTGCACGACGTATTGCTGGCGCGAAGACTTCATCCGCCGAATGTCCATGCGCCCTGGAATCCAGCCGATGCGGCCGTGTTTCGTCTCGTCCTTGAAATCGAAGTAGCCCGTGCCGTCCATCTTCACAAACGATGACATCACAACGTCCTGCTTCTCACCGGCGGGCTGTTTGATGACGCGGGTGAACAAGACGCTTTCGCCATCGGGACTGACGCCCAGTTTGTTCAATTGCGAATCAAACGGCCCTGCGATGCAGCGCGAAGCGAACGTCTTCACATCAATGACTTGCAACTCGTACTTGTCGTTCACCAAAGGCGTGCAAACGACTTCTCGACCCGAACGAGACCACACGCCACACACCGCTGGTCCCTTCATGTCAGTAACGCGCGTCATCTTCGATCCATCGGCAGCCATCACGAACAGATGCCACGCTCCGGTCCGCTTGGATCGAAACAGAATCTGCGATCCATCCGGCGACCACGGATCTTTGATGCGATCCGGAATGATTTCGACCTCAGGATGCGTCGTCAGCCGCCACACTTCCGTGCCAGTGACTTCGTCGCGGTAGTCGCTTCGTTCTAACTTCCAGATGCGGTTGTCGGCGGCGGCGAAACAGACGGTGGACGCGATCGCGATTAGGAAAGTAAGTAAAGAGTTAATTCTCATGGATTTCAGCTTTCCGTTGACTCGTAGCTACGCTCGCCAGAGGTGGATCGGCAGGGCCGCCACCGTCTGGCGACGGTGGCTACCAAAGGGCGTCGGGATACCGGATGCCCATCACCTCACCTCTTTGACGAGCCGCTCAATCGTTTCGAACACGCGTGTTTCGACAGTCTCGGTGAACGGTCCGGGAAACTTTGTATAGACCATGTGACCGCCGCCTTCGTAGCCGCCCTCTTTCAGTACTCTACGTGTAGGCAAATAGCCAAACACGTCATTCGAGTAACCCGCGACCCAGACTGCCGGTCCGCCGTTGCGATCGTATTGACGTTTGGTCCGCAACGAATAATCCACGACACACTCGCCGCCGATCGCGACCATCATCAAGTCATCGCCAACCGCAATGACTTGTATCGGCAAGCCGTACTGCCGTGGAATTCGCCGGCCGGCATCCAATTCGCTCAGGATGAAGTGTGCCTTCCAACGCTCGTATTGGTTCGACGACTTGGTCTGTTCTTGAAGCGTCCCGGGATCGGCGTGCGGCTGAAACTCCAACGGCGCTTCGGCCAGCGCCGCGCGGAGCGAACCAGACACTTCGCGGCCCGGCGCGTTCAAAACCTTTTCGACGGCGTCAGCCAACGCTCGGCCGTACTGATGCAGATATTCGACTTTGCGGCGAGGCTCCGGGTTTTGGTCGCCGCCCGCGCCCATCACGAACATGGCGACCGCCTGGGGATGTTGTTCTTCGATGTATTGCTGGGCAAAACCGGCATAGTCTCCGGACGTCTGGTAGAACGACATGATCGTGTTGTGGCAAGCGTAACCAAATAAAATCGCGCTCACGCGGCCCTCGACGTCCGTCACTTTCAACACCGGGACCGAGTGATCGACGGGGCCGATCAGCTTGCCTTCTTCCCGCAGTCGAGGCACGTCGGCCGCGCGGTTATTACGGCGGTTCACGGCGAACGCGGCTTGGCTCTCGGCGTAACTCAGGCGAGCAGGCGTCTGATTGGCGATCGCTTCGCCGACGAGCTTGACCAGCTTGTCTTCCAACTGCTTTACGTACGCATGCATCTTTCTAGCGAGATCTGTCGGAATATTGTGCAGCGATTCTCGATACAAACGAATCTCCGGGCCGCAATGGGTGTGCGAACAATTCAGCAGCAATCGCGAGGGAGGCAGCTTGTACTTTTCAGCGACGCGCCGTTTGACGGCTTCGCCTAGATCGCGAGTGATTACTAGTAGGTCCGTGGTGACGATCACAACTCGCGAGCCGTCAGCATCGTCGATAGCGATCGCTTTGGCATACAAATCTTGGAGAGTTCCCTCGGACGGGCGTTTGCGACTTGCATAGCCGCCCATCCAGTAAGAGCCTTCGGGAGTAATCTTCGTCCGAGCCACGCCAGCCCACCATGTTGGCTCGGCAGCCATGCCGCTTGAAGCGACGGCGGTGAGGAGCGCAGCAAAAGTCAGGAAGTAGCGATTCATAGTATTCGGCTTTCAGTGTTCAGTGATTTGCGCAGTCCGTGGAGCATCTTTGAGATCTGTTTGAGTTCGCGGAGTAGTTCGGTGAAGTCTGGATCGGCTATCAGTTCGATTCGTTTTGCGATGTAAACTTGCGTCCGGAGTTCGGCGCATGAACCTTGCGCGATCCGAAGAAAGCGATCAAAGTCTCTGCCGCCGCGTTCACAACCCTCAGCGCTGTTCGATGCAATTGAAACAGCCGCTCGTTGCATCTGATCCTTCAGCCCGTAGTCGCGGCATTCACGCAGCAGTTCGTAAACCGAGACGGCTAGCTGGCACGCCTTCTTCCAAACGTCCAAATCTTCAAACGACTGAAAGGCCATTGTGTGCTCCGCACGTAGTGTTCAGTTTTCGGTGTTCGGTTTTCAGCATGGTCTCAGCATTACTGCACTTTAGGAGATTTTGGTGCTGGCGTTAGCTCGCCGTGGAGATTGATCTTGGTGAAAAACGTGGCTCTCCACGATGTTGTG
>PBSM01000319.1 GCA_002726245.1 Planctomycetaceae bacterium | reverse complement strand
GCCGCTCTGCCTCACGGCCCCAAGCACCGCAAATTGTCGATGCTCTTCCAGGACCTGATTGCCCTCGCCGCGTGATCCCCAGTGCAGTTTATTATCGAGTCAAAGTCCGCCTCCGTCGCCGTCCGTCAGCAGTACTTTGAGGCGAAAGGCACTCACCAGCTCGCCCGAGGTCGAAACCTAGCATTCCAAGTGGACCAGACTTGGGAGCAAACTCAACCTCACGTCCAGACTAGCGGACTACAGCGAAGCCCTCGTTCAAATCCGAGCCACATAAA
The DNA here is from genome assembly GCA_002726245.1 of Planctomycetaceae bacterium. Lineage (GTDB taxonomy): Bacteria > Planctomycetota > Planctomycetia > Pirellulales > Pirellulaceae > PBSM01. The sequence goes on along the minus strand of PBSM01000319.1, from coordinate 30,158 downwards.
TGCACCGACGACTCACCTAGTCGAAAGCCGCCACAGGTCACGCTGGAAGACCAACCGCTTAAGGGGGTCGCGGATTGATCGATCGTCCGGCGCGGCAAGGAACTCGTGCAGACCTGACGATCAACAACATGGTCCGGAAGCAGACGCTCGACTGGGCCGAGCTGTTCTGGAAGAACTGCCAGCCCGAACGGGAGTAAGGAAACAACGGTTTCAGGAACCGTTGATGAAGCTTGTACGTCCGCAAATCCAAGGAGTTGCCATGTCGCGCATCACATCCGTTATGAAACTGCCTAGTGCTGCGTCAAAGCTTAATGTTAGGATCAGCCGTTACGCGCTAGCGTCCGGTTATCACAGCCGAACCGTGGGCTTCGCGTTCGCTTTCGTTGCCCTAATCGTCTTTTGGACAACGGGTCCCGTGTCTGCGTTTGACCTGCTTGGAAGGAGAGCCGGTGCCAAGGAGACAAGTGACATGGCGGTTTAGGACCCTCACGTATGACAGCCGTAAGACATATGGATGTGAGATTTCTTTCGCCAACCGGGAAGCGGTGCACGATGGACGGAAAGCGTTCCAGGGACCGTCGATCGCCAAAGGTGAATAAACTCGGACGTACCCCGTTACTTGATTCGCGCACGGCGAGTGATATCATGACGGCTGTCTGACGTCGAAACGCCACGATTTCAATCTTCTCAGCCAAACAGGGAGGCGTTGCGGTGACCAAGTCCCTTTCTCTTCGATCGATCTCAAAAGCTCGGGTCGGAACGGGCGTCACGCCATTGTTGTTCATCGCGCTGTTCGTTGGCGTCTTCGGTTGCAGCCAACAGGCGGCCGAGGAAGCACGGCGGCAAGCTCAAGTCGCGCAAGAGGAGGCTCAAGCTGCGGCAACCGAAGCGGAGCAACTACGTCAGGAGTTGGACGAGCTGAAGAAGGAGACGAACGAGCCCGCGACGCCCGAACCAGCGGCCCCCGTTGCCACCGATGATGTTGAGCCCGTTGGACCCGTCGATGACGAGGACCTCTTGGCAGCTCGAGACAACAACGCCAATTGGTTGATGTACGGTCGCACCTACGACAGCCAGCGTTACAGCGGGCTCAATCAGATCAATAAAGAGAACGTCTCGGAGCTGTTGCCAGTTTGGACGTTTCAGACGGGTGTGCTGGACGGCTTTGAATGTTCGCCGTTGGTGATCGATGGCATCATGTACATCACAACGCCGTGGAACCACGCCTACGCGATCGATTGCAAGACGGGCTCGCAACTGTGGCACTATGAAAAGTCGTTGCCGGAGAACCTGGCCCTCTGCTGCGACGCCGTGAATCGGGGCTTTGCCGTCTACGGCGAAAACCTGTACATGTCGACGCTCGACGCGCATCTGGTGTGCCTCGACAAGAACACCGGCGACGAGATCTGGGACACCGCGATCACCGCCTACAACGAAGCCGGCGAAGAGGAGCAAGATATCTACAAGATGGCCTACAGCGCCACGGTCGCGCCGTTGGTGGTCAAAGGAAAAGTGATCATCGGCATCAGCGGCGCGGAATATGGAATCCGCGGATTCATCGACGCCTACAACGCAGAGAACGGCGAGCGCGACTGGCGTTTCTACACCGTGCCCGCCGAGGATGACGATGCGGATCACGCCAAAGAGGCGTTGAAGTCGTGGGGAGAGAACTCTTGGCTGACCGGTGGCGGTTCGGCATGGGTGACCGGGACGTACGACGCAGAGTTGAACACGCTGTACTGGGGCATAGGCAATCCGTCGCCCGACTTCAACGGTGAAGTTCGCAAGGGGGACAATCTCTACACCTGTTCGATCCTCGCCCTCAACCCCGACGACGGCACGTACAAGTGGCACTTCCAAAACAGCCCGCATGACGTATGGGACTACGACGGAGTCAACACGCCCGTGCTGGTCGATATCGAACGGGAAGGCCAGCCGATCAAAGCTCTCATCCAGGCGCATCGCAACGGCTACTTCTATTGCCTGAACCGCGAGAACGGCGACTTCATCTACGGCAAACCGTTCTGCGAAGTGACGTGGACGGATCGGACGCAAGGTGCGGATGGGCTCGATCCCAAAACAGGCCGACCATTCGTCAGCCCCGACGCGCTGCCGACTGAAGAAGGCGTCCGCGTTTGTCCCGGCGCGGCCGGCGGCAAGGAATGGAACCCCATGGCGTATCATCCAGGCACCGGTTTGGCCTATGTACCGGTGATCGAAAACTGTGCGAAGTTCACTTCGGGCAAGGCGTTCTTCATCAAGGGTCAACCCTACTGGGGAAGCTCGCTGACGTTGATCGACGGCGAGGCGAAAGGCGCGTTGCGGGCAATCGATGCGGTCACTGGCGAAATCAAATGGGACAAGCCGACCCGCTCGCCCATGGTCGCCGGTGTGCTTGCGACGGCGGGCGGGTTGGTGTTCACCGGCGACGCGGAGGGATTCCTCACGGCCTACGACGCCGACTCGGGTGATGACCTGTGGCACTTTCAATGCGGATCAGGCCATCATGCTTCGCCGATCACCTACACGCTCGAGGGCAAGCAGTACCTCGCCGTGTGCGTGGGTTGGGGCGGCTGGACTGCCGGGTTCGCCGGCGACGGTGCTCCGTGGCTACGCGACGGTCGTCGGGGAAATACGCTGTTCGTGTTTGCGCTTCCCAATTAGCCCAAGAGCAGCGGGAATATCGAGTACAGAACAAGGAATTATGAATGTCGAAGTCGGTGTCTTCGTTTCGTTCGTCCTTCGACATTCCTTGTTCGATATTCGGTATTCGGCTCGCTGCCTGTTTGTTGATCCTCGTCGGAATCGATCCGGCGGGGGCCGCGGACGAGAAGCCACTTGTCGTCTGCGCTGTCCCAACGGCGATGCCGCGGACCGGTCGTGCGGCTGACGACTCGCCAAAGGGTCTCGATGTCGCGGTGGCGCAGCTCGTGGCGAAGCACCTCGGTCGGCAGGTCGAGTGGCATTGGTGCGTCAGCGCTGCTTGTTCGTGGACCTGTATCCGCGACGGCCGCTGCGATGTGGTAATCGGCCAGCCGCACGGTTCGGGACCGTCAAGCGAACTCGCATGGAGCATTCCTTACGCTGGCAGCCGTTTCGGGCTCGTCGTCCATCGTGACGAAATGGGCATCAAAGCGGTTGCGAACTTGAAAGGCAAACGTGTCGGCGTCGTGGCTGGGACGGTCGCCCTGCCGTCGTCGGGCCAGACGACCCGCTTCAAGACGCGCGAGGAAGTCTTTGACCAGTTTGTCAAACAACGGCTCGATGCCGCGTTTGTGGACGACGACTTCGCCGCCTGGTACCTGTCCGAGTACCCCACGTTGCCGCTAAAACGCGTACCGGAATACGTTCCGCGCGAGCGATGGAACATGTCGTTTGCCGTCCGCGCGAAAGACAAGCCGCTGTTGGCCGATATTAATCGCGCGTTGCGAATCGTTCTGGCCAACGGTCAAGTCAGCAAAGCCTTTTCCGAGCAAGGCGTCGGGTACCGCGCACCGTTCGCGAACACCCGCAGCCGCGAGGTCGCTTACGACACTTGGAAGCGCATTCGCGAAAGCGGTGAGTTGGTCGTCAGCATGGACCCCGCGAATCTTCCCTATTCGAGCGCGAAAGAGGACCAGCCGGGATTGGATGTCGAGTTTGCGCGCGCGTTGGCCCGTGAGTTGGATCTCACACTTCGCCTCGAGTGGAGCGACGTGCAGCGCGAGACCGCGATCGGCGAACTGCTCGACCGCGAGTGCGACTTGGCCTTTGGTGCCGCGATCGAACCGGCCGCGGTCGATGATGAAGAGGAACTGGCTGGCAAGGTGATCTACTCGAAGCCGTACTACGGCACGGGCTATCTACTCGTTGTGCGCCGCGACGGCCCACGCGCGAAGTCACTGACCGAACTGAAGGGCGACAACTCGCGACGCATCGGTACGGAAGCCGGCTCTGTTGCCGATTACCATCTGCGCCAGCGTGGCTACCAGCGACGTTTGTTCCGCAATCAACTGGCCACACTCAAGTCGCTCCACGACGGCGGTATCGACTATGCCTACGTCTGGGCCAACGTCGGTTGGGCGTTGCACACGACCCCTGAATTCGAGTTGGAAATTATGCCGACTTACGTGCCGGAAGATCACTGGAACATCGCCATCGCGATGCGGCGCGGGGACGACGAGTTGAAGCGTCACGTGGATACGGCTGTCCAAAAGCTCGTCCAGGACGGCACCGTGCCGGGAGCGCTGAGCCGGTACCACGTGCCCCACTTTCTGCCTTTCGGCATTCCCAGTAAGACGGATTTGCGATCCGTCCCGCGGAAGACCGGCGCCATTCAACGCCAGCCAACCGACCGTGGGCTCGAACCGCAGATGCACCGTCGCCAGCGATCCAAGACGCGCTATGCGGGTTTGGAGCGGTTACGCTCGGCGGGCGAGTTAGTTGTCGGGCTCGACCACAACAACCTGCCATTCTCGACGGTTCACCCCGAAGCAGCCGGTTTGGACTACGAGATTGCAGGTCTGTTGGCCGAACGGTTGGGCGTCTCGATGCGCGTCTATTGGGCCTACTCGTCGCACGACTCCTATCCGTCGAAGCTGGCCAAGAAAAAGTTCTGTAACGTGATGCTGGGCGTGATGCCGGACGATCGGTTCGGCAAGCGAGTCATCTATTCGAAACCGTACTATCATGCCGCGTACCAGCTTGTTGTTCGCGCCGATGGCACGACCCCGGCCAAAGACGCTCCCCTGGCGGTGCAGCGCGGAGTCGCCGTGCGCGGGCTTGACGGGCATGACGTACGAGAATATCCAACGCTCGAAGCGATTTTGTCGGCGGTAGCCAAGGGTGAAGAGCAGACTGGCTACGTGATTTCGAGCCGCGGCCATTGGCTAGCCGAGCAGCAGTGGCCGGGGGAGTTGAAGTTTACCGGCGGCGGGCTGGAAGCAGTCGATCGTTTTCCCATCTGCGCAGCCGTGCGAAAAGGAGATGCCGACTTGAAAGCTGCCATTGATCAAGCTCTGGACGAACTAGCCGAATCAGGGAAGTTAGCCAAGGTTTTCCAACGCTGGCAGATCCCGTTTACGTCGTCTCAACAGACAGAGATCACAAAACCAGAGACGCGAGGGAACTGACAGAAAGATGGCTGACAGAAAGATGAAGACCAGACGGATTGAACGCCGGTATCATTTTTCTGTCATCCATCTTTCTGTCATCCATCCTTCTGTCAGTTTCCTAGTTATGCTTTGTGTCGGCGTGCTGCTGTGTCCCTTGAACGCGCAACAAGCGGCTGACGATCCGCCGCAAGAACCATCACCCGAGCAAGTGGCCGCGTTGGCGGAAGGCAAGGCGATGTACCGCGGTTTGTGCAGCGGTTGCCACGGCGGCAGCGGTCGCGGCGGCAAAGGCCCGAACTTAACCGACGACCGCTGGCTGCACGGCGACAAGGACGAGGACATCACCCGCGTCATCCAAAAAGGCGTCCCGAAAACGACCATGAAGAAGCTCGGCGAATCGCTGAAAGAGGAGCAGATCGCTAAGATCATCGCCTACGTCCGCCTATTAGGCCGCGCGCCGACCGACAATAATTGGCATCCGTACTTGGCGGGAGACGCAAAACTAGGCCAGCAGCTTTTCTTTGACGAGAAAGCCAAATCCCAATGCTCAAAGTGTCACACCGTCAACAAACAAGGCGGTCGCGTAGGCCCGGCACTGGACCGCATCGCCGTGCGCCGCTCGCCTGAGTACATCATGGAGTCGATCCTGCAATCCTCGAAGTTCATCGATCCGCAGTATGAGGCGGTGCAGGTCGTTACTGATGAGGGCAAAGTGCTCAAGGGCCTGCGAGTCAACGAGTCGAATTTCAGCATCCAGTTTCGGGAAGAGGACGGACGTTTTCACTCGTTTCTCAAACGCGATTTGGATGAATTCCAGGTGCTCAAGACATCGCTCATGCCCGACAATTTCGCCGAGCAACTGACTGTCAAGCAACTGCACGACCTGTTCGCGTTTTTATTGTCCTTGGAATGAGTTGCGAACGGCGATTCGCTCCGCTAAGCTAACCGTCAGCGTTGAACAAGATAAGGAGACCGTTATGCAGTGGACCAAACCTGAGTTTAAGGAAATCTCGCTCGGCGGGGAGCTGACTGCGTACTGCAATACGGACGAAAGCCTGCGACCGACCGTAGAGCGGCCTGGGCCAACGGAGTCGCGTTCGGATGCACACGGGCAGCGCGAAACGTCCGTGTGAAATACGCATGCGCGTTCGCATTCTTGGCTCTGCCGCGGGAGGCGGTTTACCGCAGTGGAACTGTCGCTGCGCCAACTGCGAAGCTGTCCGCGCTGGCTCACCTGATGTCCAGCCCCGCACGCAGTCATCCGTGGCAGTCAGTGCAGACAATCGTGTCTGGTTCTTGCTTAACGTTTCGGCCGATGTGCGACAGCAGCTTTTGGCTTTTGCGGAGCTCTGGCCGCCCAAGCCTAATCGCCGGGGCACGACGATTGGCGGCTGCGTATTGACCGACGCGGAAATCGACCACACCAGTGGTTTACTTCAACTGCGCGAAGGCTGTCACTTTGGCATCTTCAGCACCGAGTTGGTTCATCGCTGGCTCAGCAGTCACTTTCCCATCGGAACAATCTTGGCCCATTTTGCGGATCGGCCCTGGGCTCATTTGACTTTGAATGACGAACTGGAATTACCGTTGCCCGATGGGAATCCCAGTGGTCTGCGAGTCCGCGCCTTTGAAACTGCACAGGATGCGCCGTGTTTTGTACCGGGCGAGAACGCAGATCTAACCGGCGGTGTCATCGGCTTGGAAATCACGGATAGCGTCACCGGCGGCAAACTTGTTTATGCTCCCGGCGTAGCGGCCATTTCCGAGACGCTCCGTGACGCCGTTCGCGGCGCTAGTTGTATCTTGATGGATGGCACTTTCTGGAGCGATGATGAGCCGATCCAGACCGGGATCAGCGACGAGACGGCCTCCCAAATGGGACATGTTCCAGTGCAAGGGCCTACTGGAAGCTTGCGTTGGTTAACGGACCTGCCAGTCCGCCGTCGCATCCTTGTTCACATCAATAACACGAACCCGATGTTGGACGAGAGCGGACCAGAGTGGCGAATTGTCACCGAATGCGGAGTCCGTGTGGGTGTGGACGGCGATGAATTCGAGTTGTGACGCGCGAAGAAATGAACCTACAGAGATGAATCACGAAAAACGCGAAACACACGAAAAGGGGACGTCAGAGCTTCTGAAAAGTCTGTTGGAGTCCAGGCTTTAGCCTTTCCGCTTAGCGTGACAGGTGTACTCCAACAATCTTCTCTTCCGTTTCGTGTGTTTCGCATATTTCGTGGTTATCAAGAGGTGCCTTATACAACCCTGGTCAGCCGATGAGTTTGTTGGGTAACCACGTGAAGTAGGCCGCCGTGAGACGGAAGTCCTCAGTATCGGCAGCAACCTGAAGAAGCTGATGGGTCTCTCTGGCGATTGAATCGGCAAGGTGCATCAGCGGAAGCCAGCGAAGCGACGGACCCTCGACATGCGGGAACGGGGCGCAGCGTGTTATGATCTCGGCACTGCGAGCCCGGATCGGTTTCAGGCTCAATCCAAATCGGAAATATCGGATAACAAAAAGGCTACGAAGCCCGTAGAATGTAGCTGTACCCTCCGAACGAGTCCGAGGATTCTGTTCCATGATAAACTCGCTCTATGTCGACAATTTCCGATGTTTCTCCGAGTTCGAATATCACCCTTCGAGTCTTGAGCTATTGCTCGGCGATAACGGATCTGGAAAAAGCAGTGTTTTCGATGTCCTGGCGTCGATCCGAGACGTTGTAGCCCACGGGATTCCCACCGACAGCAAAGAGGCCTTCCCGGCTCGATCACGCAGCGCGTGGGCCGACGAACCGATTCAACGATTCCGATTGGGCATGAAGTCGCACGACGGCCAGTATTGGTACACCCTCGCCGTGGAACATGATGAGAAGCGAATTAAGAATCGTATCACGTCGGAGAAGCTCACGTTTGAGGATCAGGTTTTGTTCGAATTTGATGGATCAGAAGTTCATTTGTATCGCGATGATGGCTCCGCTGGGCCCACGTTTCCTTTCGACTGGACTCGTTCCTTCATCGCCACGATTCCAGAGCGCCCAGAGAATCAGCGACTGACTTGGTTTCGGCAGCGTCTGCAGTCAATTTACGTCTTTTCACCTGACCCACGTGCCATGCGCTCGGTTAGCCAACAAGAACTGGATCGCCCGGATCGCGAGCTAACGGACTTGGTATCCTGGCTTCTGTACTTCGCAGGTGAAGAAGTCGATGAGGGAACTCGCTACAAATACAAAGTGAAGGACCCTGACTTCAAAAATGCGGCGCACGCCTTTATCGCGAAATATCGGGAGTCCCGATCCGGGAAAACCACCGAGACGCTTCCAGCTCTACATGAGGCTCATGGCGAAACGATCCGCATTGACTCGTGATTGTGCCAGAGTCGTAGCTGCCTTCATGCTTGATCCGCACGATACGGATGCTGTTAGGCTTGCCGAAGAAAAGAGGCAGGACTCACTGTTCTGTGTTTTCTGAACTGGGCGGCGAACTCTCGGACGGCCGCGAAGGCGGCGCGTCCACTCAAGCCCCAGACGACGTGCCGTCGTTTTATCCCAACTCGCATCGCCCAGGGGACTGCCGCGCCGCAGGCAACGACGCACTGCATCCAACTCCTGCACGCTCAGCGGCTCACTCTCTCGCGCAACCAGCTTGGCAGCCGAGCAATCGGCCAGGGAGATAGAAGCTGAGGAACGGGTTCGATCCTCTGCACTCAGCGTTGAAAAACGCCAATCTTCCGCACGATAGCCAATTCGGTTCGAAGAGCGTTGCGTGCGACGTAACGACAGACGACACTGAAGATGAGCGCCGGCTTGCACGGGCCAGCTTTTGAAACGTCCTTGATAAACATGGCCTTCGCTAGACGTATGGTACTCACCCAGCGAAGTCGTTGGCTCATCTACAGCAAACCACCACGGGAATTCGTCATGGACCAAACGACTCGTCGAGACTTGCTTCGTGCGGGGGCGACGCTTGTCGCCGCGTCGGCCGGACAAGGCGCATTGCAACCGACCGCCAGTCAGGCAGCTACTCCAGAAACCGGGGCCAGCAAGTGGGACCACGAATACACGTTCGGCCACACGATTCTGTTCATGGAGCAGTACCACCAGGGGACGATGGAGATCCTGGGACGTCTGGCGGGTGAAGTCGAGTTGATCGGAGAGTTGACGTCACGCGCCGCCAGCGTGATCGGCAATGGTGGCACGGTCTGGACGTCGATGAATAGCGGGCACATGCCGCATCATGAGCAGAAGGAGACTCGACGCGGCAGCCCGGGCATCATGAAGGACCACAATCCGGATGAGTTTGCCAAGCTCAAGAAAGGCGATCTCGTTTTCACCAATCATTGCAATCGCGATGTGCTGGCGGCTCGCGAGCGCGGCGTGTACGTGGTCTGCGTCACGGTGAACTATGTCGATAACGAGTTCCGTCCGGAAGGCTTCACCGACACCTCGCACAGCAACCCGGACGGCTTGAAACTGAAGGACGTGTCAAACGTCATCCTGCACAGCCACGTGCCCTACCAGCAGGGACTGGTCTACGCTCCCGAGATCCCCGAGTTCGCCATCTGCCCGTCGAGCCAGACGGGTCTCGGCGCTGTCCACTGGATGCTGAACGCCGAACTTGCCAACAAGCTGGCGAACAAAGACGCGAAGCCGATCGACAAAAGCGCCGAGTACCTTCGCATCCTGACGAGCCGCGTCGAACAAGTGCGGCAGCACGTGGATCAGATCCGGGAAACTGCCGTCGCCATGGCACGCCGCATCCGCGCGGGCGGACGCTGGTTCGCTCGCAGCATTGAGCATCCCGGCTTCGAATCGGAATTCAACGTGGCGTCCGGCGTCGCAATGATTAACCGTGGCGACTGGAACGCGACCAAAGAGAAGAACGTGATGCTGGTCACAGCCATCTCGCCGGCCCACGGTCCCGAAATGAAGCTGGCATTGGAGAAGCAAGTCGAGGGAGCGTACGTGATCGGCATCGGGCCGGATTCGGTGGACGGCGTCCAGCCTGCGGGGCGGTTGATCGATGTTGCGGATGCCGGCTTCGATAGTTTCTCGCCCGAGTCCGGCGGTGTGATCAACGTCGAGGGACGCGACGAGAGCATCTGTCCGACGTCGGGCGTAGTCGGGAACATCATCCAGCAGATGATCACGGCGCAGTGGTGCGACGAGATGGTGCGTCGCGGTTCGGTCCCGCATTTTCTGATGGGGCATTTCCAGGAAGGCGGCTTCGAATACAACGCCGCCATGCAGATGTTTCTGAACCGGCAAGGATTCTGAAGCGTGTCGTCCTGCCTTCAGGCAGCTCGGCTACGGCTTGAAGGAAGGATGCGCCACAAACTCAAGCTCGGTTTCGGCGATCACGGGATCACCCGCCCTGATCGTTGTGGCTCGGATGACGACGGGCATGTTGAACGGGCCGAACGTTTCGCCAAAGCGAATCGAGAAGCTCCCTGCGTTCTTATCGGTGGGAATAGTGATCGGCTCAGCCTCGATTCCGCGCATGTGCTTGGGCAACAGTAGTTCGATTTTGACGGGTGCAGGTTTCAAAACTCCGCGGGCGACTTGAATGCCGAGATCGAAGGTTTTCCCCGATTCCGCGCGGACCGATGTTCGGACGGCCCGCACGCTCATCAGGGACGGGGCGGTGAGGATGATAATCTGGTCATTGACGGCTGTGGAACTGTAGCTGACCTTGTGTTTCACGCCGTCTTCGTCTTCGACCTCCCCGACGGCCATCACCACCACGCGCCCAGTGCGGTTCATCTCCAGCCAAGTTGGCACACGGATCGGATATTGAAACTCTGTCGCCTCGCCCGGCAATTGGATCGTTGGCCCGGTGACGCCCTGTTGGTGCCGAATCTGCCGGTCCGCCAGGGCAGCGGTGAGCGGGCCGGTGAAGCTGTTGCGGTGGATCACGTAGTGGCGGCGATGGATCGTGCCGCGGGCGGCGTAACCGGTTTGGAACGCCACGCCGTCCAACTTGAACGGAGTCGGCATCGAGACCGCCAGAAAAACGTCATCCCGGTCTTTGGACCCGCGCGGTCCAGGCAGCGTCGCCCGATGCGTCCGTTGCTCCTCGTTGATCGTGGCCGTCCCTTCGATTGTTAGATGGGCTGTTCGGATCTTCGCCTTCTCGTCGGCCTTGAAAACGAGTTCGACGTCCTTCTTGTCGGCGGGAATCGTTGTGCCAGTGACGGTCACGTCGCCGGGAAGGCCGTGGACCGACAGCGCGATCTCGCCCGCGAAGCCGACGCGTCGCTCGACGCTGACTTTGGATTTCACTTCGCCACCGCGATACAGTGTCAGGGCGTCGCCCGGCAGCCGGACGCGAAAATCGGGGGTGGGTGGCTCGGAGATGTTCAGCCGATAGGCGTATTCAGGTCCGCCTCGCTGCAGGAACTCGTGGACCCGGACGATGTAAGCGCCGTCCTCGGGGATCGTGAAGCTGGTCATCGGCTCGACAGGATTGTTCTCGGTGCTTCCGATCTGAACGAGCTGTTTCCCCGATACATCCGAGATGGTCAGGACCGCGTCGAGCAGCGACCCGTGTCGCACTGTCGCCAGGTCGAACTCGAACTTCTGATCCTTGTTTGCCGTGATGGTCCAGCAATCGACGTCGCCGGGTTTTTCCATGCGCCCATTCAAGACGGCGGGAATCGCGATCGCGTTGTCGCCGCCCGGTTCGTCATTCGGTTCCGCCTCGAGGTGTTCATCGAGATCGCTTAAGTCGATGAGAACGGGATTGGAGAGCGAATTGCCCAAGGGAAAACGCTGCAGGTGGACGCCCGGTGCCTGGGACGGCAGTTCGACTTCGATGTTTCTGTCTGACGCGTGTTGGCCCGCCAACTCGAATTTCACTTTGCTGCCGGCCCGGCCACCCAGCGGAAACACGCGATCGATATACGTTCCCGCCGTGACGGTCAGCCGATAGACAAACTGTTGCAAACCCCGATAGCTAGAGTCGTAGATGTGAAGGTGATACGTGCCGGTTTCGGGCACCGTAAAACGCAAGAACGAATCGGAGCCGAAGTGATCCGTGTTTTCCGCAATACGGCGTCCGTTCGGTCCGCGGACCTCGACCCGCGAATCAAGTGGCGAGCCCAGCCTGGACGCGACAACTTCACAGGTGATGGACTGACCCGCCTCGGCGTCGAACTCCCAAATGTCGATGTCTTCGCGCGGAAACATGCGGCCGTTGATCGTTACCGGCAACTCCACTTTGACCGGAATCGGGCGGCCGTCGATTTCCTCTTCCACGACCTCCGGCAGGTCACCAATGATGAACTGCCGCCCGCCAACCGCACCTTGTGACGTCCACAAGCGCCAGTAACGAACTCCGGGCTCGGCGTCCGGGGCGATTTTCACTGTGCCCAGATGATCTTTGGGGTAGTTTTCCCCGCCCTGCGACGCGGGCTTGAAGATCATCGGGCCTTCGAACCAGATCGTCTCGGTCTGTTCAATGCGAGAACTCGCCTCGATGCCACCGCCTTGCATTTCGAACGGTGCACCGCCGTGAAGGAAGTGTGCGCCGACGCGAAACTCGACGGTTGTTCCCCGCTGTCCGCCAGCGGGGAAAATGTAGTCGGCGGACGGCGTGTCTCCCGATGACACGTTCGTGGATCCAGCCACCGCGAGAACGAACGCGAGGAATCGAATGGGTGTCTTCATGGAAACTCGGCAGGGCGTTTAACCCGTTGCCGAAGGCTAGGCGCAAGCGAGAAACTGCCTAGCCTTCGGCAACGGGTTAAATGAAAGTAAGGTACGAACCCTAAATCAATTCTTCGATCACTCGTCCGTCGTTGACGATACGGACCGGTCGGTTATCCGCGGTGTAGAAAACTTCGTTCGGGTTGATGCCCAGCAAGTGGTGCAGCGTGGCGGCGAGGTCCTCCGGACGGTATGGGTTTTCGGCCGGTTTTTCAGCCCGCTCGTTCGAGTTGCCGACAACGCGTCCGCCTTGGATTCCACCGCCTCCGATCGCCACGGTGAAACCGGGGCCCCAGTGATCGCGTCCGGCGTTCTTATTGATGCGCGGCGTGCGGCCAAACTCGCCCGTCACCATGACGATCGTCTTTTTCAGCAGCCCCCGATCCGACAGGTCCCGCAACAGCGTCGCCATGGCCCCGTCCAAATGCGGCAGCAAGTCGCGTTTGAGCGTCACGAAGTTGTTGTCGTGCGTGTCCCAATCGACGTGATGGATCGTCACGCAGCGCACGCCGGTCTCGACCAGCCGGCGGGCCATCAGGCACGACTGGCCGAGTGAATTGCGCCCGTATTCGTCGCGCAGTTTGTCGTCCTCGGAATGGATGTCGAACGCCTTCTTGGTCGCCGGCGAGGTCATCAGATCAAACGCCTTTTGACGGAAAACGCTGACGGTCTTGGCTTTCGTATTGGCGCGACTTTCGGCGCCTCTTTGAAAGCGATCGACCTGCGCCAGCAACGCGCGGCGCGACCCGAACCGCGACGGATCCAAATCCAATGGGGGCACAATGTCGCGGACGGTGAAGCCGGGATCGTTAGGGTCGGCGTTGATGCTGAACGGCGCGCAGGTCGCTCCCAAATACGACGCACCACAGCTCGGGTGCATGTCAGGCACGCAAACATATGGCGGCACCGATCCGCGGGGACCGAGCTTGCGGGCGATGATCGAGCCGTGCGACGGGCGTTGGTTGTTCGGCGTCAAGCCGGCGTTAAAACCCGCGACCGGACGATAGCCCGTGAGCATGTAGTGGTCGGCCGGTCCATGATTGGAATTGCCGTGTGTGAAAGAACGGATCAACGAGAACTTGTCGAGCTGTTGAGCAACACGCGGCGTGTGTTCGCCGATTTGGATGCCCGGCACGTTGGTCGGGATGGGATCGAAGTCGCCGCGGAACTCGGATGGGGCGTTCGGCTTCAGGTCCCAGGTGTCAATGGTGCTCAAACCGCCGCGCAGGAAGACGATGATCAGAGAACGGTCGTCTTTGGAACGGTCGATACTGTTTTTGGCGGCCGCCGCGTTTTGTTGCAACAGCGCGGGCAGTGTCCACATCGTGCCAAACAGGCCGGCGCTGCCGACGCGGAGAAAACTACGTCGTTCGATTCCGTCGCAGAAGACGCTCTTTGATCTCATTTCCCCACTCTCCTCGTTTTAGTTCTGTACGATTCTCGTCTTAATGGTTAAAGACGAACTCCAGCGAATTCATCAGGCTCCATGCCAAGTCTTCCGCCGCGGCGCGACGTCCGCTGTCGGTTGTTTTGAAATAGTTGAGCGCCGTCGATTTTTCGTCCGAATTCGGCATGCGGGCGAAGAACGTCAAGTATAACGAATCGACCACGTCTGCGTCGCTCTTGTTGGCATTCACGAGGCGGGTAACCTGTCCCGCTTCGTGCGCTAATTTGGCGTGAATCTCGGAAGAGTTCAACACGTGCAGCACCTGGCCCACGGTCGGCTCGTCACTTCGTTCGCACACGCAGACCGTCTTGCGGGTCGATCGGCCGAACAGTTTCAAGAAGTAATGATCGACTTCGCTGTCCCAAAGCTGAATGGCCCGGTAGCCATAGGGAACACCGCGAAACTTTTCGTCGATTCCGGTGACCTGGCTGACCGCGTCGAACAGCACCTCGGCGTCCATCCGCTTCAGCAGGGCACGGGAATAGTTCTGTTCGTCCTGTTCGTTGGTCTCGTTGGGCTGCGACGAACGTTGATAGGTGTGCGACGCCGTGATCGCGCGAATCAACTCCTTCACGTCAAAGTCGTGCTCGACGAGGTACTGGGCGAGCGCGTCCAAGAGTTCCGGGTTGCTTGGCGGGTTCGTGTCGCGAAAATCGTCCACCGGTTCGACCAGCCCGCGGCCCATGAACTGTGCCCAGATTCGGTTGGCGGCGTTGCGAGCGAACCACCGGTTGTCGGGCGAGGTCATCCAATCGGCCAGCACCTCACGGCGGTCACCCTCCGGCGATTTCTCCGGCATCTCGGTGCCCAGCGCGTGGGCATAGATCTTCGCTCCGGTGCGAGGATGTTTGGTCTCCGGGTCGCCTTCGGCAAGCATGACTTCACCGCGCGGTGTGCCCTTGCGGCTGACCTGTTGAAAAAACGCCGTCATGCCGTAGTAGTCGGCTTGGCTCCAGCGATCAAACGGATGGTGATGGCACTGGGCGCATTCGATCCGCACGCCGAGGAACACTTGCGACACGGTGCTCGCCAGTTGGTTCGGACCACCGACCACACTATAGAAGCTGACTTGGGGCGCGCCGGACGTGGGACCACTCAACGTCAAAATGTCGCGTGCGAAGCGGTCGAGCGGTTTGTTCTCGGCCAGGCTCTGTCGAATCCAGCCGTAATACTGGTATGCCGTCTTGTGTCCCAACGCCTGCCGATCGACGCGGAGCATGTCGGCCCACTTCAACGCCCAGTAGTCGGCATATTCGGGACGTTCCAACAACTGGTTGACCAGGCGTCGATGCTTCTCCGGCTCCGCATCGGCCAGAAAACTCCGCGCCTCTTCAGCCGTGGGCAGCGTCCCCACGATGCTGATGTAAGCGCGGCGCATGAACTCGGCGTCGTCCGCCATTGCGGAGGGAATGATGTTCAGCTTTTTCAGTTTCGCGTGGACCAGCCGATCGATAAAGTTGTGTTCGGCAGCGGCGGGGTAGTTGTCGATCCGCTGCTTGCGCGGGATCAACGCTTGAAACGTATCAACGGCGCCATTAAAGTTGGCCATCACCGCCACCTGCCCCGCCACCTTGCCGATCCGCACCATGCCCATCGCATCGACCGCGGCGAGACCGTCGTTGTTTGACTGGTACTTGGCGATCGACGTCACGTCCAGTTCGCGGCCGTTGCTGTAACGGGCGATGACGCGAAGTTGTTGGCTGGCATTGGTATCGACGATCCGTTCGTGCGGGGAGATCGCGATGCGGACGACTAGGGGCGCGTCGGCATCACCGAACGGCGCGCCGGCGGCGATCCAGCCTTTCAACACTTTGTACTCTCGCGAGTCTTCGATAATGCGGATTCCACCGCCGTGCGGCATGAACCCCGACGCCTTGGTCAACAATAGGCTGCGCCCGGCCGCGGCCGGAAACGTGCGACGCCCGCGGCCTTGCTTGACCAGCGCGTCGTAGTCCGCCTTGGCATCGAAGCCAAAGACCGAGAGCTTGAACCCGTTTTGACCCTCGGCCTTACCGTGGCAACCCGAGAAATTGCAACCGTACTTGCTGAGGACCGGGATGATGTCGTTTTCAAAATGGTAGCCGTGCGGGACCGTCACTTTTTCAACTTGCACCGGAACCGAGACGGTACGCTCGCCGAATACGATTTCGACGTCGCCTGTTCCGTCGGCCACTGCCTCGACAACTCCGTGCCGATTAACCGTGAAATAGTCTGACAGCGTTGAGCGATACGAGACCTGATGCGTCAGATCAACGGTCCGGCCATCCTCGCGCTGGCCATGTACCAGCAGGCCGCGGAGCGAGTCCGGCCCGACCAACACGACCGATTCGGGCTCAACGGTGAAGCCGACAATTCGTGAGTCGCTCTCAGCTGGACACGCGCGGGGCATAAGCCCGATCGCGACCAGTAAGACCATCGTCGAGATTGCGATTCGGTGCACGGTACGAGAACGCAAACTGTTACGTGAGGCGGGTTATTCACGAAGGCAGGAGTACATAACAGTGTATTACAATGCAGTACAATATAAAAGTGAAAATGCGCAAAGCATTTGGGGCGGGGAATCGAGCGTAACGGAAGACCGAACGTTTTCGTGTATCTTCCGATCCTTTGTAGAGTTTGCTGATCTGCTGGGGTAAACTGATCCGGCACTGTGTACCGGATTCACTCACCGAGGAGAAACTCATGCTGTCGCGAATGACCACACTTGTTGTGCTGGCAGTCCTGATGCTGAACGTTTTGCTGGTGTTCGTGTGTTCGGTTCACGCCGAAGAGAAACAGAACAAACCGGCAACCGCGGAGAACGCCAAAGATGGTGCCGAGATGATTCTGATCACCGGCGGCAGTTTCTTGATGGGAACCGCGCCGGCGGAAATCGATGAACAGTTTCGCGATACCGGCTTGCCCGAGGATTGGAAAAAGCATGCACTCGACGAGCAGCCGCGGCATCGCAGAACGGTCGAACCGTTTTACATTTACAAGTACGAGGTGACAAACGAGCAGTACAAGGCGTTCATGGACGCCACGGACCACCGGCCGCCGCCTCATTGGAAAGGGAAGGACTACCCCGCGGACAAAGGGAATCATCCGGTCGTCGAGGTGAGTTGGGATGATGCAGATGCCTACTGCCGTTGGGCCGGAACGCGTCTGCCGACGGAGGCCCAGTGGGAGTATGCCGCTCGCGGAGCTGAACCGGCGGAGGGAGAACCGAGTCGCGTTTTTCCGTGGGGGAATAGCTGGGATCGCACCCTCTCGAACAATGCGTCACTCCACGCCGGCAAAGAGTTACAGAACGCGGCAGACTGGAAAGAGTGGTACGAGAGTGATCAGAAGTCGAAGTTCCCACTGACGTCGCGCGTCGGCTCCTTTCCCAAATCGGTTAGCCCGTTCGGAGTCCAAGACATGGCCGGCAACGCCTGGGAGTGGTGCGCCGAGGTGCAGGCTCCGTACCCCGAGCAGAACGCTGAGGAAGCTGACGACAAGAAGCTCCGTGCTCGCCGAGGCGGGTCGTGGGCCAATGTCGCGCTGCACATACGCAGTGTCGATCGCCAAGGGGCACCTCAAGACGACCTCAATATCTACACTGGGTTTCGCTGTGTAAAGCTCCCTTGATCGCGCAAGAACAATGACCAAGCCGGAATGACCAATGCCCAATGAAGACGAAGGACGCTATCCTTGGTCGTTGAGATTTGGACATTCCCAGTACGAGGTGCCGCATGAATCCCTGGTCAGCCGATGAGTTTACCGAGCAATTACGCAACGTAGGCGAGCAGCAGTATCACGATAAGCATCCGTTTCATCGCTTGATGAACGACGGCCGGCTGGACCGCGAGCAGATTCAACTCTGGGCCGCCAATCGATTCTACTACCAGAAGAACATTCCGATCAAAGACGCGATTTTGCTCTCACGAATCCCCGGCCGCGAAGTGCGGCGAAAGTGGGTCCAGCGCATTTTGGATCACGACGGATTCGGCGACGATCCAGGCGGCATCGAGAAGTGGTTACGACTGGGCGAGGGGGCGGGCCTCGGCCGCGAGGATTTGGAATCCGAACGCATGTTGCTTCCCGGCACGCGCTTCGCCGTGGACGCCTACACGAACTTCGTTGCCACGCGGCCGTGGATCGAAGGAGTCGCTTCGTCGCTGACCGAGCTGTTTGCCCCCGATCTGATGACCAAACGGCTGGCAGCGTTCGAGAAACACTACAAGTGGATCGATCCGGCGGCCTTGGAGTACTTCCGCATCCGGCCTCCTTTGGCCACCCGCGACAGCGAGCATGGGATGGAGTTGGTACACACCTATTGTCGCGGTCGAGAAGAGCAACAACGGGCCGTCGCTGCGTTGCGATTCAAATGCGACCTGTTGTGGGCTCAACTTGACGCGTTGTACTATCACTGCGTTGATCCAACGTGAAACCAACACACTCGATCAATCGACCGAGGCTCGCACCGGGTGCGCGTTATCACTGGGACGAGGTTCGACAGCAGCATCAGATCGTGTTTCCGGAAGGAGTCTTGATTCTCAACGAATCGGCTGCCGCCATCGTGCGTCTGTGCGACGGACGCTCGACGGAAGATGTGATCAGCGTTTTGCAAGCGCAAACGGGCGAGGCAGATCTGAGCGGGGACGTGCATGAGTTGCTCGACCGCTTGGCGCAGAAAGGACTCCTCCGCGACTCCCAGTCCCCTCCCCCTCCGGGAGAGGGTTAGGGAGAGGCTCTTTGCCTCCGAGGAGATGTCGATGTCACTTCCAAAGTCCCGAGGACCCTCACCCCAGCCCTCTCCCAGAGGGAGAGGGGGCCAGAGCGCTCCTAATCCCTACTGCCTGTTGGCCGAACTAACGTACCGCTGTCCGCTGCAATGTCCCTATTGCAGCAACCCGCTAGAGTTGAACCGCTTTCGCAACGAGTTGGGCACGGCTGTCTGGCAGCGCGTGTTGGGCGAAGCTGCGCGGTTGGGAGTAGTCCAAGTTCACTTCACCGGCGGCGAGCCGTTGGTTCGTCATGACCTCACGGACTTGGTCCGCACGGCGCGACAACTCGATCTGTATTCTCACCTCAGTACCAGCGCGATCGGGGCTGATCATACCAAGCTGTCAAGTCTGCGGGACGTCGGACTGGATGCCCTGCAAATCGGTTTGCAGGACTCTCGGCCGCACGAGAACGACTGGCTGGCGGGAGCACCGGCGTTCGAAAAGAAACGCCAAGCGGTCGAGTCGGCAAAACGACTTGAGTTTCCCGTCACGCTCAACGTCGTGCTGCATCGGCACAATCTGGATCACGTCGATGAAGTGGTCGACCTGGCTTGCCGGTGGAATGTTGACAAGTTGGAACTGGCCCACGTCCAGTACGGAGGTTGGGCGTTTCGCAATCGTGCGGCTTTGTTGCCCACTGAGAACCAGGTCGAGCGCGCCACCGAAGTGGTCGCCGATGCCAGAGATCGAGTGAGCGACAAGCTGGAGATCATCCATGTGCTGCCCGACTACTTCCAGCAGTTTCCCAAGGCCTGCCTGCACGGCTGGGGACGCGTCTTCCTAACGGTCGCGCCCGACGGGGCCGTGCTACCGTGTCAGACCGCGCGAGAGATTCCGGGACTCGTGTTTCCGAACGTGAAAGAGACTTCGCTCGAAGAGATCTGGTTCCGCGCGCCGGTGTTCCAACGATTTCGCGGAACCAATTGGATGCCCGAACCTTGCCGGAGTTGTGACCGGCGAGAGATCGACTTTGGCGGCTGTCGCTGCCAGGCATTTCTGCTAACGGGCGACGTTGCCGCTACTGATCCTGTTTGTCATCTCGCGCCTCAGCATGGCGTCGTGGAAGAAGCTCTCAAGGAGGCGGCGAACCGATCAACGGATTTACAGTTCCGTGTCTTTGCATCGTGACGCGTTTCTTCTCTTCAGACGATGCCGGGCAACAGACCTATTGATCAGCTCGCGGCAGCAGTACGCAGACGATCTCGGTGTCGCTGCGCGCGTAAACGCAGTTTCCGGCATACGCCGGGTGAGCCCAGGTTCGGCCGACGATGTTGGTTCGCGACTCTTCTCGATAGCCCTTCCGGTTAAGGCGAACAAGGATCAAATCGCCGTCCGAGTTCAACACAATCGCGCGGTCTTCGTCTCCCAGCCAGACCATCGTTGCCTGCGGATTCCGTCCCTTGGGAGTCATGCGATTGTCGTCGTCCCACACCTTCTTTCCGGTTGCCAGCTCGAAGCACGTGAGGCCGTGCCGTTTGTCGAGCAAATACGCGTATCCGTCGCGGTAAAGTGGCTGCATCATCAGGCCGCGCAGATTGCGTCGATCATGCCACGCCACTTCCGCCGATTTCCCATCGGCGCTGAGGCGAATCGCCTGGCTGCCGTCGTAATAGCTGCTGACCAGAACCAACCCTTCTTGAAAGATCGGACTGGCAATCGACGTGCCGTAGTTCAC
The DNA here is from genome assembly GCA_002726245.1 of Planctomycetaceae bacterium. Taxonomy (GTDB): domain Bacteria; phylum Planctomycetota; class Planctomycetia; order Pirellulales; family Pirellulaceae; genus PBSM01. The sequence goes on along the minus strand of PBSM01000319.1, from coordinate 9,492 downwards.
TTCGAATGGAATCGTCCAAAATGATTCTCCGGTCGCCGGATCAAGTCCTCGTACGTTCGTCGGAGTCCATGCGACAAGTTGCCGTTTCCCGCTATGTTCGACGAGAATCGGAGTTGCATAACCGGCTGGATCAGGCAGAGTTCTCCAGCGTTCCTCTCCCGTGTTCCGGTCGAAGGCAATGAAACAAGCGTCCGGTTCGCCGCCAAGGTGGACGATCAGCAGATCCTCGTAGACAACCGGCGAGGCACTCAGTCCCCAAATCGGCACGCGAGCCGCGAAGTCGGCGACAAGGTCCTGCGACCAGACCAACTCGCCACTTGCTGCATCAAGGCAGAACAAACGGCCGACCGCGCCCAGCGTGTAGACGCGGCCTTGCAAAACAGTCGGTGTCGCGCGGGGACCGTTGTCGTAGCTGACGCCGCTGTAGTCGATTGGATAGGCATGGGACCAAAGCGGTTCGCCGTTGATCGCTTCGAAACACAAGATGCGCTCGACGTCTTCCGACTCGCGCTGCCGGTCCATGACGTAGACGCGGCCCTCGGAAACGGCGACACCCCCGTAGCCTCCACCGAGTTCCCGCCGCCAAACTCGCGACAACCCACCTTCCGGCCAGACAGCGGGTAGCTTCGGGGCGTGCCACGTTCCATCCCCGCGCGGCCCGCGCCAACGAGGCCAATCTTCGCCAACGGTAGGCGTCGGTTCGTCGTTAAGATTCGCTGCAGTTAGCGGCGTGGACGGCTCGTCATTCGGCTTGCCTGCGGCCGCGATAATCGGTTCCAGGACTGCACCCTCCGATGTCAACTCGCAGACAACGCGCATGCCGAGCGCGTAAAACCGGCCTTCGGGAATGTCAGCGTATCGAAACGCGCTGCGGCAGTCGCGACCGTCGCTGTACCAGTCTCCACCACGAATCACGCGAGACGTTCCATTTTCTGGCCCTTTCGGATCCTCAGCCGGCGACTGGCGGTAGTAATCGCGTCCAAACCTGTCCATGCACCACTCGTGTAGGCCGCCGTGCATGTCATAAAGACCGAATGCGTTGGGTTTGTACGAGCCGACAGTCGTGGTGCGGTTCAGAAACGGCCCCTTTTCGACATCTCCGAATGGATTCGCGCCGTTGAAGTTTGCCTGCGTCGAGGCAAGCGTGTCACCGAAATGGAAGACCGTCGTCGTTCCGGCCCGGCAGGAGTATTCCCATTCCGCTTCGGTCGGCAGCCGGTACACGCGGCCTGCCTCTTTTTCGGGCGGCAAGTCCGAAAGCCGTCGGCAGAATTCGATGGCGGCATACCACGTGACGTTATCGACAGGTAACCGTGAAATCTCCAGATCATCCGGCGCATCTTTCAGCAGGCCAGTCCTTGTGAACGAACTGGGATTCGTCCCCATCAACCCCTCGAATTCCGCTTGCGTCACCTCGTAAACGCCGATGTAGAACGGCTTCGTGATTCGCACCCGATGCTGCGGCATTTCGTCTTCCCGCGCTCCGGGATCGGAGCCGGCCGATCCCATCAGAAACTCGCTGGCCGGAATCCTCGCAAGGTTCATGCCGATGGAGTTCGTCAGCAGCCTGGTGGGTAGCTCATCCGGCTGCTTGGCGTTGGCTGTTTCAGACGTCCTCGACGACAACTCGGCAGGAGGCGAGTTATTACCGCCGCAACCTATCGCGGACAAATGCAGAACAGCCGCGATCAACCAAACCGAATGGAAATAGGCCCGCATCTTGTTGGTCCAATGTGAACGAATTCGAGGCATCTGATTCACAATCGACTGTCTGTTTGACCGCGCCATCCGTGACAAGAGAATCATCGCTGCTCAATCCTACTTTGAACGTGACTCCCAAATCCATCCCTGGCACGTCGTCTCGTTTCGCAAAATCGCATGCGCTCGTTTAGAATCTCAATGATGACCTGTGCAAAACGAGAGAAAGTCCCGGATACCTCACACAAGGAACACGACGAATGACCAACCATCACAAGTTCCTCAAACGAACTGCGTTCCTTCTCATCGGCACGCTGTGGCTGAGCCAAAGCTCTGTGATTCGCAACGGACAACGGATCTGCGACGCAGCAGAATCGATCAAAGTCGAGCAGGCCGGCGACCAATTCGTCAATTTCGTGCTGGACGAGATCACGGCTGTGAGAAGGCAACTTCCGGCGATCACGCGGGCGGCGGAAGCTGCGGCGGATCGAATCGTCAATCAGAACGGAGAATTGTTGTCGGCCGGCGATCAAAGTTTCTCACTCGAACCGGTCTGGCGCGCCGGAGGAATCGCCTTTTCTCGACAGTACAAGCCTGACAAAGAAGCGGCTGCCGCTGCGGTCGAGTCGGCCAGTGACAAGATTCCCTATTATCGTACCAAAGAGTTTGTGGAACACTTCACTATTCAAGCTGCCACGAGCCAGGACGTAGTGTTGCTGGGCTATGAGAATGAAAAAGAAGAACAACTTCACCTTGCGTCCCAGGTCAAACAGCTCCTGAGCGACGAGGCGTTGATCGTCTTCTTCGGATCACAAGAGAGTGCGAAGACGTTAGAGCGGACATTTGGCTCAAGGGACAATTTGATTCTCATTACCCACAAGGTTCCCGACGGCGGCATTATTGAAGTCGCGGGGTGGCCGGAGAAAATCTGCTCCGGGAGAAGCATCGCCAATCGATTGTATTTGTGGACCTTCGAGGCTGAACTCATCAGCGCATTCATGCGGCGCGGCAAGATGCCAGGAATACTGCTCTCCGTCACGTACGAAAGCCCTCAAATCTGGAATGTCCCCCTGCTGAACTCCTACAAGTTCATTCCCGCCTTCGATGTGACCCCGGTGAAGAAAGGCGACTTTGGGAACACCTACCTCGATCACCTGCACCGGATCGTGCGTAGCATCGTACCTGCACAACGCGAGCAATTCCGCAAAGCGGCCGGATGGATTGCGGAAGCAGTACGCACCAAACGCAAGCTGTTCGCCCTGCTCATTCACGGCCTGGACCCTGATGGCCTGCCTGGCGATCCGGGATTGTTCAAGGTCTATAGCGAGGGAAATGCATACTATCCGCAATTAGCCGGGCAGATCGGTAAGGACGATGTGGCTCTGTTCGTCGGCTATAACTGGTATCCTCGCCAACTTGCCGGCACAGTGGACCAGGCCGGGGCAAAACAAATCCTGTGTTTCACCCTCGTACAAGACCAACCACCCAAACCGGCGGTCTATGGGGAGGTCGGTGAACTCCGCCATTTCACTTCGTTTGACCAGCTTCCACAACGTGAGAATCGAATCTACATCGATTTGAAGTTTGCTCAATACAACGCCGTTTTGAAGATTCCAGGCTATCCGATTCCCGCTTTGGAAACCTCCGCCTTTGCCGAAGATGTCGTCTACTGGCATTTAGTTGCCGACACAGTTGAGATTCTCGGCGCGAAGTCAAAGTAGTCATTCATCAGCATCGACTTGTGTAAACAACTCGTCGATTTACGACGACAACGAGACGCACTGAAAAACGATCGTCGTGGGACCGCATTCCGCAGCTTGTTTCCCACGTGCGGAGGCAAGACAATTGACCACATCCTTGGATCGCAGTTTCCGTCTACGACTTCGGCTTTTTAACGGACTCTGCGAAGGTCTGCTGCAATTCTTACCGAGAACAACTTGAATGACTCGATACTGCTCGCACATCATTGTCTTTGCTGTGTCTGTTCTTGGTGCTTCGGCCGCTCCGTGTGCGGAGACCGCGTGGAACGCACAGGCGAAGAGCTTCCTCAGCCGCATCTGCTATTCGCGCGAACAGGTGGACGACTGGCTGTCGGGACAGACAACGCTCTTCGGCGAAGTATACGACAGCGAACTGGGCTGGGTGCTCGCCGATCGTCGTTACAAAGACGGTGTTGACGGGGCAGTATCGGAATACCGGTACGCCGGAGCGCGCCGGATGATCATGTACGCCGACCGCACGTGTCGGGTCAATACGTACGGAGACAGTTTTACGCATTGTGACCAGGTCAGCGACGGCGAAACTTGGCAGGAAGTTCTCGCCGCACATCTGTGCGAGCCGGTCAGAAACTACGGTATCGGCGGATACTCGGTATACCAGGCGTATCTTCGCATGCTGCGGGAAGAGCCCCGTACGCCCGCCAAGTACATCATCTTCAACATCTACGACGACGACCATTACCGAAACCTGCCCGGGTGGCGAAACATCCGCACGCGTTACACGCCACAGACCCGGCCCGGAATTCTCTCACCACCGCTTCCTCATGTGCGCGTCAATCCAGCCACTGGCGCATTCGAAGAACACCCAAATCCCTGCCCGACACGGGAATCCGTGTACGGTCTTTGTGATGCTGACCGGGTCTTCGAACTGTTTGCAGATGATTTCGTCTTAAAGCTCGAAGTTGCTCGAGACAATCTTCGTAACAATACTCATGAGAAAAGCTACGGCACTATCCGCGAGCTCGCCCGCGCTCACGGGATTCCCCGGGATGTCGATAGCGCACAATCACTGGGGCAGACGGTCGGCGTGCTCGACACAGGTGCCGCCCTGTTCGCCAGCATGCGGATTGTCGATAAAGTTGAAGAGTACGCGGCCTCGACTGGAAAGAAAGTGCTGTACGTGCTGTCGTACAGCCCTGGCAACGTCGTTCATGCCATCAGAACGGGCGAACGCTTTGATCAGTCGTTCGTGGATTACCTGCGGAAGAAGGGACTGCCATTCGTCGATTTGCTGCAAGCCCACATCGACGATCATGCTGAGTTTCGTATTGATGCCAATCACTACACGCAGCGTTACTATGTTGGACACTATAACCCGCGGGGCAATTTCTTCCTGGCCTTACACCCTGAAAGGTCCGTTGGTTCGAATGCTCCTTCCCAAACCACCGCCGTACACGACTGACCGCAACCGATTCACCGACCCCGCCGATCTCAACGGACCACGACTTGCGGATTGACTCGTGAAGTCTTGTAGTAAAGATGGCTGACGTAACAATGGAGAGTCCGCTAATGATCGCCGGTCTTTACCTTCGCGTGTGCGCCGCCGTCGTCTTGCTGGCGCACGTTCCTGTCGCTTCGCCGATTCAAGCTGATGAAATCGACGAACTGATTGCCGTCGTCGCGAAAGCAGGCCCTCAAGGCGCCGGATCTGTGGAAGCGAGGCGAGCCAGCACTCTGCTGACGAAGCGAGGCGTCGAGATCTTGCCACGGTTGCTTCGCGCGATGGATACACCTAACGTTGTCGCAGCGAACTGGTATCGCTCGGCCTACGAATCCATCGTCGCACGCGAGGCGGCGAAGCCAGCACCTGAGTTTCCTGTTCCGTTCTTGCAGGAATTCGCTCGGGATTCAAAGCGACAGGGGCGACCGCGGAGGATGGTGCTGTCTCTGCTCGACGAATTAACGCCCGCGTACCGCGATTCCATCCTGCCAACCCTGCTTGATGACGCAGAGTTTCGCAGCGATGCGGTCGCCCTTGTTTTGAGGCAAGGAGATCGGGCAAAGGCCAAAGGCGATGTGAAGAAGGCAAAGACGAAGTTTCAAGCCGCCTTCAAGCACGCGCGGGAGGTCGGACAGTTGACGGGTGCCACGGATCGTCTCAATGCGGTCGGGGTCAACGTCAACATTATCGAACAAATGGGGTTCGTGACTCGCTGGTACTTGCTCGGCCCGTTCGACGCGCCGGGCAGAAGCGGCTTTGACGAGAGCTATCCACCGGAGAAGTCGGTCGATATCAGCGCCGGCTATACCGGCAAGGACGGCACTAAGATTCAGTGGATGCTGTCTCAGACGGGGGACCGCCTGGGGCAGGTGGATCTCATTCAGGCTATCGCGCCGGTCAAGGAGGCAGTCGGTTACGCGTATGCGGAGTTAAACTGCCGGCAAGATCAGAACGTGCAACTGCGTTGCGGTGCGGACGACAATCTCACGGTGTGGCTGAACGGCGAGAAGATTCTGGCTCGCCGCCAATGGCTAAACGGTACGCGACTCGATCGGTTCGCTGCACCAGCGTTGCTACAAAGGGGAAAGAACAAACTGCTGGTCAAGATCTGCCAAGGTCCCCAGCACAAGAATCCGGCGGTGCCAAACAACTGGTCGCTTCAATTACGTTTTTGTGATGAAACCGGTTACGCCGCCGACTTCGAATCGGCTCTGCCGGAAGCAGCTCGATAGAGAGAAGACCATGAAGACAGTTTGCAACTTTATCGTGCTGACGGCGGCAATACACGGTGCGCTCGCGCGCGCCGAGAACTGGGCCGGTTGGCGAGGGCCAAACCGAAACGCCGTCAGCCCGGAGAAGAATATTCCGACGACGTGGTCCGAAAATGAAGGCGTTCGCTGGCGATCGCAACTGCCGGGCGCCGGGATTTCAAGCCCTGTGATTTGGGGCGAACGGATTTTCCTCACGTCGTCTGACGGGCCGAAGCAAGATAACCTGCATGTCATTTGTCTCTCCCGCCGCGACGGCCGCGAACTCTGGCGTCAGCGTTTGTGGGGCACTTCTCCAACGCGGTACCACGCGACAAAGAGCAATATGGCGAGTCCGACTCCTGTCACCGATGGCAAACATGTGTTCGCATTCTTCGGGACGGGCGACCTGTTTTGTTTCGAGATCGACGGACACCTTGTATGGCATCGGTCCTTGGCGTCGGAGTACGGCAGATTCGAGAATCGCTTCGCGGCAACCAGCTCGCCGCTCCTCCATGGTGACATGGTGATCGTGCAATGTGATCACTACGGCGATTCCTACGCGGTGGCTGTGGATCAGAACACCGGTGCGGATCGCTGGAAAGTTGAACGCCCTGACGAGTGGCTGTCGTGGTCGTCGCCGCAAATCGTGCCCGTTGGTGACACAGGAAAACACGAGTTGTTGTTGTGCGGTTCCTTAAAGATCGACGGATTTGATCCCCAAACTGGCTCCAAGCTTTGGACCGTTGGCGGATTGCAACAAGAGTGTATCCCGACTCCTGTCTTCGGACACGGTCTTATCTATGCTGTCAGCGGTCCCGGCGGGAAGTCATTGGCGATCCGGCCCGGCGGCCACGGCGACGTGTCTGATTCGCACGTGGTGTGGGAGAATTCTCGCGGTGTGCCGTTTGTGCCTTCGGCAATCCTGGTCGGCGATCTGTATTACCTTGTGGACGACGATGGCATTGCAACGTGCCTTGACGCTCGCGATGGCAAGCGAGTTTGGCAGAAGCGACTAGCCGGCCGCTACACCGCTTCGGCGATCGGCACTGGCGAGCACATCTACTTCTTCAACGAAGACGGCGAAACGATAGTAATTCGAGCCAAGTGCAACAACTTCGAGCAGATTTCGCGCAATCGAATCAACGAACCCGTCTTCGCTTCGCCTGCCATTTCACAGGGCGATTTGTTCATCCGAACAACAAAAGAACTACTTTGCATCGGCCCAGATTGACCTGCGCCGCATTACGCCAGGTTTTCCGCTGACCGCCCGCACGCTCAAAGACCTTCAGGGCCTGCGGAAATCGGCGTTCAATATAATTCCTAGTGGCAGGATGTAGTCAGCGCGATGAGCAGCACACGGGGAAAGGCGAGCAATCTCAGCGTCTTGGGGTCGTTCCCGCAGTACACAACTTTTGTACGAACAGCGACTGGGAGTTCGTGTTTCAGACTCCCGATCAGCCGCGTGGAAGTAAACAGTGCCCAACGTTCGTGCTGCGGAAAAGGAATTCGGCTCCCACGAGGCCGATCGTCGTGGAGTAGCGCCGAAGGTAGCCCACAACTAAAGAGTGAATCGCCGGCTTGACGCACATTTGGACGAATAAGTATGCGATTCCTGTCCCGTTTAGCGACTGTTAAATCGGAGACCCCCTGGATCTTTTCGATCAATCAGTAGTCGCCGCGGAGCAAACCAGTGATTGCTCCGCCGGGACCGTCTTCGATGAACCACAGGCCGCAGAGCGGTCTCAAACGCGCACAGGAGATGCACTGTGATTACACCCTTAGGGCTGCGGTGTCTGGGCCCAACCGTCGTAAGCATCACCGCTGCGGTGTCTGGGCCCAACCGTCGTAAGCATCACCGTTCCGTAACCGCTGGCCGAAGGCTTGCCGGCGCGAGCCTTAGTTCTGACTGAACCCAAGGTGTGCTGGGACTTCGCGGCTGAGCGGATTTCGCATGAACTGATGATAGCACTCGGAACAAAGATCGTAACGACGCTTTGAATAGACATCGTCACTGAGCAAGTCGCTATCGGAATCTTCCATTCGTTTCAGGATCTCTTGGATCTCAAGGAGATGATCGCGATCGCTTTCAGGTTCTTCACCCTCGAGTGGTTCCATTGCTGCTTGCACTTCCATCTTGACGACGTAACGCATGTCTTCTGCCGGGTCGATGACATGCTTACAGCGGTCACACGAATAATGGATCATCCTAGGGCCCTTGATGGTGGAAGACCTACTCGGCAAACGCTCCAACGCTCACCCGACGAATTCATCCTACTGCCAATTCGTTTAGCGAAGCAAGCCGAGTGTGCCGAATTTCTGAGAGTTATTTTGCTGTCACTTCTTTCAGGGTGGCCAAGCGAATCGCGCAGGGCTAGAATGAAAGAAACCCGTCACATGGATTTCGGTGGTGGGGACTCGCGCGGCAACGATCATGTCGGAGGATAACGACGTACATTCGTTGCGAGTCGATGAATCGATACCTTCCCAAGGATCGAGCGACGCGGCGCACTTTCCCGGAGACTCGTTATGAGTCAAGAGGAACGAGGGCGAGCCTTAAACTCCAGCGTCCTCGTATTGAACCGGCACTACATGGCAGTGCGTGTTGTCACGGCGCGCCGGGCGTTCATCCTCTTGTATCGTGAAGCTGCCGAAGTCATCGACATCGAAGATGGGCAATTCTGCAACTACGACTTCGAATCGTGGTGTGAGCTGGGGCAACTTCGCTCCGAGGACGCTCGCGATCACGACGATTGGGTTCGAGCCGTCCATTTCGACATCCAAGTGCCACGAATCGTGCGGCTCGTTCGCTTTGATAAGCAGTACCGTTCCACTTTGCGATTGAACCGGCGCAATCTCTTCGCTCGCGACAGCCACTGTTGTCAGTACTGCGGGCAAAGCTTGCCACCCAGCCAACTCAGCCTGGATCATGTGGTACCGCGCAGCAAGGGAGGACCGACCACTTGGGAGAACGTGGTTGCTTCCTGCGTGAAGTGCAACACGAAAAAAGGTGGCCGCACACCGCAAGAGGCTCGTATGGACCTCAACACCAAACCACGCAAGCCAGCGCACAACCCAATGCTCACGCTCAAGCTTGATAACCCAAAATATGAGAGTTGGAAGACGTTCTTGCCCAAAGGCAATTGGTTGATGGGGTAGGCCGTACCGCTTGTCTTGACCCACGTTTCCCCACCGACCCCGTGTCAGCGGAAGCATGATTGAAGGCTACAGTCGAAGCACCACGCAAGCAGGCCCCTCCGACCCCGCGTCGGTGGACCTCATGACTCGACATTGCTTCCACCGACACAGGGTCGGCGGGGAGCCGTTT
>PBSM01000318.1 GCA_002726245.1 Planctomycetaceae bacterium | reverse complement strand
GTGATCTCATAACAATCACACCATCGCGGAGGGCAGCGTTTTTGCTAATACCAATTATGCGCGCAATTCAAAACTTCCCTTAAAGTGAAGGACGGTCAAGAGCGTCGCAGATTTCGGGTGCGGTAACGGCGAGTGGCTGAGAGTATGGAAGCAGCTAGTGGCTGAAGAAGTCGTCGGTATCTACGGTGACTTCATCAAGCCAGAACAATCGCTCCTTGAGCCCGCGGAGTTCATCGCCCATGACTTGCGCGAGCCCATAGACCTAGGACGCCAGTTCGATCTGGTTGAATCTCTAGAAGTGGCGGAGCACCTACCAGACGGGTGTGCCGAAACATTCATCGACTTGCTTGTTGCGCACGGCAATAGGATTCTGTTCTCCGCTGCCGTGCCCGGATAGATGGGCGTGCAGCACATCAACGAGCAGCCATACCAGTACTGGCGGGAGAAGTTTGAACAGCGAGGCTTTGTGCTGTTGGATTGGATACGTCCGCAAATTCAGCAGCAGCACAATGTGGCATTTTGGTATCGCTACAATCTTCTACTGTTCGTTAGCCACGCGGAGTTTGAGCGACTCCCAGCGGATGTTCAGTCGTCCCGCGTCGCGCCCGATCAGGCAGTGCCTGATGTCTCGCCGTTCGCATATCGCATGAGGCGAGCATTCACGAAATGGCTGCCTGTTTCTGCTGTCGATCGGATCGTTCATCTAGCGCACCGTTTGGAGCGACGTAGGCTCCGGCGTGAGGCGTGACCGACTCTCGCGCGTGGGAGCTGAGCGGTCTCGCATCGATGGGGTTACGACAGCGAATTACCCGCGACCCCGACAGCCACCACTTCCGCGTATGGCCGATACTCAATCATGCGAATCCCACGAGGGGGAACGACCTCGTAAGTGACGCCACGCCATTCTGCGCGACGGCTGAAGGCGGCACTAACCACGGCCACCACTAGGAATAACAGTGTAAGTGGCAGCGCAAACAGCAACCGAAGTCTCGCTGTCCAAGTGATCTGCGGAAACGGCTCATCTCTCTTGTCAGCGGTTCGGCGTGTTATCGTCGCATGGAGCCACTCGACTATGACCTGCGCCACGGTTAGCTCCGCGAGCAAAGCGCCGCCGACCAACCAGGCGGCTAGCATTTCACCCTTGAACGCTGCCACTGCTGTTAGGATCGTTGCCGCAACCAGCACTAGATAAACGGCGATAACTCCGACTACGATCTGCGTCCAGTTCGGATGGTAGAGGCGAGTCCAAAGTAGTTGTCTTCGGACAAAACGAAAGCAACTGCGCAACGTACACTCTTCACGGTTCAGCAGCATGACTTCGGGCTGCACCTCGATGCGCAAATCGACGTTGCAGGCTGCGTCTTGGATTGCGTCGTCTTCGCACGCGGTTCTCAGCATGCGATCCAGGAAGAAAGGCTGATCGAACACATCGCGGCGAATTGCCAGCGAGCCACCCCAAGTCGCACGCATCAAGAGCATCGGAATCACGGTCCAGGCGTTGTAGACATATCGGATCACCGATCCCCACGATCTTTGGGTCGGATCGTACCACCGGTTGCCCGTGACAACGCCGACGTCAGTTCTGGTCATCGGAGCGATGATGTCCCGCAACCATTCGCGATAGACGAGCGAATCAGCGTCGGCCAGAACTGCAACTCCGACTGACGGATCCAGACCGCGTATGCATTGGCGTACCGCGCTTGTCTTGAGATAGGCATCACTGGAGCATTCGTTGAGGAAATCCACGGTAATCCCTGTGCCGGGATGCGTTTCTATCCACTGTTTGACGAGATCGTGGGCGGGGTCCGTAGGATGGTCGATGACGACGCGAACATTGTAGTGCGGGTAGTCCTGCGCAGTGAGTCGCTCGAGGCACTCAGCAAGGAAGGGGTCCCTTCCGCGAAGACACAGGATAACCACCGCCTGCGGCAACGAGACGTCTTCGACTGTTGGGTTTGTGTAACGGGTGCACCAGCGGGTGTAATAATGGGCGGCAAGCAACTGGACGACTACCGCGATTGCGATTAGCGTGGATAGAATGTAGGCGACACTAAGCATCATTCCGAGTCTCCAACTACTACGCTACTTAGGAGTCGATGGCATCGCTAGCATTTGATGGCAGATCACTTTTCGCCGGCCTGCGTGGCCCGGACTCGCCCAGCCGCTTTCCTTTCATCGACTCTCGGAAGCGGTAGCTTTCGCTGTTCATCTCAAAGAAGATGTGGTACCGATGGAGCAAGCGATCCCCAACTTTGGCACTAAAGTTGCTCATAACAGAGAGAGCCGTCTTTTGACTGGTTCAGAGTAGAGACACTACGACGACTGCGGGGTCGGAACAGAGAAGAGGCCGAAACCGCTGGGTCGGAACCGAGAAGAAAGACGACAGACTGTAGCCAAAAGCCCTTAAAACCAGGACGAATCTTAGTTCTGGTTGGTTCAGAGTTGAGGTACTCGGAACAGAGAAGGTGGGGCTTTTGGTGATCAGTTCAGCAGTTCTAGGACTGCTTCTGGGCGAGTTGGGAGTCGGAACCTCCCACCTCGCCCGTTGTTTTTCGCTGTAGCATTTCGCAAGAACTGTTGCGAAACGATACACTCTTGCGATGCTTCCTCGCTCGTGGCGTCACCGGATCCGATTCGATTTCCTATTCGTTGGATGCAAAACGACTTAGAATCGTACGAAGACGATTAACTCACCCGGTCGGACCATTAGGATGAGAGGAAATACGGATTCTCCGTGGCCGGTGAGTACTTCTTGATCTGACCGTCGTTCGACTCTAGATCGCATCCCGATATCCAAGCGAGGTAATTCTATGCAACTGACAAGTTGGACCAGACAAGCAATCGCTTCGTGCTTGGCACTTTCGGTTGTCATCACCGTAACTCAGGTTGGTGCGCAGAGTCGTTCGCGAAAAAAGCTGAGCGATTATGGGATCCCACAGGTCAAGACGGTCAATACTCAGGTGCGCAAGACATGGATCGCTTATCAAATGCTTCCATCGCAGGCTGCGACCGACGGTGAGTGGTGTCGCCGACTCTTTTTGGACGTTATCGGGCGAGTGCCGTCGGTCATCGAGTTGGATGAGTTCACGAAGGATCGCTCCGTCGATCAGAAGGCCAAGCTCGTTGCCAAGCTCTTGTATGACGACAAGTATACCGAAGAGTATGCACGCAACTGGACGACTATCTGGACGAATGTACTGATCGGTCGATCAGGCGGAACCGAGAGGCGATCATTGACCAGTCGAGAAGGCATGCAGAAGTATCTGCGAGACTGCTTGGCGCGAAACAAGCCTTATGACGAGATGGTTAGCGAACTGGTGAGCGCGACCGGGACGAACACACCGGGTTCAGAGCGTTTCAACGGTGCTGTGAACTTCCTCACGATGAAAGTCAACGAAGAGAAGGGTACGCAAGCGACCGCCGACATAGCAAAGATCTTCATGGGCTTGCAAGTTCAGTGTACGCAATGCCACAACCATCCATTCAACGAATGGAAGCAGCAGAAGTTTTGGGAATTCAATTCCTTCCTCCGACAGACAAGGGCGCTGCGACGATTCGTGCCAGGAACGCGAGAGATAGCTGGCTCGGATCTAGTCGATCAAGACTTTCCGGGCGAAGGCACTAGCCCCCAGGAAGCCGAAGTTTACTACGAGTTGCGAAATGGTCTGCTGAAAGCCGCGTATCCAGTCTTCGTCGATGAAGACGTCGAGGGATACGCCACTATCGGTCGCAGTGGCTTTGTCAGCGACGTGAATCGTCGAGAGCAGTTGGCGAAGCTGGTGCTTGCCTCCAAGTACACCGATATGATGATCGCGAATCGCTACTGGGCTCATTTCTTCGGCTACGGCTTCACAAAGCCCATCGATGACATGGGGCCGCACAATCCGCCCAGCCACCCGGAACTGCTGACCTACTTGGGCGAGCAAATTCGCGATCACAGCTACAACCTCAAAGAGTTGGTCCGCTGGATCACGCTGAGCGAAGCTTATTCGTTGTCGAGTCGCAGCACGAAGGCGAACGAGAAGGACGATCCATTGCTGGGGGAAACCCCGAAATTCACTCACTTCTATCTTCGCCAAATGCGGGCCGAAGAGCTTTACGAATCACTGCTTGTCGCGACGAAGGCCGCCGAGACTCGCGGCAGTTACGAAGATCAAGAACGAACGAAAACGCAGTGGCTCAGCCAGTTCGTGATGGCGTTTGGCAATGACGAAGGCGGCGAGCAAACCACGTTCAACGGCACGATTCCGCAGGCCTTGATGATGTTCAATGGCGAGTTGATTCGCAACGCAACCGATATCAAGCCTGGAAGCTTTCTGGGTGAGATCGCCCGGAGCAACATGAAACAGTCGCAGCAAATCGACTACTTGTTCAAGGCGGCGTTAGCGCGGAAGCCGAGTTCTGACGAGCGTTCGATCGCGATGAAACTGTTTATTGCTCGGGCTACGGATCAAGTGGGCAAAGACCGAAAGAAACGCGTTGATGCTGGCGCAGCTAACGCGGGCGCGTTGCAAGACATCTGGTGGGCAGTGCTCAACAGCAATGAATTCATTATGAACCACTAGATCGTAGAGATCATTTCAACACCAAGGCCGGACCACTCGGCATTTACAAACGGGAGGACAGGATGAAGAGTTCAACAGTACCAAGAGGAATGACGCGACGTCACTTCATGAGTCATATGGCAGGCGCGACGGCGATGACAGTGCCGGCGCTGACTCTCGGACACTCGTTGCGGTCGCACGCTCAGGAGCTGAAGCGAAACGGAAAGTCCGCGATCATGCTTTGGATGAGCGGTGGTCCCCCGTCGATAGACATCTGGGATCTCAAGCCTGGTACCATCACCGGCGGCGAGTTCCGCCCCATCGCGACGAGTGGCGACGAGCAGATCAGCGAGCACATGCCGATGATGGCGAAGCAGATGCACAACGCTACCATCATTCGTTCGATGAGCACTCGCGAAGCCGATCACGGCCGCGGGAGCTACTACATGCGCACCGGTTACGTGCCGAACCCTAACGTCGAACATCCTAGCTATGGCGCGGTGATCGCTCATCAGACGATCGATCAGCGTCCACAGCTCGAGATTCCTCCGTTCGTCACCGTTGGCGGCGGCAGCACAGGGCCAGGTTTCCTGGGAATGGCTTGGGCACCCTTCGCGGTGAACAGCAACGGCCAGATCCGCAACCTGCAGATGGGTATGGATGATCGTCGGCTCATGCAGCGAATGGCTGCTCTGGATCTGGTCGAGAAGGGTTTCATTAAGGAAAAACGCGGTCAGGCTGCCGAGGACCATCAGAAGATCCTCAGGAAGACGTTGGCTCTGATGACCAGCGAGCAAATGAAATCCTTCCGTGTGAACGAAGAGCCCGCCGAAGTCCTCGAACGCTACGGCGACAACAACTTCGGCAAAGGTTGCTTGATGGCTCGACGACTGGTCGAGACAGGCGTTCCGTTCATCGAAGTCAATCTCGGCGGTTGGGACCTGCACAACGACATCTTCAACACGCTCAGCACGCAGAGACTGCCGGTGCTGGATCGTGCGATGAGTGCGCTGTTTGAGGACTTGGAGCAACGGGGCCTGTTGGAAGACACCGCGATTATGTGGATGGGCGAGTTTGGTCGCACACCACGTATCAACGGCAACACCGGACGTGACCACTGGGCACGCGCCTGGAGCGTCGTTGTAGGCGGGGCCGGAATGAACGGAGGTATCGCAGTTGGCAAGACCAACTCTGAAGGCACTCAAGTTGAAACCGAACCTTACACATCGCAGGACATAATGGCCAGCGTTTGTAAGTCGCTAGGGATTTCGCTTGAAACGACTTTCACCAGCCGGAGTGGCCGGCCGATGAAGATCGCCAACTCAGGCAAGGTCATCAAGGAGTTGTTCGTCTAATCGAGCCTCACGGGCCAGTACATGTGATGCTTGATCGGCGGGCCGAGACCGACTCTCGGCCCG
This sequence comes from Planctomycetaceae bacterium, assembly GCA_002726245.1. GTDB lineage: Bacteria > Planctomycetota > Planctomycetia > Pirellulales > Pirellulaceae > PBSM01. The sequence continues at coordinate 6,859 of PBSM01000318.1, read as the reverse complement.
TCTTTATGCGCCGAGTTCGGAGTGGGAGGAAGGAAGGAGCGGAAGGATGGAGTGTTGGAATAATGGAATGATGGTTGCGTTCTACTACACCAGTATTCAGTACCCCAACATTCCAATCCTCCAACATTCCAATCCTCCGACTCCTCCTGAGTACATATCCGCTTCCCGTTCGTTTAACTAATAGCCATGAAAGCGACATCACCGCCCGAATCGACCGGCTTCGATCCGGTTCGCCTAGTCGAGGACCATCAGGCTGGTGTATGGCGGTATTTGCGCGCCTTGGGATGTGAAACCAACTTGGCTGAGGATTTGACACAAGACACGTTTTTGAAGGTGCTTCAGCGTCCTTTCGAGGAATACAGCACGAAGGCAACCGCGGCCTACCTGCGACGCACGGCCTACAACTTTTTGGTGAGCTACCAACGGCGCGCTGGTAAAGTGATTGCGGTCGAGAATGTAGAGGAGTTTGATCGAACTTGGAGCAGTTGGGCCGGCGACGACAACGGCGAGGCGCTCCTCGACGCATTAAAAGACTGCTTCGCACATCTTGGTGATCGAGCCAAGCTCGCCCTAGAAATGCGTTTTCGCGACAAGGAGTCGCGTGCAAGTATTGCGGAGCGGCTCGACATTAGTGAGCACGGCGCGAAGAACTTGATGCAGCGGGCAAAGCACCAATTGCGTGAGTGTATCGACGGTAAATTGATTCATGACTGATCACGACGACACAATCCTGGACGGTTGCCTCGAAGAGGTCCTTGGCGGAACGACCTCTCCCGATCTGAGTGCGCGCATCCTCAAAACGTACGACGCGTCGCAAAACATCCTCAACGCGCCGTTGGAAGAAGTTCTGGGAGACGCTACGCCTCCTGATGTTGCCGAACGCGTGATGCAAGCCTGCTCGCAGGCGGTTCCCACCGAGATGCGAGATGCGACTGTTCGATCTGGCCGGGACATCCGACGGCCGAGTTCTGGAGCCGGGCGCGGAAAACGCCGTTATGTCGCTTGGGCAAGCATCGCGCTCAGTTTGGTCGTGGTTGTGTGTGGAGGTGTGATTGGCTGGGAAGCGTGGAAAGATGCGACATCGGCCCACCACTCAGCCGAAATTGCGCAAGAAAATGAAGCCTCCGGTCCACCGCCCTCACCATCGGAACCACCACCAAGCGACTTCGTTGCCATACCAATTGAGGAGCCGCAGCCAACTCCTCCGCTGCACGTCGATCCTGATCCGATTCCGGCACCCGTCATCAAACATCCGCTGCAGTTGAAGCATCCGCTTCGTTTCGCGAATCGATCGGCGGAGGCGACACAGCAACCAACTGAAGTTGCTATTACCGAACAACCGTTATCGCTGCAACCGACTTCCCGGATCGTGGAAACGATAAACACCGCGATTCGGCGACGTTGGGAGGAAACGCAAGCAACCCCGGCTGTTTCACTCGACGACAAGGAGTGGTGCAATCGCGTTTACGAGAAGATCATCGGTCGCGAAGCTGAGCATTACGAATTGACGACCTTCGTCGGGGACGACTCACCTGACAAGCGATCTAAACTTGTCAATCGACTACTCCGCGACGATTGGTACACCGAAGACTTCGCCGCGCACTGGGCGAACGCGTGGTCAGATATCTTGCTTGCCACCGCGGCTCGGCCGGCGAATCGTGATGGTCTGAAGCAGTTTCTTGGTCGCTCGTTTGCCGACGGGAATTCGCTGGGCGAGATTGCGACTGCTCTGATCACGGCGAGTGGCAGCGGCACAAGAGAGCCTGCGGACGATAGGAAGCCCCACCGGTACAACGGTGCTGTCAACTACTTGCTTGCGTACGCGGATCGCAAGGGAAATCAAGTTGCTGCTTCGGCTCATGTCAGCCGAACTTTCTTGGGCCGCGCGATGGAGTGCAATCAGTGTCATCACGCTGGGTCTTGGCGCGGCTTCCGGCACGAAAGCTTCTGGCAATTCAATGCGTTCTTCCGGCAGATGAAGGCTGAGGCGAGCGCGAAATTGAGCGACATTGACTTTCCAGGCGAAGGCGGATCGCCCGAAGAGGCTGAGATTTACTACGAACTGCATAATGGATTGCTGAAGGCCGCGTATCCCGTTTTCGTTGACGAAGCGGTGGCTGGGTTTGACTCTGTTCCGCGCAATGGTCTAGTTGCCGAAGTCAACCGGCGTGAGGAATTGGCAAAGCTGATCGTTAGCTCACGGCTCTTTCGGCAAGCCATGGTGAATCGCTCTTGGAGCGAAGTATTTGGTGCTGGCTTCACGACTCCCGTAGACGATTTGGGACCGCACAATCCTGCTTCGCACCCAGAACTGCTTAGCGAACTTGGTGATCAGTTCGCGGCTCACGACTACGACGTGCGGAAGTTGATCGAATGGATGGTGCTCAGCGAACCGTTTGGACTCGCCCCGGAAACGGAATCGGCCGAACGAGCGATCGGGACCCAAGAACTATTCGCCAGCTTCCCGGTCCTATCGCGGCCGCAAGAGCCACTTGAAGCCACGCTCATGGTGGCCGCGAATCTGCACGAAGAGCACAGTCAGCTTCCGATTGGAGTTCCGGCTGTGGCCCGCATCACGCCAACCACACCCGGTGCCCTGCCGACTGACATTTCGGAAGTCGATCGCGTGCTTTCGGCAACTCGGTCGGAAGTCCACCAAGCCAGCGACAACTCGCTCTTCGGGCAGATTATCCTTGGTAGCAAGCTCAGCACGGATCAGAAGATCCAGCACATGTTCTTTGCCACGGTTCATCGTCCGCCAACGAAACGCGAGTTGGAAACGATCAACAAGCTGCTCGAAGAACCCTTGGCGAAAGTCGCCGAACAGCCCGCCAACACGCGCGCCGTCGATGATGCACTGCGATACATCTGGTGGGCTCTGTCGAACAGCCGCGACGCACGCTGATCGGCTGTTCCTCCGACGCTCAGTCCGCGGTCCCTTTTCTTTACTCGCTCCGACTTTCCGGATTGATGTCTCGGGGCTTTAGCTGCCAGGCTTCGTCGAAGAAGTCGGCGGCCACGACTTTCCCCGGCGTTAAGTCATTGGGTGGCTGCCGAATGTCGAGGACTGCCCAATCTGGTAGCTTTGGATTCTGCAGCGAGTTGGTTCGATCGTGTCCTTCTCGGAACGTCAAGCCGCTGTTCACGACGAGATACTTGTTGCCGCGAGGGTAGATGAAAACGGGAACGTGATGCGCGGCATCGAAAGCTCGGTCGCCGACGCGAACTTCGTCCTTCGTCCAGCGAACTGGGCTGCCTGACGTTGGTGAAGCCAGAATGTTGAGGAAGCGGTTCGTTTCCGGCGTTCCCCACGCAACGATGTGGTACTTGCGAAGATCGTCGTCTGTTACATCGACATCTTGCTTCACGCGCAACTCGCCACGCATCAATGCCCGCCAGCGGTCCACGAAGCGCTGCTGCTCGAAATCGATCCACGCTTGCACATCGGCGTTCGATGACTTCCCACTCGGCAGCACAACCAGAAATGGATCCATGAACGCGTCGTCGATCGGGCCGTGTAACCCGATTCGCTTCTTGAGGCCGTTGCGATACTCCCGTGGATCGGCAAGCTGCCATTTACCATCGCGTCTTAGATCGGCGACGACAGCGGGACGCTCTGTCTTGGGAACCTGGACGATCTCGCCGTCGATTTCAATGATGGCTCCCGCCATGTTCTTCTTCGGTGTCAGTCTCAGCGCCGTAACGTTCTTCGTCGAGACTTTGATCTTGCCATCGTCGGCAATCTCAGCATTGATGCGGGCATCACGCCAATGCTCTTGCAGACCACGCGCTTGGACCCAGAACATCGTGCTGTATCGCAGTGTCTGTGTCTGCAGCGTGACCTTCTTCGGCTTTCGGTCGAGGCCTTTCTGAACGGCGGCGGCCATTTGCCGGAGCACTTCCTTGAGCGAGTCGGGATGGTATTTGTGCCCCATCCCAGGCCCGATGATATGTGGCAACTCTCGGCCATGGTCGCGATAAGCTTCTTCCATCACGCGTGCTGCTTGGATTTGCTTGTCGTTCTCGCCGCTATAGACGACCACGGGCGCGTTGAACAGGTTCCGAGTATAGTTCGGAACGTCGTACAAGCCCCATAACCGCTGCACGTACCAGGGCGGATACGCCTCTGGCTGGAGCTTGTTGTAACGAGCCGTCTCGGCAAAGCCCGCACCGGGGCTGATCGCCACGAAACTGTGAGCATGATGGGCACCGACGTGCCAAGCACCTGCTCCACCCATCGAGAAGCCCATCAACACGATACGGTTGAAGTCGATGCGATAGTCCTGCGCGACACACCTGATCGCCTCAAAGATATCGATCTCCCCGGCCGATTTGTATCCGATGCATTGTCGTCCAAAGGGATGCAGCACGATCGCGCCTGGTGGTTGGATCTGACCGGCGCTGGTTTGTAAACGATGTATGAAGTGCAAATCGGTGGTCTTGTCGCCGCGGCCGTGCAGCCAGACGTACAACGGCACGGGCTTTTTGAAATCGACGTCGTCAGAGATGACCAATCCATACGGTTGAACGGAATCGTCGATGCTCGATCGATAACCTCGCACAACGAGCCCGTGTTGCCGATGCCAAGGCACGTCACCGTTCGCTAATTGCTCAATGCGCTCCGCGCTGACTTCTAGGGCCTTGTCGGCGCGAGGGATCTCTTTTTCGTTGTAGAACTCGCCATGAAGCAAGGCGTAATCGACGGCCTTCAGAAAGACTTCCGTGTCAGCGACGTGCTTATGTTCTCGAAGGCCACTAAGCTTTTTCTTTAGAACGTCAAGTTTCGCTTCGAGTCGTTCGCGAACTTCGGCGGATAGCTCGATGCCCGGTGGAGGAAGCCGTCGTTCGATCTCGGGAGACGCGGCGCGAAGTGATGTGCTAAGGCAAACCAACACCAGCAGCGAGCACGAGCCAATGCGTTTCGTAATCAAGACTGTCTCTCCTTCAGTAAGCCAAATGCGGCCAGGGGCGGTTTCGTTCCAGCACAGCGTACTCCGTACCGAGTACTCAGTACAGCGAATCCATACGTGAGGCTGTTCGTTACCAGATGCGAAGCACAGCGTACTCCGTACCCAGTACTCAGTACAGCTTACTGTGCCTGAACTCCGCTTGCGCTGCGGGACAACTCGTGTCACGCCGGTAACCGTCGTCGCGGGAATTCTCTTGACAACCGCCGGCAGATCGGAAGAAATAAAGGGAGTCACAGAAGCGGGAACACCGTTGAACCATTGCCACGTGGGTCGCGTATTTGCTCCAAGGCTCTTCTCTTTTTGCTATTGGGCAGTTCAAGACTGTATGCGAGCAGGAGGTGGCAACGATGGCAGATGACATGTCGCGCGCGAACGCACCATTCACGTTAGATCAACTCGCCCATCGCCGCGAAGCCGCATCGTCACCAGCGGGCACGACCGGAGAGCCCTCGACCGCTGTAACTCCGGCGAAGCCCAATCCAACGCCTGCGCAAGTGCGAGAGGTTGCCGCAATTACCCTGATGGTTGTGCTAGCGGATGCGAGATCTTCTATGGACAAGGCTACGCGGGATACGGATTGTTGTTCGTAGTCGCTCCGCTGTTGCTGGTGCTTGCGAAAGCTTGCCGCCGATTCGATAAGCCGGTCTGGATCGTCGGAGGCATGCTGCTTCTGTTGGCACTGAAGCTTGTCTGGTGCGGCTCCGCTTTGCTTGTCGTCGCGGGATTCACGTTGCTTGTCGGATTCGCAATGACGTTGGCAGGTCATACTCCGTACATCGTGGAACTCGCCGCATATGCCTCACAAACCGTTCTCGCTGGCTACGGTGGTCTGCTCGAGTACCGGAACATCTCCACACAAATGGTACCTCGGATTCCTCGTTCTGGATGGCTGAGCGTCGTTTTGCCGATCGCCACCGTGCTGATATTTGGAACTCTATTCGTGTTGGCGAATCCAGATCTGCTGAAGACGTTTGGCGAAGGCTTTGAATGGTTTGTTGTGAACGTCCGCGGCTGGCTAGTCTCGTGGTTGCCCAGCCCGCTAGAACCATTCTTCTGGCTGGTCGTCATTTGGCTGACGGTCGAATTGCTGCGACCCGTTGTTCGCCAAGCGATCATGGAAGGCGATGATGGGGCCACGCTACTCGCGAAACGTGCTTTGGCAGAAGCGCCACTTTACAACGCCTTCCGGAATACCCTTCTCACTGTGATCGGACTGTTTGCGATCTACCTTGTCTTCGAGTTCGCGACGCTTTGGTTCCGCGAGTTCCCAGCAGGTTTCTATTACTCTGGCTGTGCACATGAAGGTGCCGCGTGGCTAACCGTCGCGTTAGCTCTTGCCACGGTGACGTTGTCACTCGTCTTTCGAGGTAGCATTCTGCATGATCCTCGTTTGCAAAGCCTGCGACGGCTGTCATGGATCTGGTCGTTCCAGAACATTCTGCTGGCCGTCGCCGTCTATAACCGCCTGTTCAGCTACGTCGGGTTTAATGGTATGACTCAGATGCGTATGGTGGCACTCTTCGGGATGACAGCCGTCGTCGCGGGCTTTGTGCTCGTCCTCGTAAAAATTGCCCACAACAAGAACTTCACTTGGCTCGTGCGACATCATCTTTGGGCACTCGCCATCACGATCTATTTGTTTGCCTTGACGCCTGTCGATACGATCGTGGTCAACTATAACGTCGGCCGGATTCTTCGCCAAGCGTGCAGATCAGCGTTCATCCGATCAGCGCCGAAGGCGTTCCGGCTCTGAGGCGTCTGATCGATTGCGAGGACGAACAGATACGGGAGGGCGTCAGGCCGAAGAAGTTCGCCAGGCTCCGCGGCGAAGGGAAACGCGAGATGTCGCCGATGCGGCAGGCGATCGCAAGTGCCATGTAGTGACTCAT
>PBSM01000317.1 GCA_002726245.1 Planctomycetaceae bacterium | reverse complement strand
TTAGTAAAGTGGCGTAAGCTTCCAGCTTGCGATTTTTACGCCCCCATTCATATGGCAAGCAGGATGCTTACCCCACTTTTTAGCTGTCACAAAGCACTAGTGCGTTAGTCCTGATTATAACGGCCAAAGACGGAGCATGAAGTTGCCGGAAGCGGCCGGAAGCCCTTTTCTAGTCGCGCACACCGGCGATGCCCTCACATTCGCTACAGGCCGCAAAGTCAACCCTGTCGATGCGGCTTCAAGAAACGAGCTGCCAAGCCGGACACTTGGCAGCTCGCATGTCTGGGCTCAGTTGCGTTGCTATCGAAGCAGCGATAGAAGCAGAGTCTCCAACGCTTCGGCTCGCGTCGTTCGCGTGTCCGGAATTGGCCTCGCCGGGCGCGAAGATGGTGCGTGAGCTGGTGGCGGCGGAAGCAACTCGGGGCGACTGTCGAACCGACTTGGCGGTTGGCCATGTCGAGGCGCGTTGAAGCTCGGTGCGGTGCGATCGAAGCCAGAGCGTCCGGGGAAGTCGTATCCGACTGCTGGCGGCGCGACGGCATTTCCTGCGAGCAAGCAGCGGACTGCCTCCATCTCCTCCTGAACGTATCTCCAAGTGGTTGCCAGCTCGCGATCTGGTCGGAAGCCGCAGCTTCTCCACAATCGGCGATCGATTCTCGCGGCGTATGCGCAAACGCGATGGAAACTGGTCTTTACGTGTGCTAGTGGAGCCTTGCAACGAACCAGTTCGTGGAACTGCTCAGCGCTCTTCCGCAGAGCCTTCACTTGATACAGAGTGTAAGAGGTTGTGGGCCGCTCAGAAATGACTGCCTCGAAGGCACAGATGGTGTCTTTGAGCTCACAAGCGGCGGGCAAGAGACTGACTGGATCGTACAGGTGTTCAGCGTTGGCTTGCGTGCCAAGTAACGAACCGATGACTAACAGCGTGGTGGCGACGATCGTTGGAGTGTGGAACATGTTGGCCTCCCTTGCTTCCCTGGAAGCTGGTGTTAACGATGGGTCTTTCGCAAAAAAACGACGTGATCTCATGGAAGCAGACGGCAGGCCAACAGATGTGAAATAGTTCACACAGTGAGTTTAAGCGTGTTGTTCGTATCAGGTTACGGCCCATCCGTGCGGTGTAACGCGATCGCCTAGAAAGCCGCAGAACCGTCGTCGATGTGACTCAGAGGAAGCGTACGGGACAACAGCGCTGTTCGGAGCCAAGCCTATTGCGACTTTGCACGGAGCGCTTTCTCATCCCGCCGAGTTGCTGTCTCGGCTCTCTTTGTCCTTGCCGCGCGCCGGCTCTTGTTGGCCGGTGCGATCCCTTCGACACCCGGCAACACGGTGCGTGGGTCGATTGCGCTGTTGGGTAGAGTCTCGGTTTCTTGTTCGCGATCCGACGCGGTCAGATAAAAAAGCCGACGGCAGTAGCGATGCGTTTGCTTGTCGCGCGGCGCGTCGGGCATGAGCTTCGAGTAGCCAACGACTCGCTCGCCGGTGTTCACCAGGAGCGGACCGCGACGACTTGTCGCACAGCGGACCTGTGCGACGCGCACGTAACGGAGTCGCTCGGTATTCTCTAACCAGACGATACTCTTCTCGTACGCCAGCGGGTGTTCCGCCGACCATGACACCAGCTCTTCGGTCGTCAACACTCGCACGACTTCCCGTCTTCCATCTTTGTGTTGCATCACGCGCGTCTTCATAGATTTGCTCCATGCGCAGAGATAGCCCTGGATGAGAGAGATTAGGCAGACCCCGTGCCAAAAGCAGGAACGCCGCTCGCGGCGTTGGCAATCCGAGCGCCAGTAAGGAGTTACAAACGCCGGCGGGATCGCGAGCGTCTCAAGTCGAGGCATCCGAGCGTTGCATCTCGCGGCATCTGCTGTATCGATTCGCCGCAGCCGGCTGGGAAGCAGCTTAGGTTGGGCTATGCCGCGCAATCGATGTGGGTCAAGTGAAACCGACGTCGCGGAAGCCACGACTCTTCCAGCACGCTCAGCGCGACGCGGTCTTCGAGATTGGGGCGGAAGATCGTTAGCAGCGTGAGCGGCAGGAACCAAGCCATGTACAGACCACCACCATCGCCGTGCCACGCTTGCGTCGCAACCATGATCGCAGCAGAACAGCTAAGCAAGGTGCCAAGGTTCTTCTGTGCTGGCCAAAGGGCAAAGGCACTGCACAGCGCAAGAAAAGCGGCAATAACTGGAAGCCGATAGATTGGGTCCCAACCTAGTTTCCAAACACCGTGCAAGTTATCGAGTCTTGGCCAACGCAAGCCGAACATTCTCTGAACATTAGCCCCGAAGTCCGCGATGTCCGCGGAAACGAAAAGCAACGAGCAGACGCAGATTCCAATCGTCACCAACATCCCGGTCACGAATCGTCCCAATCCTCGTTGCCAATAAAAGCTCACCCAAAGCGGTAGCAGAAACAGTGGGTAGTAAGCGACCCCGCCTGCCAAACCTAGGAGGCTTCCTGCCACGAGCGGACGCCGATAGGAAACGATGGCCCAGACGAGTAGCGAGGCAGGTAGCACGTGATCGACGCGGCCCGTCATCTGCGATGTATACGGAAGCATCAAGTAAAGTGTCGCCGCACCAATTCCCATCTTGATATTGCCGAAGTGCCGGTAGCCAATAGCGATGATGCCCAGCACCACGGCTAGATGCGACATGAGCGCCATCACCTTGGCGGTGCGTACATAATGCACGTCGGCTGACTCAGACTCTTCCCAATTGAGCGGCGTGGTTACCAGACTCGGAATCGAGTGGAGCAGTGCATTTCCCGGGCCGTGGCGGTCCAGGTCATCAGTTAACTCGCCATCGGAAACGCCGGCCAGCAGTTCACCGGCACTGCGAGCTCCGGCCAAATCATCCGCTGTCGCTGGTCCATTGATAACGTTCGCCATCAAGAAAACGAAAAGCGAGCATCCCAGGAATGCCAATCCACCTGTCGATAGATTCGGCTCCAAAAGCGGCCGGCGCACCATCGTTGCGTCGAGCAGTAAGCGAGCCAGCAGCAAGCCAAGCACTACCCACAACCAGATGTATCCGATGAGCATGACGGCTTTGCCGCTCAGCCGAGTGGCTCCACTGTCGGATTCAACGTCGAGTTGTCCATCGGCGGCGGCCAGTTCTGCGTACGCTATATCTGCGGAAGTAGGATCTGTGTCGGGTTCGATGCCCGCTTCCGGCTCGCGCGAATTCGAGTTCGGTGGCGCCGGTTCACTCGCCACTTCGTCTTCGACCGGCTGCTCTTCACTCGGGTCGTTCGCCGTGTCGTCGATTCCCGGCTCCTCCGCGACTTCGACGAATTCAGCACTTAACGCCGTGAGTTCCTTCTCGACTTGATCTTCGCGCGCCCGCTCTTCGCCAAACTGGACCGTCAGGAGCCCCGGAGCGAGTAGGAGCAGCAACACCAAGTCAATGTTGCGTACGCTCCAAAAGCGGCTGAACTTAAAAAAGACGCCCAGCATCAACAGCGACGACAAGTAGACCCATGTCGTCGGGTGGACCGGATGATACTCAAACAGAAACTCGCTCATGCTTCCTTAACGCCGCCTGCCTTAACAATGCTGCCGAATCTCAGCTCTGTTCTCTTTCCAGCAGAGACGTCAGGCGATCCTTTCGCCGAGAGTGAAGATACTGTTCGCAAGGTAATCCATCAGCATAAAGCGTGTTGTGCGTATTTCAAGGCTTCCGCCACGACAAATCGTTTTTTGCTGATCGACAAAACTACTGCGAACGGTACGATTTAGTCCAACCCTGCGTGGGTTGGGTGATAATAGTCCGTTGCCGGTCTGACGACTGGGGTCACACAACTACGGTCACAAAATGGCAAGCGTCTTCGACCGACTATCAGCGATGCTTCGTGACCGTGATGCCACGTTTGACGTCTTCGAACATGAGCCGGTCTTCACCAGCGAAGAAGCCGCCCAAGTCCGAGGCACCTCGCTCTCAAGCGGTGCCAAGGCGTTAATCTGCAAAGCAGGTGACGCATTTCTCATGTTCGTGCTGCCAGCGGATAAGCGTTTGGCTAGTAAGGAAGTTCGTAAGCGATTGGGCCTGCGTAGTTTGCGTTTTGCGAACCGCGAGGAAGTTCTCGAAATGACAGGCCTCAAGCCCGGCTCGATTCCACCGTTCGGCTCGCTGTTCGACCTCAAGACCTACTGTGACGAGTTGCTTCGAGACGAGTCGGTGATCAATTTTAATGCCGGCGACCATTCGATTTCGATTAGCATGGCGTACGAAGATTTCATCCGTGTCGAACAGCCCCAGATCGGTATGTTCGCCGAGGCTTGCAAGTAGGTCCTGCTCGCCGAGCGGGACCTGTCAGCGCAGCGGCTCGCAACAGTTGCAGGTCCTGCCCCGGAGAAAGGACGCACATTGGAGGATGCTAAATGTCACGCTTGGCGATGGGACTCTCGATCATGCTTACCTTCAGTGCTCACCTCGCCTTTGGGCAAGATAACCTGCCATTACCCGAGAAAACCGCTACGTTCTCGATCGTCGCGGTCGATCCCGAAACCGGACTCTGCGGAGCCGCTGTCGCGAGCAAGTATCCAGCCGTCGGCAAAGTCGTACCGTACGTCCGGGCTGGCGTCGGAGCTTTCTGCACGCAGCATTGGCATGTGCCCAAGTGGGGCGAGCAGGCTCTTGATATGCTCGAACAAGGCAAACGTCCCGAAGAGGTGTTTCTGGATCTTCTGAAAGACGATGAACACGCCGAGCAACGCCAGCTCGCGATCGCCGACATCCACGGGCGAACGGCCGTGCATAACCCAACCGCTTCCGGCAAGAACAGTTACTATTTCGGAGCCATGACCGGCAAGCATTACTGCGTTCAAGGCAACACGCTCACCGGTCGCGAGATCATTGTCGCGATGGCAGAAGGATTCGAAGACACGAAGGGCAGCCTGTCCGATCGGCTTATGGCCGCATTGGTCGCTGGAGACTGTGCCGGAGGAGATCACCGCGGTCGGCTAGCGGCCGGAATCCGAGTTGCCAAAGCGGATGTCGAAGGCGACTGGTTCTCGTTGTGCGTCGATGAAAGCGACGACGCCGTCATCGAGCTACTCCGTGATTACGCTGAAATCAAGCACGAGGCCAAGGGTGTATGGCGTGGTGGCCAACTACCGTTCCACCATCCGTGCGAGACAAGGCCGACACCCAAGCCGCCCACTCCGTGAGTCAATGTGGCCTCGATGTTCGAGCGAGCCAGACACACTTTATGGATCTTCGATTGCGGCCTTCGCCGCATGAACAACGGCCATTCGCCCGGTTGGAGCAGCCATGCGCTCGTTTTCAGCATCCTGCCCTTGCTGCTCATATGCTGGGCCGAGTTGGAAATCGGGCTTGCTTGGGGCATTACGGTTGTTGGACTTCTCGACACGGTGGCGACTCTGTATTTCCTTCGCCGTTCAAGGCGTCAGATCTTGCGGCTTGGAGTATTCGGCCCTACCCGAGCCCGATGGTGGATCGAGGTGGCGGCTGTCTGTTGGACACTCTGCATGAGCTGCGCCATTTTCAGCGTTTCGCAAGCCAATGGTGCGATCGCACTTCCACTCTTCCAGGCTGCTTGGGTCGATCTGGCGTTTCAGGCCAGCGGATGGTTCTTTTGGGCGTCTCTCGTTCTGACGATCGTAGGGTTCGTGGTCGGGCTCGCCCGGCGGAAAAGGATTCAGGGACGAGCACTCAACTTAGTGAGCGCGGCCTTCTGGATGGTCGTGTGTATCCACGTCATTATGTGGAGTCTGCCGGACAATCCGATCCTGTCCGATGTGATAGCACCCGTTTGCGCCATCGTCGCCATCGCTGCGCTACTCGCTGCCGGGGCGATTGCGTTCTGGCATCGGGCCGAGGACCGCCGCAAGACTACCCCGTAGACAAGCGCTCTCTCGCTTCATCCGCCCAAGGGCTATCCGGGGCGAGGTCGAGAAACTCTTGCCAATGTGAATCGGCTTCGCTGTGGCGGTCGAGTTCGTCGAGCGCTCGGGCCAAGTGATAATGGACGTCGGGATAGTCGCGATGATGCGCGAGTGTGCCTTGGAAAGCTGCCACGGCAAGTTCTAGTTCGCCTGTTTCCGCCAGGACGCAGCCGAGGTTTGCGCGAGCTTCGACGAAGTCTTCATCCAACTCGATCGCCATGAAGTAGCGTTCGCGCGCCGCTGCGATGTCACCGAGCAAGTAGAGTAGCTCCGCAACGCGGAAGCAAAGCTCAGCGCGAGCACCACCCGCGGTCAGTGCCGCGCGGTACATTTCAACAGCGGCTTCCAATTGACCAGCGTCTTCGTAAGCCAATGCCGCATCGACCATTTCTTCGGGCGTTGTTGGTTCGGATTGTTCGGCGAGGTGCTCTGCCAGCGAGACCGTCGCGAAGTGTTCCGCGTCCGAACTGTGTTCAGGTTCAGAATCGCCTTGCTCGATCGCGTCGAAGTCGATACGAAACTGCCCACCGGGTTCGATCAAGCCTTCACCCTGCCGAAGCAGAATCTGTTTGCCTTCGACGATTACAGACAACTGCGCCAGAGGCCGTTCGACGTCAGGAACGAGACGAGACAGCTCTGCCAGTCTGTTCTCAATGGCCTTCGGTGAAGAACCGTTGGCGACGAGTTGGGCAAGTTGTTGGGCTGTCGCAATCTCCTGGAAGTCGAAGTAAGGCAGGCGTTGGACTTCGCGAGCGGGCACGATCAGCCCGCGTCGATGCCAGCGGCGAATCGTCGCGACGGGAACTTGCAGCAACTCGGCCAACATTGCCGGTGTATACAATCGCCGGACATGTTGATCGGCATCGACCACACCGAGGCGTTGCCATAGTTGCGTCTCCGAAATGATTTCGAGCATTCCTTCGCCGGCGGCTCGACGGATTTCTTCGCTCAGCAGTTCTTTTTCTTCGACGAGTGGAAGTTCATCCGCCCCGATCACGATCAAATCGACTTCGACCGAGCACTTGTTGACCGGAATCCCACCCTGATCGCGCACGAGTTGCTGCGATTCGCGGCGTGTGACTCCGCCGAGCTTGCCGACGAACGCAACGCGTCGGCCTTCAAGAGGCGGGGTTTCACTGCCGGCGACTGAGGACATGATGCGCCCTGATGCTGAAGAGAACGAAACGACGTCCGTCAGTGTCGCGGTCGCGGTGTGCCGTGTCAATCAGCGAGATGCCTTTCCCACGCCGTTAATCGATGCGCATAAAAGAACGCCGACGGAGGTCGGCGTTTGTGTCTTGCAGTTGGTGGTTCGCGAGACGCTCATGCCATCATGTCGTCGTCGTCCTCCGCTGCGGCATCCGCCTCTTCATCGGTTGTGGGATTCGGGACGACATTCTCGAAAGGATCTTTTTCTGGAATCGCTGGCTTTCCCGTTGGGTCACCGTCGCTCGGCTCGCCGGTTTCCTCCTCCGCTGCTTCGTCTGTTGCCTCCTTCTTGGCCTCCGTCGGTTCACGACGAACGACCGTTGAAGCGGCTGCCGGCGGAGCGTAGTAGTATGCGCTGGACGGGTAGTAGGCCGTCGTGCAGGGCGAACAAGTCTCGATCGGCACACGCCTTGTTACTGTGCGAGGCACAAGTCGCGTGCCTGTTTCCGCCACCCATTTCGATACGGTATGCGGCACCTTCACAGTGCTCGTCTCGGCAACCCACTTGCAGGTCTTCACTTCGTATGACTGATCTTCGTAGACCATTCGCTGCGTCGTGACTTGGTAGGGCTGATCGATGACTTCATCGACGTACTTGCAAACCTGGACTTGATAGTTCTCGTTGACGACTTCGTCCTGGTAACGAGTGACATTCACGGGGACTTGCTGATTGACAACCCGCTGCTGGTAACTCGTCACGGGGACTTGCTGAGCCACAACATTCGGTACGTACTGTCGTTGCACCTGGTACCGGCTGGGAGACTGCATCGGTACCCAATGCAAACCGGCACGTTGATAGACCATCGTTCCGGTTGCGGGATTGGGCACGTAGCCACCTTGCAGCCATTGTAGGCGGTTCCTAACGTTTCCCTGCTGAAGCACGTACTGGTCAACATACTGCCCTTGATCGACGTACTGGGTGCGCATTGTCGTCACCGGTTCGGTAGTGACATAGCTGCGATCCTGCATAACTTGCTCGGTGATTGGCCGTCGAACGATACGTTGCTGCGTACGCGTCTCTGTAGCCGTGACCGGCTTTCGCACCGTTACCTGTCGGAAGCGAGTCTCCGTGTTCAGCACGGGCTTACCAACGCGGCGAACGCGAGTCTCAGTTTCCCAGCTTGGCTTGTGCGTTGTAACCTGCCGCTTTTGCATGACAGTTTCCTGTTGCAGCCGGTAGGTGGTGATCGGTTGCTGTTCGTACACCGTTTGATATTCGATTCGGTACGCCGGGTAGACCGTTTGCGCCGACGTCGTCGAAACGAAGGCGGTGGAGATCACAATGGCTGCGAGAGCTGCAGCGGATGTTTTGATCAGAGACAGGTTCATTCTTAAGTTCTCACTTCGCGTGCCGGGTGTAGCATTCCTTAACGAGGCGGCGTTTGCGTGGGAAGTCGAGGAACCGGCAATCTGGGTCGATCGATGCCAGCCCATTCCCCTCCACGAGTTTGCCCGATCGGGCCGTGAGCCGTCAAACGAAAAAACGGCTATCTACATTCTACTGTGATCACCAAGAGCAAGCTGGGCAAGGCCTTAGGATTTCCAAAAATGTCTGAAGTTTCTGCGCAGTCGTGCCGAAGGGCTCAGAACGGTCCGTCGTACAAGTGGAAGCCAGACCGAAGCTTACGACGCAACTTTACCTAACCGCTACGATCGGACTCGACGGCTCGCAGGAAGTGCTGGGAACGAATGCCAGCAACAAGTCAGTCGCTCTTTGGCGAAGGTGATGTCATTGACTGCACGACTTCCTCAGCATTGAGGCGGATGCCGTGACGAACTCGTTTGCCGAATGTAGCAAGTTCGGAATCGACGATTCGCTGTAACGCCTCGGTGACCTTTTGCATCTCGTCCGCCGAGTGTCTGTCTGCCAGTTGAGCCGCGCCGCGGATGCCGGTGTTGATCACTTGCAGCCGCTTCCAGGCTTTGCCCGAGTCATACTCTTCGCCTCGGCCTGACTCTTCATTCTCCGGATCAAGCATCTCTAGCAAGACGGGCGTCGCGCGGATGTCGCCGTGTCGGCAGAGGCCAACGGCGGCGTTATAGCGAGTGTTCGTATATGGATCGTCCAGCAAAATCACTAACCGATCGAGAGCTTCCGCACCGCCCAGCACTCCCAAGACATAGGCCGCCGTCGAACGCAGATCTCCACGGGCTTGCTTCTCACTTTCTACATCTGTTCGCTCGCGCGATGCCGTCTTCAGCGCTTCCATACAAGGTTCGTTTGACGTTAATACTTCGGAACCGTTGTTCGCCGCAAGGACGGCCAAAGCTTCGAGTGCTGTGCGGCGGACATCGATCTCGGCTGGATCGCGTTCGACCGTCGAGGCCTTGACGATCGTGGGTAGGCCAACGGTAACTTTGAACTCGCCCAGTGCTCGACACAGGAACATCCGCAGCCGAATTGAGGTCTCGTCGTAGTTCTCTTCATCGAGCTGCGCGTCAAGGATCTTCGCTAACTCGGATGCCATTCCAACGTCGCTCTTCAGGTCGGCATGGTCAGGATCGCTGAGCAAAGCAGCGAGCGTGTTGGCTTTTTGCCAACTCGCTTCGTTCGGCGTGCGCAAATCTCGGACTAGCTCCTGCGGATTGCTGCCCATATGGGCCAGCCAACTGAACATGAGCCAGACCATCACGATGATCGAGACGATCACGAGCGGAATGACGAACAACTGGATGAGGAAGCCAGCCGATGGCGGCTCGATCGGCGGTAGGGGTTTTTCGTCGAGCAGAGGTTTGTTGGGGGCTTCTTCCATGGATCGCTCGGCTGGAGTTAGTAGCCGAACTCGCCAAGAGTTCGGTCTTCCGTCGGCCCTCGGAAGTCTTGGCGACTTCCGCTACGAGTATCGAGACAGATTCTAGTGTAGGTGTGCCCCTAGGAGCGTCAACCGGCACGAATTGTCGCACGTCGCGGGTTGCTTGTCGCGGGGGCCCGCCGCTAGGATCACGGCATGTTCACCGGTCGCCAAATCGTCAGCACGCTGGAACAGCTTCGCGTGTCGCACGTCATCTGGGTGCCGGACTCGACGTTCGGAACGTGGGAAGCCGATCTAGAATCGTCCGACCAACTTGAGTTGATCCGGGTTTGTCGTGAGGGCGAGGCTTGGCCTTTGGCGGCGGGACTGCAAGTTGGAGGCAAGTCGCCAGTCATCATGATGCAGACAACGGGCATGTTCGAGTCGGGGGATGCGATGCGGAACGTCTTGTTCGATCTGCAAGTACCGCTCTTTGCGATCATCGGTGTTCGCAACTGGCTGATCGCAGAGTCGCCCGACTCGGCGAGACGGTTTGCCGAACCTGTCATCGACGCCTGGAGTTTGAATCACGTTTGGATCGCGAAAGAGTCTGACAAACCAAAACTCAGTGAACACTTCACAGCTTGTCAGCAGGCGAAGCAAGCGGGAGTTGTTCTGATGGCGGAAGGTAAGGGATGAAGGACGCTATCCATCCGAGGAACTGCATGCCCGTCCAAGCGGCCCTCGAACATCTTGCTCAGATTCGCACGGACACCGACATCATCGTCACGAATCAATCGTCGGCGCGTCTCTGGCCGCGGCTCAGCCAGCATCCGCTCGACTTCAACTACAACCCATCGAACATGGGTGGCGCCGTTCCGTTCGCGCTCGGCTTAGCGATCTCTCAGCCCGAACGCGATGTGATTGTGCTGTCCGGAGATGGCTCTCTGCTGATGAACCTCGGCTGTTTGGTGACGGTCGTCGCGAGCGGAGCGACCAACATCAGTATTCTCTTGCTCGATAACAATATGTACGAAGTGACCGGCGGTCAGAAGACGCCCGCGAGCGACTACTCAACGGACTACGCGCGCCTAGCCCAAGCGGGTGGCTTCCGAATGGTTCACAAGTTCTCGGGACTCGATGACTGGCAAGCCGGCAGTAGCGACTTCTTTACATCGCCAGGCCCACGATTCGGCTGGTTCACTGTCGGACCAACACCTTCCGAAGTCTTTGGTGATACGTTCCCACCGATTGCGAGAAGAACCGAGCAGTTTAGGACGGTGTTGCGCCGATAGTCATTGCATGACTTTGGTCATCTCGAAGAGGTTGGTGGCTTGCGGGCCAAGGAAACCCTCGAAACGTGTCTGCTTGCCCGTGGCAGGGTCAACGATCAGATTGCGCTCGGCAAGCTCGAAGTAAGCGTAGGTCCAAGGCATTGTGCCGTGCTTGCCGTTAATCGTGACATCGACATCGATCGTCACGGCTTCCGTCGCCGATTGCCTTAGCTTGGATCCGGGCTCTCCCTCGATGTCTCGCTTCAACGGCACTCCGGCTTCGGACAAGGCGCTGATTGTCTTTTTCAGATCGTTCAGCGAGTCAACGCCATGCGAGTTCACAAGCGAAGTGAAGTGGTTCACGTTGTAGCCATGAACGAGCACCCAAGCCGCATACTGGCTCTCGCGGTTGAGCGCTTCGACGGCTTCGCGCTCCGGAACTTGCCACGGAAGCTGCTGGAAGTAGTCGATAAGATCATCGAGCCTTCTCGAGGTCGTTCTGTCGTCGTCTATTCGTGAGAGTTCTGATAGCAGAGAAGTCGCGAGTGGCTCCCGATGCGACGTCAATGTGTTCGAGACAAGTTGCCGTGCTTCGTCGCTCACCTCCCATGTCTTCAGTTCCGAGATGAACAGTTTCGGAAACTCTGGATGCGGGTGCTGATAATGGATAGCGTTCAGGTGTTTGTCAGGAAAGTGATAAACGGCTGCCGCGCGGTAATCGAGCGCCTCGAAGATCCTGGACAAAGAAACGATTCCAGTCGTCGGAGTTTGATTGGCGAAGGTCCGGAACGCGATGTGATCGTTCACAAACGTTGCGCCGGATTCTCTGACGATCTGCTCGTAAACTTGAACGTATGAAACTCGTCGATGGTACTGTTCCCACAGCCGATCGAACAGAGTAAGTGTGAAACGCTCGCGATCGTTGCTTGCTTCAATCGCTTGATGCGGCTCGTGGATTTCTCGTTTCATCATCACTCAAGTCCTCGGCTCTAAGTTCTAGGCACTACACGCTCTACATCAACGGCACCGTCCGATCGCTCATCGCGCCGCTTGTCCACATGGAATTGTACCGTAGTATTCAAGTAGGGGATTTCGCTTCTCTTCCACGGAGGCAGGACGATGTTAATGCGCGATTCTACATCTCGCGCGCCGCGGATCGTCACTCCGCTCCCCGGTCCGCAGGCGTCGAAGCTTATCGAACAGGACGAACATTACACTTCTCCTTCGTACACACGCGTCTATCCGCTGGCTGTTGCGCGCGGCGAGGGTGCTGTGATCGAAGACGTGGATCGAAACCGGTTTCTCGACTTTACCGCTGGGATTGCCGTCTGCTCCACTGGACACTGCCACCCGCGAATCGTCAAAGCGATTCAAGACCAAGCGTCGCGATTGCTGCACATGTCGGGGACCGACTTCTACTACGGGCCGCAAGCCAATCTCGCGAAGAAGTTGGCCGAAATCGCTCCCGGCGACGCAGCAAAACGAGTCTTCTTTACGAACTCGGGCACCGAAGCTGTCGAGGCGGCGTTCAAGCTTGCGCGTTTCCACACCAAACGCAAGCACATGATTGCCTTCTTCGGTGCCTTTCACGGACGCACAATGGGTGCGCTCTCGTTGACCGCCAGCAAGGTGGCACAACGAGCAGGCTTCGCACCACTCATCCCACAAGTGACGCACATCGACTACCCAAATCCCTATCGTTCGTCTGGCGACTGCCTTGATTGTCTGGATCAACTTGAAAACACGGTTTTCCAGAAGACAGTACCATCTGAGGAAGTCGCGGCGATCATCGTTGAACCGATCCAAGGCGAAGGCGGATATATCGTGCCGCCACCAGAGTTCCATCAGCGTCTAAAGGCGATTACTGAGCGGTACGGCATCTTGTACATCGCGGACGAAGTCCAGAGCGGAATGGGCCGCACCGGCAAGATGTTTGCCATCGAGCACTGGGCTATCGAGCCCGATATCATTTGCCTGGCGAAGGGGATCGCCTCGGGAATGCCGCTAGGTGCGATTGTTGCCAGGGAGGAAGTCATGGACTGGCCGCTCGGTTCTCATGCGAGCACTTTCGGCGGCAATCCGGTGGCGTGCGCCTCTGCCTTGGAAACCATTGCGCTGCTCGAAGAAGAATTGATCGACAATGCGGCACGAACCGGTGACTATCTGCTGGAACAACTCCGCGAACTCGCATCGACATCCGAGTTGATTGGCGACGTCCGCGGCAAAGGCTTGATGATCGGTGTCGAACTCGTCCGCGATCGGCAGACGAAGGAGCCAGCAATCGCGGAACGCAACGCGATCGTCCAAGAGTGTTTTCAAAAGGGTTTGTTGTTGCTCGGATGTGGCTCGAGCGGCATTCGATTCTGTCCACCACTTGTGGTCGATGAACACGATGCCGAGACAGCCGTCTCGATCTTCGAGGAAGTGCTCGCGGAGTTGATAGCGAGGAGATAACAGCGCGAGTCAGCTCTTCGTTTAACCGCAAGCCGGAGGATACAGGATGCAAGACCTACTGCGACGACTCGGACTGAGCGACGTGAACAGCGGTGTTTACGCATCCAGATGGATCGACGAGCCGGAAGGCAGCGAGATCGATTCGATCAATCCGGCAACAGCCGAGACGCTCGCGCGCGTTCGTTGTGCGTCGCGCGACGACTACGAGCAATGCGTTGAGAAAGCGCAGAAAGCCTTCACGACCTGGCGGATGATGCCGCCGCCACAGCGAGGCGAAATCATCCGCCAATTCGGACAAGTCTTACGAGAGCACAAGAAGGATCTGGGGCTGCTCGTGACGATGGAGGTTGGCAAGATCGTCTCGGAGGGCGAAGGAGAAGTTCAAGAGATGATCGACATGTGCGACTTCGCCGTCGGTCTGTCTCGGCAACTGTACGGCTTGACGATGGCGAGCGAACGGCCGTCGCATCGTCTGTTCGAGCAGTGGCATCCGCTGGGGCCGGTCGGAATCATCACGGCATTCAACTTTCCGGTCGCGGTGTGGGCATGGAATGCTGCTGTGGCCGCCGTGTGTGGAGACACGATGATTTGGAAGCCTTCGCCGGAAGCCCCTCTAACGGCGATAGCTGTGCAGCATCTCATTAATCGAGTTGCCACTGAGCACGATCTGGACGGTGTGTTTAACTTGTGTATCGGCTGCGATGCAAGTGTCGGGCGTTGGATGGCCGAAGATCGCCGGTTGCCTTTGATTTCCGCGACCGGAAGTTATGCGATGGGGCGAAGCGTGGGGCAAGCCGTTGGTGCCAGGCTCGGTCGGAGCCTGCTTGAACTTGGTGGGAACAACGCGATCATCGTTACCGAGACAGCAGACCTGGATCTTGTTCTGCGAGCGGTACTGTTCGCCGCGGTTGGCACGAGCGGACAGCGATGCACAACACTTCGTCGATTGATTCTCCACGAAGCGATCGCCAGTCCGTTGCTTGCTCGACTGGTAAGTGCCTATCAGAGCATCAAGATCGGGGATCCGGCCAAAGCGGACATGCTAATGGGGCCGTTGATTAATGAAGCCGCGGTCGATCGCATGCTGCACGCACTGAACGTTGCTCGAGAGCAAGGCGGACAAGTGCTTGTCGGCGGTGAGCGAATCGATCGTCCCGGTCACTTTATTACTCCGGCGATAGTGCGTGCTCATGCAGAGATGCCGATCGTCGCGGAAGAGACTTTCGCTCCGATTCTGTATACGATGACGTACAACGATCTCGACCAAGCGATAGCGACGCACAACTCTGTCGAGCAAGGCTTATCTTCGGCGATATTCACCGATCGTCTCGCTGAAGCCGAACGTTTTCTTTCGCCAACCGGCAGCGATTGCGGCATTGCGAACGTGAACATCGGAACGTCGGGTGCCGAGATCGGCGGCGCCTTTGGAGGTGAAAAGGATACCGGCGGCGGACGCGAGGCCGGTAGCGACGCCTGGAAAGCCTACATGCGACGCCAAACCTGCACCATCAACTACGGCACAGACTTGCCGCTGGCACAGGGGGTGGAATTCGACGTTCCGTCAGACTAGGCCTTGGCTTTACCCACATCTTCAGCCGCGCAGCGGCGACGGGATGTAGCCGTGGGCGTTAGCCCACGGAACGATTCGCAACACGAACCCAAGCCCCGGAGGGGCGATATGAGGTGTCTCCGTCTCACGAATGTCACCCCTCCGGGCTCTCCTTGTTTATGCTGTGTCATTACCGGGGGTTTTGCACCCCCGGCTACATCATTTCATCCCTTCGGGACTAGGGAGAAATATGGGTAAACCTATGGACTAGGCAGCTCTCGGTAGCTACGCTTGGCCGACTTGTTGGTTCCTTCATGGGAGTCGCACGGCTTCACCACCAGACTTCGTAAACAATCCCTTGAGCACGTTCACATCGACGGTTTCGGCAATGAAACGCACGCTGCCATCGGCAAACCCAACCTGGAATCCACCAGGACGCAAGCCCGTCAGGCCCTTCGTTGGATCTTCCTTATTAGGTGAAAAGTCCGCCGGTTTCGTCCAGATGACCGCCGATTCGTCAGGGACCTCAAGCGTCATGATTGTATTCGATGTGCCGTCGGTTATGTCGCGAAAGCCGGCTCCCAAGCGGTCGCCAGCCTGTGGTCGAACAAAGACACCGTCACCGCCGGCGAGGCCAACGTAGTTCGTCATCCCGGGTTCGGCCACCGAGTTCGGACAGCGATAGACAGCGGGCATCTGGGGGATGAAAGCTTTGTTGTGTGGACTGTCCCAAGGTTCGTCGAGATGAAACTGCTCGTAAAGCACTTGCCCTTCGATGAACGGCAGAACATGCACTCGCCAGCTAAGCAACGGTTTGCCATCAGCGTCGGCACTATAACCGGCAGGCAATGCGCGATAGGTATCGTGAAAATTGTGCATCGCCAAACCAATCTGCTTTAGATTGTTGCTGCCTTGCATGCGGCGAGCTGCTTCGCGCGCGGCCTGAACGGCGGGCAACAACAACGCCACCATCACCGGAGCTGATGCGCCAACGTTCCCACCTGGTAATGTCTGGTAGCTTGTAAACCCAACGCCGTCGTCCGTCCGCTGGAACGCGAACAGTGATGGTTGCAGGTGGGGTACGATCGCTTCTTGTGATGGCAGGCCGTCGGTAGTGAGCGGCGGAACTCCGCGTTGACCTTGTGCCATTTGTAGCCCCATCTGGGCCAGCGGCAGAAGTGTTTGCGCGACCTGTTGCGTATCCAAGTAGGCGAACGCCAACGTCCGCGAGTCGGCTTGGAACAGCTTCTTGACGTCAGCATTTTGGACGAGCGATTCACCTTGTGCCTCGCCCGATAAGAGCGGCTCCATCTGTTGAGGAGTCACAGCAACAAACAATTCGTCGTCGGTGATGCACCAAGATGGTGCTGCCGGAACACCTGGCTGTCCGAACGAAAGCGTGTGGACCGTGTGACCAGCGATCTCACTCGATTCAAGCACAGGCCCTCCTTGCTGGAGAGCTGCTTTGGCCATCGCGGTCAATGTGTTATTCACCTGTTCGAGCTTCTGGCGGTCGCGGACTTTGATCGCGATTGTCCAACCAGTTATCAAGCCGGCAGGACCGGGTTGCGCGTAGATTCGCCATGTGTCGCCGAGCGAACCGAGCAGGTCATCGCGGATTCGCAACCCAACCTGTTGTTCCATCTGTTGCATGCCCGCGAGCATTTCTTGAGCAGAATCGGGATCGATCTGCGTCGCCAGATCGATCCAAAGATCGTAGATCCCGGCCGCATCCAGCTTGAAGGCGATTGCTACTGGGGACGTCGATGGAATCTGCGAGAGATCCTTCGCGTTGAGTGGCTGCGCATCCAGCCAGGAGAATATCCCTGTCGCGCCGCCGTCCAACGCCAGCGACGCACGCGTCACGCAACCATTGTCATCCAGACCGTTCACCATGACTGCCGCGCCGACCTTGTCCAGCCCCAGCGCCGACACGATTCGCTCTGCTTCGGCATCTCCGCTTGCTTCCACTACAAGGTCGATGATCATGTTCGCATCGACGTACATCACGGAGGAGACACGCGGAACCGTAAGCTTGGCTTTGGCTGACGTAAGCCATGCCGGTGCCTGGCCACGGGCCCGCTGCATGAGATCCTCGACCGCGCCGTCACCGAGCCCGAAGATCAAGTACTTGCCAGCCAGACCCCACGTGATGGTAGGTGCTTCATCTTCCGAAACCATGCGATAGAAGGTGCGGGTTTTGATCTGCACTTCCGTGACTTTAGACCCCTGCGCCTGGCTTTGGAAGCTTTCTAGGATCTGTTTCAGCGCGGGGCCGTCTGCGTCCATACGCAACAACCCGCCGCCTTTTACATCGGGCGCGTCATTGCCATTTAGCTGCACTTCCGAGAGATAGAACGCTCCCGGCTTACCGCGAATCAGTTTCATTGCCTTCTTGATGTCGTCGAATGCGTTCTGAGCGTTCGGATCTGGTTGTGCCTGCTGTAATGCGCCGAAGAACGAATCACCCGCGCGGTCTAAGAAGTCTTGGATCTCCGGCTCGGCAAGCATTTTTTCGGTGTGATTCGCGCTGCTGGCGTTGGGCGTGCCCGTGCCGGCCCAAGAGGTGTAGAAAAGGCACTCGGCTGGAGCGATCTTCTGCGTTAGAGGATCTTCGGCGGTTGGCGGGACGCCCGAAGGAAGGCCGAAGCCCCCGCCAAGCAGCACAAGGAGCAGAATCTCAAGCGGATTTGGGCCGGTGAACGCCATGGTCATATCCTCAAAGTTGTGTGAAGTGTGTGGTTGCAGTCCCGCCTTTAGGCGGTTCTGCGAAATGCCGTCTGAAGGCGGGACTCCAACGTGCGCGAATATCAGCTACTTCGTTACTTGGTGAATGAACTTGGATCCCTCCGTAAAAAAAGTCGCGTTCGTGGTTTATTCCGCGCCTGCGGCCTCCTTGCCGCCAACGACATCTTGCAGCGCTGTGCGTAACTGGTCAGCAAAGCCGGAGCCACCTCCGACGAAGAGCCTCGCCACGTTTCCGTCGCGGTCGATGATAACGGTTTGTGGAATCGCCGTTGCTGCGTAACGACTGGCGACAACGCCATCGATATCCAAGGCGACGATCGGATCGAGCTTCAGGCGTTCGAGAGTGGATTTGATTTTGTCGGGACCCTCCTGCAGATTTACGGCGACCAATTCGACGCCCTGGTCCTTAAACTCACGGACGACGCCATCGACCTGAGGCATCGCCTGGATACACGGGCCGCACCAGGTCGCCCAGAAGTCGAGCACGACCACCTTGCCCTTTCGGCGAGAGAGCTGAAACGACTTTCCATCGAGTAACTCAAGGGTGAAGTCGGGTGCGGTTTTGCCGACCATATCGGATTCGGTACCAAGTGGTCTGGCCGTCGTGCCGTCGGCGCTGACGAATTTCGGGTCGATTGCATGCTGCATCCGCCAACGGCCGTACGCTAACTGAGCCGCGGATTCCTCGATCCGCTTGCCGATCAGCACGATATCGACATCAGCTAGATCGACGTGACAGCGGCCGAGCAGGTCACTCGTTCCGGCCACAAGCTTCCCGTCACAATTCTGAGGCTGGAACGTCAATCGTGTGCCGTTGCTGCGCAGGGCTTGGATGTGAGTCGTCGAAAAGGGAGATTGCTGCGGCGTCTCTGACTCGTCACCCAATTCGTCCGGATGCAGCCAAATGATCTCGGCGATGTGGCTTCGCTTGAGTCGCTTCGATTCGAGACGGATCTCGACCGTCAAGAACTCTTCATCCAGCGATTCGATCCGCGCGCGAAGGTAATCCCCATCGACGGATCGAATTAAGTGCGTCGGCGGATTGTTGCGTTGCATCCGCGGCAGCGTGAGCAGCCGTTCCCACTTCGCCTTATCAATGTTGATCAGAGTTCGAATGTTGCTAAGTTCAACGGCTTTGATCTTGTCGTGCGGGACGAAGGTGGCATCCGTCACTTCCGTCTTGAAAGTGACGCCCTTCTCATCGATCGCAGTCACTTCACACGGTACGGTATCGCCGGTTCGCAAATGCAGAGCACGCTTCGTTGAGATGTTGACTTGCGGTCGCGGCTGGACCTGAACGAAGCTGTTCATGATCGCCGGGAGGAACCCGCGTCTGGCGCGTTGCACCTGCTTGGGCTTTGTGGGCTTTCGAGGTGGCGGCGGTTCGCGATACACGATCCGGCCAGCAATTCCAGGAACAAGCGGGCTCGCGTTTGCACTTCCAAGCGGTTGCCAAACCAAGCAACTTGCCTTGGCAGCTTCTTTGCCGGGCACTAACGCACCCTTCAAGTTCGTTCCCGTCAACTCCAGCCACCCTGCTCGCCCTTCCGCCGGCGCGCCCGATGCCTTGGCGTCGAGTGTAATCAAAGAATGCAATTCAGTGATGGGAATGGCGAGGGGAACGCCGATCCCCGGGTAGGTTAACGACAGCGTTCCGTCTTCGACTCCGGCCAAATGGCCACTTAGCCTTGTGCCGTCCTGCAGGACGGCGCGAATGCTCTGTCCTGAGAGCTCACCCGCCGCCAGCACAATGCCGCCAACGTCCGCCATCGCGACGCGAGTTTCGCCATCGTCGCCGGCTACGACGAACTGCTTCGCTGTGCTGTCGAACGACTTGATGTTGCCGTACACAATCGACCCATCGGCTCGATGCAACCGTGACTTGTCAGCTTGTAGCTCGCGAGGCGTGTCGCCGTTCCAACGACTAATGCGCAAACGCTCGAGCCGAATGTTTCCGCGATGGTTCGTCATGCGAATGCCCGGGTAGGTGAAGTTCTTGCTGCTAGTCACCTGCAAATCTGCCAGTTTCTTTCCTGAAGACGAAAGAACGAACATCCGGTGCTGCTTCTGGTCGAGATACGCGATCAGGTGTATGCGGCCAGGGCCATCTTCCACTCGCTGCAACGAAGCGACATCGGCCTCGTCATCCGTCTCGCGCATCGCCACGAGATAATTCTGCCATACTTCGAAGCGAAAAGACTGAGCCCCGCCGAAGGCTAGATTGTTGCCTTCGACACCTAATGCCAAAACAAAGTCCGGTTTCTTCTTCCACGAAATCTCAAACTCGATCGCAGCCTGAGCAGGCAGCTTGAAATCCTTGTGGATGAACGCTCCGTCTCGATCGGTGATAATGTGGCCCGACTCTTCACGCCAAGCATTGGCCGGCGACGACGCGTCCCAATCTCCAAGTCCGTTCGGTCCCAGATACAAGACATCGGCTCCATCGCCCCAACGAAGAATTCGCTGGATGCTGGAACGCGTTAGCTGAGTACGACCAAACAAAGGCAACTCCAACTCAGCGGTTTCCTCCGACAAGCCGAGAAGCTTGCCGAATAGCAGATCGCCGTCGACCAATTCGAAACAGTAATCGCCCGTGGGGACGGGCCGCGCTTCGCGAGCTGGGAAGTGTATCGAGATCACGTTGCGGCGCGTGAACTCGAACGGAGCTACAAAACCATTTCCGTGCCAGCGAAGAACGTCCGGCTGGTCTGAGTCGATCAGCTTGCCTGTCGTGAAGTCGCCAGTGGCCATCGTGAGCTTGGCTGAAGCCGAAGGATCGTCCGCAACTGCGGCAGTTATGGCGAAGAATGATACAAGTATGCATAACGAGACGAGCTGGGTTGCCTGTGCGACCGCTGTACCCAGTACTGGGTACTCAGTACGCAGAACTGTTACGTTGGCCGCAGATCTTAGGTGAGGCAGCGTTGCTACCGCAGCGGTCCATGCCATCGGACTCAATAAACGAGTATCCATAGTGCCTTTACTCATCGTTCGTAGATCGGCAAAAACTTGTAATTCAACGCAAGTGCCAACAGCGACATGGATGTGCCGACGGCCGGACCAAAGTCGCTTGTGAAGCTGCCGTCGGCTTTCTGTGTCTGCTTCAACTGACGTACAAGCAGCTTGTCCCATTTTTCCCAGGCTTCGACATCGCCTTGGAACAAGGCTTGTGCTTCGTAATAACGCGTGTACTCAGGCCATTGCCGGGGCACCGATTCCAGACGGTTCGTCAAGTACTTGATTGCTGCCTTGTACTGCGGCAAATCCTTTCTCCGAGCGACCGCATAGACCAGCGTTCCGATCGAAATGCGGGCCAGCGATTCTTCGAAACCACCAAACCCACCTGCGTAAGCCACCTGGCCAGAGTTCGAAGTCATGCTCTTGTAGTACTCAATCGCTTTGTCGATCGATGAATCAGGCACTTCGATTCCTGCGTTCCGTGCCGCAAGCAGACCCACGAGCACCGAGCCGCTGACGGAGGTATCGGCGTCGGTGGAATCGGGCGAATATCGCCAGCCGCCGAAGGAGTTCTTCTTCTGAGAAGTGATTGCTGCTCGTACTGCAAGTTCGAGCGCTTCGCCCACCGAAACCTTGCTATTCGACTGAGCGCTGGGCCAGAGATTTCGGTCATCGACAGTTCCGTATGCTTCCGCCAACGCCAGCATGCCGAAGCCGTGATGGTACATGCTGTTGCCGAGGAATCCTGTCGTCGTATTCTGCTGTGAAATCAAACTGCGGAGCGCCTTGCGAACGTGGCTGCTATAAAGGCCGAAGTTCGGATCTTCGCCCGAGGCAAGCAAAACCATCAACGCCAAGCCGGTTGTGCCCGGCCCGGTCTGGCCTCCCGACCAACTTCCGTCCTGCGCCTGCGACTTGGCGAGAAACTGCAGTCCCTTGTCATACATCTCGCGCACGTCCCGCGGAACAACTTCTCCGTACTGCGCATCAGGGAGTTGAGCACACACGGACGGAAGGTCGAGAGTTGTCAAACAGGCGGAGAAAACGCAGAGTAGAACGGCGATGGATAGCCGCGAAGCGGCGACAGGATGTAGCCGGGGGTGCCAACCCCCGGTTGAATTCGTGTCTAGCGAACCTAGCCCCAACGGGGCGGCAGAAAGGGTTGTGTGCCGCCCCTCCGGGGCTATGCTCGCGGTTGCCAGCATAATCCGGGGGCTTGCGCCCCCGGCTACATCCTGTCGTCCCTTCGGGACTTGAATCGTCAACTCATCACTCATGGCAAGATCTTCTGTTGTTTGAGCCACGCTTCCCTTCCGCGAGCCTGGTCTGCTTGTTGCTTGAGTACTTTCCATTGAGGTTCGTCGAAGATCGGCTTTAACTTCTCATCGGGGATCTTGGTGAGTTGATAGAGCACCACGTGATAGTCGTATTGACCAAATGCCTTCGGCGGCTTCGTCTCTTCCTTGAGCACGCTAATGAATTGCTCTCGTTGATCGGCCCGCAACGGCATGCCGCGCTCCAGCATTGTCACGACGAGAGTCTGCTTGGCATTATAGCGGAATTGCCTCCGCTCCCACATTGTTTCCTCGTACTTTGAGGATTGTTCGTCGCTGAGCGTTCGGTCTAGCACTTTGCGAAAGAAGGACGCGTCCGTAAACAATCCGGAGTTGATCTTGGCCTGCAACGGCTGGATGTCCTGCCAGATCTGATTGAAGGCGTTGCGATTGCGTCGCACCTTGATGAATTTCTTGCGAACGACCGCTACATCGTTGAAGAATCGTTTGAGGTCACCCTGTCCAGCCAGTTGCAGTTTTTCGGTCTGAGCCTCGGTCAGGCCGCAGGTTCGATTAATCGCTTCCACTTGCAACGCCAGTTGCGATTCCACTCGCTGCTGCCCTTGCTGCGAGTTTTGCGAACCGAAAATCCACTGATCGAAGTTCGACGCGGCAATCTCGAAGCCATCGTCGATGATGAGCTCTTCCTCTTCGACGAGATCCTCGCCTTGGGCGAACGCGAGTGGCGTGCTGCTCGAACTAAGGCACAGCAAGAGCGTTAATAGCGCCGTCCCGAAGGGACTGAAGGATGTAGCCGGGGGTGCAAACCCCCGGAAAAGAGGAGCAAACTCGGCGAAGCCCCGAAGGGGCGACATTGATGGAACATACTCGCCGATCCTGTCGCCCCTTTGGGGCTTTGGTTCGTTTTCTAAACGAAACCGTGGGCTAGCGCCCACGGCTACATCATTTCGCCACTTCGTGGCGACGAGATCATCCGCTTGCGTGAGCCGACCAGGAATCATCGACCGATACTTCACTGACTTGTTCGCGTCCTTTAGTTTACAGAGGTCTTTTCGACGACCGCCTCGACTTCTACTTCCACCAGCGGGAAGTCATCCACCGCTTGGACTTGCTGTCCCAAACCGAATCCACCCCAGACCATAAAGTTCTGTTTTTGGGTGGCTCGCCAGACCTTCTTCTGCGTCTCGTTGAGAGCTGACACAACGTACCGGTCGGGAATGCTTGGCAGATACTGATTGTTGTTGATTAACATTTCGAGCGACTGAACCCAACTGGCTTGCCAGTTCTTATCCAACGACTCCGTCAACTTCTTCCGTTGATCGATCGTTAACACCAAACGTTCATCGATGAGGGCGACAACGTTCTCAATAGCGACTCGCGTGCGATGCGCCCTGCGAGTGGCCATCTCGTCTTCGTAGGTAGTCAACTGTTCGGGCTGCAGTGTTTCCTTGAGGATCTTGCCCAATGCCAGATGCAACAACTCCGTCGGATCCATCGTGGCCGACTGACGCCCGCCGCCTCGCATCATTCCGTTCTGCGTCATCGCATACTTTCGAACAGTCGCCTTCAGGCATTTATCGGAAGCTGCTTTGATCTTCTTGCGTTGCTGCAGATTCAAGTCGCACGCGCGATTGATGAACGATAGTTCGGCAGTTAGCAGCGGCTTGAATTGTGACGAGAACTGCTTCTCGATGTTAGCGACATTCGCATCGACATTGATGGCTAGGATCTTCTCAACATCGACAACATCAAGGTTCTCGACGACCTCTTTCCGACCGACAAAATCAGCGACCGCGACATCGACTGCAGCCCTCACTGGCGGCGGATCACCGGCTTCGGGAGCATCCTCGTAGCCCGTGGGAGCGTCAGGCTTCTTCTCTTTCTTCTTTTTTCCGGCCGTCTTGTTCGGCTTCTTCGTCTCGCCTTTCTCCTGCTTCGCTGCAGCCTTCTTGACCGCCGCTTTCTTCACCGGAGGTGCAGTTGCGGCTTTGGGCTGCGCTTCGTCAGCCATCACCATCGCCACAAAAACGCATGGCATGGAGACGAAGCCCAGCCAACGTAGCCGTCTCGGTCCGCGAGATGAGCCGTCTCGAAGTTGACTTTGACTGACCATTGACTTGGCTCCGCTCAACGCGTTAACGAAAAGGCTCATCTTGCGAAGCGAGATGGCTACGTTCAACCACCCGCACGTTCAAGCTGATTGAAGTACTCATCCAACCCGCTGCGGAATTCCTCCGGCAGGATCGGTCCCGAATCGCCAACGGCTTGGTTGATGCCGTGATCCTCGCGGACTTCCTTTTCGTTGATACCTTTGCCAAGCAGGGCGAGTGCCGCATCGGTCGTATCGCCTCCCCCGCCTCCGTCAGGATTCGAGCCACCGCCGCCGCCACCGCCAGGGTTGATTCGCTTCGATTGCAACAGCAACTCGATGATCTCGGTTTCGGCTGCGATTGCGACCGAACCGGTTTCCGGCCGACCGAGAATCTCGACGGCATCGACCATCACGGCGTGAACGGTCTCCAACAAACGGATTTCCTTGCCGAAGTGTGCTTCTCCGTCGGGCAACTCGCGAATTCGCTGCGTTACCTTGTCGATGCGCACTCGCAATTCTTCCTGAGTCTCCGACAGTTGCGTAGCTTGTTGCTTGTGCTCGTCTGCTTCGACAGCGGTCTTGGCTTGCTCGGAGACGCGAGTCTCTTCGCGCAAGTTGATTTCAGCTTCCAGGACTTGAAGAACTTCCAAAATGATCGATGGCGGCAAACTGCCGGCCGACTTGCCGCCGGGTCACGACCCGCCTTTGGCTGGATCAACCAAATCCTCCGCCCAACGGTCTAGCGAGTCTGACCAGAACTCGCACTGAGCCATCGACAGTCCTTGTTCTTTCGGGATGTCATCACCAAGCTGACGCAAACCACCAACGACGTCCTCTCCTTTCATGGATTCCAAAACGGTCTTGAAACGCATGAACCGTCGGCGCTCGAAGTAGGCGGACATGTCGTCCATGATCAGCGAGACGTTGTAGCTGCTATTTTCTTCTGTCTTCGACAAGTCGTTGAACACTTTCCTCGGATCGCTCTTGATTTGTGCTGGCGAGAGTCCGAACGCGCCGTCCAAGTGATCGGCAATGCGACCTGCGACTTTATACTGATTGCGTGATTCCGCCTTCAGCCGCTTGACCAGGGTGCTTCCTTCGAGATTCGCCAGGATGCTGTTCAACTCGTTGGCCACCTTCTCGAATTCAGCTAGCAAGTCTTCCTGCTGCGTAACCGCTTCGTCCAGCTTCTGCTCGGCGGCACAAGCCTGCGGGTCTTTTGGTCCGCCGCCCATCAACGTTGTGACTGGCAGAGTCAAGCGAGGTGAGCTCTTACTCTTGTTGGGCGGAGGTGCTTCCTCGTCCTTGTCGCTCTTAGGCTGCTGAGACGATTCGATATCAACGATCGCGGGCACCGGAGGCTTCTTCTTCTCGTCCTTCTTTTCTTCGTCTTGGTCCTCAGGCGACTTGCCGGAACCAGTTGCTCGGACCTGTCCGACTGTCGGTGGTTGTTCACCCGGTTTGCTACTGGCGACTTGTTCCGCTTCCGACGCCTCCTTCAACAAGTCTGACACGGTCGGCATCCGGTTCGCCGAGATATCCTTGAGGATTTGCAGCATCTCCGCCCACTTCTCAAGGTGCCCGACGCCAAACTCCGGATTGCGCGACGCATTCTTAACGAGCTCCTCGCCAGCCATCGTTAGACGCGACAGGCGATTGCCGTTCGCACGCTCGGCCGACGCTTGTTTCTCGATCTGCCGACGTGTGTCGGGATGATCGAGCTCCGCCGGCGACATAGCCCGCAACTGCTTGTTCGTTTCGTACAACGTCAGCTCGCGGTCACGGACTTCAAGCGATTGCCGATGCCATTTGCTCAATTGCTCCGTCATCCAGATCGCATGCTGTCCCGGGTTGAGCACAAACAGAACGTAGGTCGGCGAATAGACTCGTTCGCGATCCGGGAAGTAGTCTTCCGAGAAGATTCGCAACTGGATTGGTTGCGGTTCGATTTCCAGAGAACTTGCCGTAAATGTCCCGGCAACGCTCATATCGACTTTGTCGTAATCGCCAGCCGCAAGCATTCGCTCACCCTTGGCAAGCTTCTCGACAACGACGCCTTCGAACCCCGACCACTCCATGCCAATGCGTTTGATCCCGAAGTCGTCGTGGACTTTAACTCCGAAACGCAACTGCTCGGTATCGAGGATGATCTTTCTGCGAGGCAGGTTTTCGCACACGAGGGTCGGTGCCTCGTCATCGACAGCGTTCACCGTCAAAGTGAATGGTTCCTTGCCCGCGAGGCCAAACTCGTCCTCCCATTGGAACTCCATCGTTTGGGTTTCCGAGATGCCCGTCGCTGCGCTTGTAACCGTTGCTTCACGGGGAGCGGCTAATTCACCATCCACCTTCGCCGCCGTCAATTTCCGGTTGGCGGTTGCCGAGAACGTCGCCGTGCTTCCCTTCACGAGCGACACGGCGCCGCCTCGCACATCCTTCTCTTGCGGCTCCGGCCGGCCAAGGTACTCCGGTAGCGAAACGTTGGCGACAACCGAAGTCAGCTCCGGACGAAGCGTCGGTCCGATCGTGACAACTTGTTTGAAATCCCCGATGCGGACTTCCAAGCTTCCACTGTCGATCTGCGGAGGCATCTCAAACGCGTAGCCTTCGGCCGACAATGATGCATCCACGGGCTGTTGCATACCAAGTTGCACTTGCCCCGTGGTCGGTCGCCAACGCGAGTCGTCGCTCAACTGAACCGCGACAGTGAATGGTTCGCCATGTGGCACAACCATCTGCTGCGGCAGACCATCAACTGCGGCGAAGGTATATCGTGGTGTATCTTCCCACGGTGTCGCGAAGCGTGCCAAGGCGTTAGCGGCTGCCGCCGGGAACAACACGAACAACGTCGCGGCACCCGCCAACGAAGTACCCGCAAGCCAGCCCCACATACGGTGTCGCGAGTCGGGCGTCGCCTGGCGAAAGTCACGATTCTGGGCATCGGTCGCGACCTGGTTCATTGCCGCCTCGCACAGCTCGGGAGAACGAGCTTGTTCGCTTTCATCTCCCACCAACTCGATTACGCCGAGCAACTGATCGCCCACGCGTGGAAGCTTGCGGCTCAATAGACGCGCGAGCTGCTCCAACCGACGCTGACGCCAGACCCAGCGATGCACGCAATGCGGCACAATCGTGCATACTGCTAAAGCGGCAACAAACACGCCGACTCTGATCGACGCCGGTGTATCCCAGAGCCGATCGAGCGCGAAGACGGCCAGATAAGCAAAGACAACTCCGAACGTTGCCGCTGCGATCGCTTCGAGAATCTTGATCGTCCACACTCGGCGGCGAAACTCGTGCAATTGCGTTTCGAGTGTCGCCGGTAGTTCGAGCCGATGATTCGAATGTGCCAGACTCATGTCAGATGTCCTTTCGGCAGCGGAGATGTATACGTCTCACCATCATATCAGTCCCACGACCTTGCGGCCCACCCAAAAAACGCCCAGGAACAATACCAACAACCCTGCGACAACTGGGTGATTCCACAGCTGCACACGTCGGATTGAAGGCGGCGGGTCGGGGAGGGTCGCCAGGGAATTCACGATTTGGTCTAATCGGTTAACTTCACTCACTTTGCCTCGCGTCACACGAGCCAATTCTTCGAGCACTTCGGGGCGAGCAGGCCGCCCAAGCCGTTCGGTCGCCACGCCCTGTACGAAGAAAGACGCTTTCAACGTCGCATTGGTTTGCTTGCAAGACAGCGTGACTTCGTGCGTGCCGGGCTCTTCGGCAGTGAATCGTCCCGAAAAGGCTCCCCATTCGTCGCCCGAGGAGGTGAACCGAACAGTCTCAGCTTTCCCAGACGGAGCCACAATCCGAGCGAGCACGTCACCCTTTTCTAATGGTTCGCCACTTTGTTCCATCACATTCGCGTCCAAAGTCAAAGTCTGTCGCATCAGCGGTTGATCGGGCGAGTAGAACAAACGCATGGTCTCGCCCTTTGCCATGTTCCGTTGATAAGCCATCCAGCGGACGACCTGTCCCCAGAAACGGTAGTGATACTTATCTTCTACACCTTTTCGCCAACGCCACGCACCGTCCGTCCCCATGAACAGAACTTTCCCCGCTCCGTACGTCCGCGTTGCCAGTAGCGGTAATCGCCCGTATTCGTTCACGGCGTCTTTGTGCACAGCGAGAACTTCGCTGCCCGCGCGGGCTCGCAACGCCGGCGCGTACCACTGAAAGCCGGGCAAGCCTTCCCAGACCTGGATGTTATCTTCCTGCGTGTCGGCCAGTTTCGTGAGCAAGCTCCGCCGACCAAGCTCCGTCAGTTCAAAGTGACTAGGCGTACGTGATCCCCAACCGCCGATTTGGCTGTCGTCGAGTGTCACCGGATACAAGTCATCCAACTCCGTATCGAGCAGCGAAAACTGCCGGCCTTGCCAGCCGGGCATAAACACCAAACCACTCGCTTGATGTTCGACGAGGCCTTTCAGCAATCGACATTGTTCTTCCGTTAGCTGATTATCATCGAGACCGACATCGCCAAGGAAGACGACATCGAACTTCGCCAACTCATCCAGTCCTTCAGGGAACTTCTGAATGTAGTCCTTGTTGCCGCCGCCGACCTTGCTCAATCCCGGATGAAATAACAGGCAAACGACATCGACTCCAGGATCACGCGACAAGGCGTTGCGCAGATACCGATACTCCCACCGCGGATAGGATTCAACGACGAGCACCTTCAGCTTCTCTTCGCGGATGGAAATCGGTGCACTCAGTTCATTGTTGTCTGTCAATGTCTCGTCGTTGTGTTCCGGAACGTTCATCGTCAACGTGTAGTCACCAATTTCTTCCGGCTTCCAAAGGACTGCGTCCGCTGTACGACCCATTGCCGCGACACGTACTTCCTTGGTGACCTCGTCACCTCCCTCCGTCTTCATCGAGAGCGTTGCGACATAATCTCGCGGCAGCGAGCTTTCGATGGTGAACGGGATCCGCACGGCCTTGTTGACGATGCCAAACGTCGGAGCATCGAGACTGAGCAGTTCGACATCGGGCAGGCGAATCGGACTGCCAACTGGGACGCCGAAGATCGGCACGCCTTTCAGACGAAGTTGTGCGGCCGCTTCCACAGGAGGCGGGCCCTCGTTCCAGTCACCGTCGGAAGCCAGCACGATGCCGATCAGATTCTTGAACTTGTTCGTGGCGTCTGCCAGCGGAGCATGCAAGTCGCTGCCACGTCCCGCCTTCGCTTCGGCCACCGGTTGGAAGACGACATTCACGCGTTCTTGAATCGCGCTCCACGATGCTTCGTTCAGCAACGGCTTGAGCGCTTCGCTGCGCATGATCGGCTGAGCGGCGTCCACGACATCGCGGGTGTTCATGCTCGGCGATGCGTCCCACAACACCGCCACCGTCGGCTTCTCTTCCGGTCGGAACTCTTCGATCCATTCCGGTTGATTGAACATCACAGCCGCCGCGATCACCAACGCGACTCGCAGCAGTTCCAGCAAGCCGAACGAGCCGCGATAGCCGCTCCGTCGCCATGCGAGCAGTGAGAACACGATCGTCAACGCGACGATGACGATCGACACGAGCACCGACCAAGGCGTCCAGAGGAAAGTGAGCATTCGCGTGGCGTTCATGCGGCAGCTCCGCCGCGATTTGTCGCGTCATTTTCGTTTAACCGCAAGCCGGAGGCGTGCGCTTTCGCATCGCGCGCGGAAGCGCACGCCTCCGGCTTGCGGTTAAACAAGGTGATCGATTGCACAAGAGCAGTCATGCGAGTCATGCCGATGCTCCTTCCGCCGGTCGGAGCTTCGGCAAACAGAGGGCCGCTTCGACCACCATGCACACCATCATCGTCGCCAGGAACAGACGCCAGATCTCTTGAATCAACGAATCAATGTTCCCGGCTCGATCGTCAACACGAACGAAGTCGAGGCCTTGGAACAACTCGGCGACGCGTTCATCCTCCAGCGGCTTCGCTAGGTCTTCCGCCGCTGGTCGGTTCACGGCAAGTATCCGTTCATCGAACGAGAACACGCCGCTGTGGTAGGCATAGTCGGTCGATAGAGCTTCTTCGGCTCCGGCGAGCCGCTCCCACGGATCGATCAGCTCCTGCGCTTTGCCGGCCACAAGTTGCTGCGTGTCGCCAAGTGTTTCGACACCGGTCGCGAGCGCACGCTGAACTGCGACGTACAGCACGACGCCATCCGTCGCGAGTGACGAATCGTTTGCAGCCGGAGTCGTCGTGCAAAAATAGATACCGCCTTGATCCGTCGTTATGCGCGTCAACAACGGATCTCCGCCATTGAGCGCGGCGAGCACGGTTGCTTCGCCATTCAACTCGCAATGCCTGCGGATCTTTAGTTGACCGACAGGCAAAGACGCGCCGCTCAGGGTGTTTGCCAACAAATCCTGATCGCCGCGCCAAGTCTCAACGGTGAGTTCGTCGTCCGTTTCAGCCCAACCCTGCCAGCTCATGCCGGCAAAAGTAGGTCCCGTCCGCCAGCCGGGACCTGCACTCGCTGCGGCGTCGGGCGTTGAAGTCCCGCTCGGCGATCGGGACCTACTGATAGCCTTCGGCGGAAAGAAAACAATCTGACCGCCGCGGTCGATGAATGTTTGAACCAGTTTGGCGTCCCCGCCTTCGGGCAGTGAGTCTTGCCACAAGACCAGCGCGATCTTTTCCCATTCGACAGTCGCGAGTTGCTCGCTGGTCAGGACCTCGGCTCCGTGTTCAAGACTCGGATCAGGCGAAATGCCGGCTGCTAGTTGCAGTGGGCGGATAGCTGTCGGGTCCTCGGCGACGATGATCGTCTGGCGAGACGTCGGCTTGGAGAACGCGAAATAGAAGGCGTTATCCGCCGAGTTGGCATCGGCGGGGATCGACACGCGTCCCCAGCCGATTTCATCCTCACGTTCCAAACCGATTCGATGGTCCTTCAACTCGTAAGTCGGACCCGCCATCTCGACGTTGAGCACCGAACGGGCACCCTCGATCTCGAACTCAATCGGCACGCTCACAACGTCGTCGGTGTCCGTCTGCCGCGTCATCGCCAGCGAGACCAGCAACTCCGCGCCGTCGCTGGTCGTCTGGCGTTTCACTTCCGTTACGCGAATGGCAATGTTGTCGGGTGCGGCTTGCGAATAGGCGAGCAGATGGAATCGCACGCCCTGGGTGAACTGCAGGAAGTCATCTCGCAGCGGTCTCCAGCGTCCGCTCTTGGCGTTCCAGTCGTTCTCGCGGAGGTCAGAACAGATCCACACCTCCGTGCGGCCTGTTTGATTCGCTTCGATGTAATCACGTGCCGCCTGCAGCATGGCGGGCAGATCGGCTGCGGTGCTGGTCGGCTCGGCGCTTGGCAAGTTGAGCAGCGCGTCGGGCGATTTCAACTCGGTTGGCACATTCGTTGTGCTCTCGATCAAAACCCATCGCGACGAGCCAAGCGTCATGAGTGCTTGAACGAGCTGCTGCCGGCCGGTTGCCAGTTTGGAAACGACTCCACCCGCACCCTGCTGTTGCATGCTAGGCGAACGATCAAGCAGAATGATCGTCGTGTCGGCGCGTCCACCTGCCGCGAGTCCTAGCCAGCCACTTGCCAGCGGTCGGCTGATCGCGAAGACCAAGCCCGCGATCACCAGCGTGCGAAAGAGCAAGATGAGCCACTGCCGCAGCTTGGCGTAGCCGCGCGACATACGATTCGCCGCCAGCAGGAACATCATCGCCGCCCACTGCATCGTTTGATAACGACGCTGATTGATCAGGTGAATGATGATCGGCAAGCTGATCAGCGGCAGGGCAGCCAGCATAAGTGGTTGCAGGAAACTCATGCGGTGGTCTCCTGCAACGCGTCACAGCCCCGAAGGGACGACAGTAAGTAGCTTGGGGCGCGAGCCCTCGTCGTTATGCACAAGTCGGCCCGAAGGGCCAGAAACACACCAGCCCAGGGCAGAGCGCAGCGCCGCCCTGGGTAGACGAACACCGTGTTCGCGAACCCGGAAAGGGCGAAACAACATGCTAGTTCGACGCCGGCCCATTCGTTTCGCCCTTTCAGGGCTCTCGCGTTCAGCGCCTTCCAGCCCAGGGCGACGCTGCGCTCTGCCCTGGGCTGATATGTCGCAGCCCCTTCGGGAAGAATCTGTCCAGCAGACTTGATAATCGTCACTTCGCTCATCGCACGCCTCGCCCCCGACTACGGCCGACAAGAAACTGCATCAGGACCTTCTCGTAATCCTGGTCAATGCTGATGCGGTGATAATCGATCGCCGTTTCGAGCGTGACCTTCCGCAGATCTTCAAGATACGTCTGCAACGCTTTGTGATAGCGATCCGCGATCTCATTCGGTTCGGCAAAGACCGCGGGTCCACCTTCCATATCGAGGAACCGCATCGGGCGAAGGAAATCGAAGCCGACTTCCAATGGATCGAGCAGTTGGAACGCTGTCACGTCGTGTTTGCGGAAACGAAGATGTTCGAAACAGCTCCGCATCTCTTCGGGTTCGATAAAGAAATCAGAGATGATCACGACCAGTGCGCGTTGGCGAATCGTCTCGGCTAGTTCGTGCAACACGGGGACGAGTTGTGTTTCGCCTCGCGGCTGAGCTTGCTCGATCGCATCGAGCACGTGCATCAAGTGGGCTGGGTTTCGCCTCGGCGGGATGCTGTTGATGATCCCCTTGGCGACGCAGCATAATCCAATGGCATCGCCTTGCTGCACGGCGAGGTAGCTCAGTGCACCCGCGATTTTGCGAGCGTATTCGATTTTGGTTGTCCCCGTCGTGCCAAAGTTCATCGAGCCGCTGGTGTCGAGCACGAGGCAGCAACGCAGGTTCGTGTCGGCTTCGAATTCTTTAACATAGAATCGATCGGATCGCCCGTAGGCTCGCCAGTCCAGGCGTCGAAGGTCATCCCCGGGGACGTACTTTCGGTACTCAGCAAACTCGACGCTCGCGCCGCGATGCGGACTGGCATGTCGCCCTGACACACTGCCCAGCATCGGCCGACGCGCAAACAACGGCAGCCCAGCCAAACGCGATAACGCTTGGGGATCGAGAAAACTGCGGGCTTGTCGGTCTGGAAACATGCGTTCGCCTTACATTCTTCGTTTAACCGCAAGCCGGAGGCGTGCGTTTCTTCGGGCGTGCAGACGCGCACGCCCTCCGGCTTGCGGTTAAACGAAATGGAGAGTCACTCCTCCGTATCCGTTTCATCCAAAAGACGCTTCACAATATCCTTCGCTCCGATGCCTTCGGCTTGCGCGGCGAACGTCGTGATGACGCGGTGAGTTAACACTGGCGCGGCGACTTCCTGAACGTCTTTCAATCGCACCATGTAGCTGCCGAGCAAGGCAGCTCGGGCCTTTGCTCCAAGGATCAGATTCTGCACCGCCCGTGGGCCCGCTCCCCAAGAGACGAGCGGCTTGATCCAGTCGGGAGCCGTTTCTTTGTTGGGGCGAGTCTTGCGAACAAGCCGAGCCGCGTACGTATAGATGTGATCTGGAACCGGCACTCGTCGCACAAGATGCTGGTGGCGAATGATCTCGTCCGCGTGCATCAAATGATCGAGCTCGGGCAACGCGTCGCCTGTCGTCGTGCGCGCGATCATCACTTCTTCCGCTTCCGACGGGTAGTCGAGTTCGATCAAAAACATAAAACGATCAAGCTGCGCTTCAGGCAGAGGGTAAGTGCCTTCCTGCTCGACAGGATTCTGCGTCGCGAGGACGAGGAACGGTGGGTCCAGCTCAAAAGGCTTGCCGACAGCCGTGACCTTGTACTCCTGCATCGCTTCGAGCATCGCGGCTTGCGTCTTGGGTGGAGCCCGGTTGATCTCGTCGGCGAGCACGATGTTCGCAAAGACCGGGCCGTGTACAAACTGAAACTCGCGGCGTCCGTCCGGTGTGTCTTGCAAGATGTCCGTGCCGGTGATGTCCATCGGCATGAGGTCGGGCGTGAACTGGATGCGGCTGAAGTTGAGCGACATCGTCTCGGCGACCTTACTGACTAGCAGCGTCTTCGCCAGACCTGGCACACCCATCAACAAAGCATGCCCGCGCGCGAACAAACAGATTGACAACTGTTCGACGACTTTTTCCTGGCCGACGATCACGCGAGCCAGTTCGTTCTTCAGTCGAGCATAAGCCTCGCGTAGCTCGTCGATGGCTTGCACATCGTTGTCGCTCAGTTTGTCTGGTGCGGCTGCCGCGTCGGGGATTACTGCTGCAGGAATGGCAGTCTCTGACATAGGGTTGTCTCTCGGTGTGAGTCGGTGGTTCGTAGGACAGGATTGCATCTTGTCCAAATAGGTTGGAAACCTGTCCTACGGGGTGACGACCGGACACGCACGCCTCCGGCTTGCGGTTAAACGAGGCAGGCTACCCGAAGAAGGCAAAGGTTTCAGTTGGCTTCCGAAGGATGGACGATAGTGACGGGCTTGCTGTACGATAGCCAACCCTGTGAAACGCCTTGCGTGAAACATCGTAACACACGGCGTCTCGAAGGTCGAGTGTTTTGCGGGATCATTCGGTGCTTAACAGAAACCCCGCAACGACTTGCATCGCGTGCTGGCGACAGGACACAGCTAACACATCGAGACATAACGATGCGACGATGGTGGATCATCGTGATGGATCTGTGATCGAAGGCGACGGGCCGCAAGAAACGCAAAACGGCGCAAGAAGAAGACCGAGCAGTCAAGAATGTCTGTTCTTTTTTTTGCGATCTCTTGCGTTCTTTGCGGCAACAATTCCCTAGTTCACCCCGCCATCACAATCGGGACAACTTATTCCGCAAGGAAGGACGCGCGGTGGAAGAGCAGCAATACGATTTGATCGTGATCGGCACCGGTCCCGGCGGCGAAGGCGCGGCGATGCAAGCCGTGAAAAGCGGACGAAGTGTAGCGGTTGTCGAG
The DNA here is from genome assembly GCA_002726245.1 of Planctomycetaceae bacterium. Lineage (GTDB taxonomy): Bacteria > Planctomycetota > Planctomycetia > Pirellulales > Pirellulaceae > PBSM01. Next base: position 12,265 of record PBSM01000317.1, on the reverse strand, counting down.
CGCAGTCCACGTGTCGGCGGAGCATGCACGCATTTGGGAACGATTCCCAGCAAGGCCCTTCGACACGCGGTCGGTAAACTGACGGCTGTTTCTCGCGACCCACTCTTCAGACAACTCGCGACTGGTGCGCGACCGGAATTTCCTGAACTGAGACAGAGCGCGGCAGCGGTGCTCTCTCGGCAGGTCTCGATGCGACATGGCTTCTACGAGCGGAATGGTGTGCCGGTGATTTCAGGAACGGCTTCGTTTGTCGATCCCAAGACGATCGAAGTTGCCGACCAGCGCTTCTCGGCAGAGCATATCGTGATCGCTGTTGGCTCGAGGCCCTATCGACCACCGAGTGTTGATTTCGATCACGACCGCATCTTCGATAGCGACACGATTCTTGATCTGTCGTTCACTCCGAAGTCGATCACGATCTACGGCGCGGGCGTCGTCGGCTCGGAATACGCGTCGATTTTTCGCAACTTGAACGTGAAAGTGAATCTCGTCAACACGCGCGACAAGCTACTTGAGTTTCTTGATGACGAGATTACCGACGCGCTCAGTTATCACCTGCGCGATCAAGGCGTCTTGATCCGGCACGGCGAAGAGTGCTACCGGATCGAAGGCCACGACGATGGAGTCGTCCTGCATCTCAAAAGCGGGAAAAAACTGAAGACGGATATTCTGCTGTGGGCAAACGGTCGGCAGGGCAACACGGACGAGTTGGCTTTGGAAAACGCCGGCTTGCAAGCCAACCGGCGCGGGCAGCTCGACGTCGATGATTGTTTCCGGACAGCCCTCGAACACATCTACGCGGTTGGCGACGTGATCGGTTTCCCGTCGCTCGCCAGCGCCGCGTATATGCAAGGCCGAGCGGCGGCAAGTCGCATCGCCTGTGGCAGCTATGAAGATATGAAACTCGGCCTGATCCCGACAGGAATCTACACCAGTCCTGAGATCAGTTCCGTCGGCAAGACGGAACGCGAGCTGACGGAAGCGAACATCCCCTACGAGATCGGCCACGCTCACTTCAAGAGCATCGCGCGGGCTCAGATCACAGGCGAAACGGCTGGGATGTTGAAGCTGCTCTTCCATCGAGAGAGCTTGGAGATCCTTGGTGTTCATTGCTTCGGCGCGAACGCGTCCGAGATCGTCCACATCGGCCAAGCCATCATGGCTCAACAGGGGGAAGCCAACTCGTTGCTGTACTTCATCAACACCACGTTCAACTATCCGACGATGGCTGAAGCGTATCGCGTCGCGGCGTTGAACGGCTATAATCGAACATTCTGATACTAGCAAGGTAGCGCTGGCATGACGTTCCTGGCTTCGCTACGCTAATGGTTACTCTTCTTCGGTATTCACCAAGGTTATCTCTGGCAGGGGAGGTTCCTATGCGGCTCAAAGAGAGCATCGATCATATCTTGGCAGTCACGGACTCGCGTTTGGCGAGTGAGTTCTATTCTCGGCTGTTTGCACGGCACCCCGAGTTGTAAGACCGTTTCGTCAGCACAGACTGGTCGCGGCAACGAATGATGTCGCTGCAGATCACTGCCTACCACCACCGCACTCCGAATCCAACGATGCGGGTGTACTTGCTGGGACTTGGGGCGATGCATCGCGAGACGGGTGTTCAACCAGAGGATTACAGTAAGTGGCAAGCTGTGTTACTCGAGGTCCTTCAGGAGCATCATGGCGAGCAATGGTCACCCAAACTCGAGTCGGACTGGGAGGCGGCGCTTGCGGGCGCGATCGAGTTGATCAAAACCGGTTCGCGAGCATTGCATAGCGAAGGCGAGAATAGCTGGGTGTATTAACACCTGCATGGATTGCTTGCTGGCCCCGCCGTTGATGTACGATGGCCTTCCAATTCCAAGGCTTGTCTTCACCCACATTTCCCCACCGACCCCGCGTCGGTGGAAGCGTGATTGAAGGCTACAGTCGAAGCACCACGGGCGCAGGCCCCTCCGACCCCGTGTCGGTGGACCTCATGACTCGGCATTGCTTCCACCGACGCAGGGGTCGGCGGGGAGCCGTTCTCGCTTGCCCCTTTGGTAGCTTGCCAATCGTTGCCCTACCGAGACGGGGTCGGAGGAGGCGACGGATGTGGGTAAGGGCAAGCCTTCCAAGGCCGTTGTGAAGCAATCGACGGCCTTGGAACATCATCGTACAGACCGCCCATCTTGAACAAATCAAGAGCCCCGCGGCAACAACCTCGCTAGTTGATGCGCGGCATGAAGGCGGGCCGAGTGCCGCCAGCGACTCCGTCTGGCGATTCTTGCTCTGGCTGGATAGCATAGGCAATTGTGAATCACCGCGACGGAGTCAACAATGTGCCGCAAGTCACGTCAGACGTGTTCAGGTGTCTCCCGACGTCAGTTGTTGCAGGTCGGCAGTGCCGGAATGATGGGCTTGTCGCTGCCAGCGCTATTGGCCGCTGAGCAGCAGCCCCTCAGGCACACGATCGCGCCCAAGGCCGATTCGCTCATCATCATCTATTTAAACGGCGGCCCTAGTCATCTCGACATGTGGGACATGAAGCCAGAAGGGCCGACCGACAGTAAAGGCGAGTTCAAGCCGATCGATTCGTCGCTGCCGGGCGTGCAGGTTTCAGAACACCTTCCGAAGCTGGCTAAGCAGGTGCATCAATGCACGCTTGTGCGCTCGATGCATCACAGCGTGAACAACTCGCATGCGGCAGCCGTTTACGTTGCGATGACAGGTCACGACCGGGGCGAACAAGGCGGCGGCTTCAAACCGACTGACAATCCTAATCCTGGTGCCATGGCCGCGCTGCTGCGCCCGACTCGGCCCGAAGTCGCTCCGCAAGTTGTGATGCCTTACCAGACGAAAGAAGGCGCGAACGGGCCGCCTCAGCCGGGGTTCTGGGGCGGTTGGATGGGCCGAGCGTTCGATCCGCTGTGGATTCTTAAAGATCCCAACGCCGATGACTTTTCGGTGCCAGAGTTCACGTTGAAAGAGGGCGTCTCGACGTCGAGGCTCGCCGGTCGCGGCAATCTGCTTTCGAGTTTGAACGCGAGGTTGCTTGGAGAATCGTCTTCGCAACTCGGTGCGATGAGTCGCTTCCAGCAGCAAGCGTTTGATATGCTAACTTCGAGGAGCACTCAGGATGCCTTCCGCATCGGACAGGAACCCGAGTCGATGCGCGAGACCTACGGGCGCAACATCTACGGGCAATGTACATTGCTCGCGCGCCGTCTGATCGAAGCCGGTACGCGCGCGGTCACCATCTCGTGGGCCGTGCATGCGAACGAGACTTGGGACACGCACGGCAGCAATTTCAAGAGCTTGAAAGAACGTTTGTTGCCGCCGTTCGATGTCGCTTGCAGCGCACTGCTGCAAGATCTCGAACAACGCGGCATGCTCGAACGCACTCTCGTTGCCGTGCTCGGCGATTTCGGACGCACTCCCAAGATCAATACCAACAACGCCGGTCGCGATCACTGGAACTTCTGTTACTCGATCATGCTCGCCGGCGGCGGCATCAAACCCGGCTTCGTCTACGGTGCCAGCGATCCCGCCGGCGCCTTCCCCGCTGACAGCCCGCGCATCCCCGGCGACATCATCGCCACGATCTATCGCCAACTCGGCATCGATCACCACCGCCTGTTGTACGACCGTTTCGATCGTCCCCATCGCATTGTCGCGAACGGGGAAGTGGTTGAGGATCTATTAGTGTAGCCCTCACGCTCCGCGTGAGGATAGCGGGAGTGCGACCGAGTTGGGCTGTGTTTCGATCTCGCGCGACAAGGAAGGTCGGTAGTGGTGCCGCTTACATCACTCGGAGAGTGATGGCTACATTTGGGACGTTGCTTCCCCCACTTGCTCGGCCTGCTCAAGTGTCTTGTCGGTGCTTGTGGGATCAACGACCCGGCAGCACGCGGCGAGTTGTTCGGAGATGTCGCGAAGGTCGTCGCGCCATTCGTCTTCCGTCGTGTCGGGAGGGCAGAGCTGTTGGAATTCGGCGATCAGCAAGATCAGCCGCAGCAAATGGCGGAAGATGACCCCTTCTTGCTTCTGCAGCTTGTTGCTCGTGATGAAGTTATTGAAGTCGCCGCCAAACTCCAGTAACTCGCCAGCCGCCCACACCGGCGTCGCGCGCACGTCGTGGACGCCGGGGAAATCGTGATCGAAGAGGATTCGAAGCTTCTCGGCAAGCGTGAGCACCCAGACGTAATCCTCCTCGAAGATGCCGTCGCCTTGTCGCCGTTGAGGTTCGTCTTCGTCCTGCTCAGCAGCCCCTAACTGCTCAAGCGTGACGAGGCCGAGTTTCAAGAGTTGCACATCCAGTCGCGTTGTCGCCAGCGGTCCTGGTGGCAGCTCCTCCTGCTTCGGAACGCGAACGAAGCGAGCGACGGAGCCGGGCATGTCGAGGATGCTCTCAAGAGCCTGAATACGTTCGGCTCGATCGGCGATTCCCAAGTGGTTAAGCAGGAAGACGCCAAACAGAGGATTAACTCCGCGGAACGCCAAGAGCCGGTCCATCGCTTCGGTTGGATGTGCAAACTCGGGACGATAGAGATCGGCTTCTGCTTCGTCGTTTAACCGCAAGCCGGAGGCGTGCGCTCCCGCGAGTGTAGCGCACGCCTCCGGTTTGCGGTTAAACGATTCACCATCGGCCCCCCGTCGTACGGTCTCCGCGTCATCACCCTCGCGCGGCGGCTCCGGTTCCAACTCGACGTAACCTGCCCGCCACAATGTCATCAAACTGCGGTCGAGCGCCTTTTGTCCGGCTTCGAGTTGCTTGTCGTCCATCAGCCGCTTGCCGACGAGCTTGCGAATGCGATCGACTTCAGGAGACGCATCGAGCAGGTAAGCCAACAGCCGCCAGGGCAGGGGACCTCGGCTGGCGAGTTTGCTGGGCGGCGCGTCGCGGAGTTGGTTGAACTGCTGTTCGGTCCAATACTGCTGGTTCGCTCGCCGCTTCGGCATTTTCTTCTTCAACGCCTTCTTCTGTTTCCGAAGCCCCGGGTCTTTCGTGTCCTCAGGAATCTGATCGTACTTCACTCGCCAACGCGCGATCTTCACGTCGTCTTCGTGCGCCAAACCGAAGACGAAGCCTTGCGTGTCGAACTGCGGACGCCCGGCACGGCCGAACATTTGATGAGCCGCGCTCGCTTCGATCAACTTCTTCTTCGCGGGTGGCCCTTTGAGCAGTTCAGGAATGACGACGCTGCGCGCGGGAAGGTTGATGCCTGCAGCCAATGTCTCGGTGCAAACACAAACCGACAACAGCTTCTGCTGGAACAGCTCTTCCACGATGCGGCGATACTTGGGCAAGACGCCTGCGTGATGTACGCCGACCCCACGATACAAGATCTGTTTCAGCTTCGGCCCGGCTCCCTCGGACCAGTTGTGTTGGGCCAGTTCCTGTTGTAACCGCTTCTGCTGGCCGTCGTGTAACACACTCTTGCCCTTGAGCGTCTCAGCGACGTTCCAACACTGTTCGCGATTGAAACAGAAGACCAATGCGGGCGTAAACCGCGCCTCGTCGTCGCCGCCGGCCATCGATTCGAGGTGCTCGGTCAAGAGTGAATCACCAACCCACTGGTAGGTGAGCGGCACCTTCCGCTGGTCGCTCTCAACAAGTTCGACACTGCGATCGTGGGCTCGACGTAGCCAACTTGTGAACTCATAGGCGTTGCCAACCGTTGCCGACAGCAAGAGCAGACGGATGTGATCGGGCAACAGGCCGAGCGTCAGCTCCCAGACGATGCCGCGTTCGTAATCGTTGAAGCTGTGGAACTCGTCCATCACGACAGCCGCGACGTCATCAAACTCGAACTGCTCGCGGTGAAGCAACCGGTTGAAGAGAATCTCGGCGACAACGACAAGAATCGCTGCGTCAGGATTGACGCGGCGGTTGCCGGTCACCAGGCCGACATCGTCCTCACGGAATCCCCACCGCACGGCTGCCGCTCTCATTTCTTGGAGCTTTTGCTCGGTGAGCGCAATTAGCGGCGTGGTGTAATATGCTCGCTTGCCGGTCTTTAACGCTTCGAAGAGAGCGGCTTCCGCGATCAGTGTCTTGCCCGTTCCGGTCGGGGCGCACACGAGAACGCCCTGGTCAGACGTGAACCACGTGAGAAGTGCTTCCTCTTGGACCGGGTACGGATCGAATTCGAGTTGGTCGAGGTAGTCGTTCGCGAGTTCATCGCGCGTGGGAATCGCATCAGGCATGTCGCCTGTTGTATCTCACGACCCACGAGGCTGACAGGTGAGTCCCGGCAACCCCGCAGGCTGCGCGAAACTACATACTTGGTGACGCTGGCAGCCAAGTTTTACACGGAATCGGGAGAGAGTCGTTTGGTGCCCGCGGAGCCATAACTCTCGTATCGGTCCTCCTTTAGGCAGCCGTTCTGGAAGGAATTTGCGGCCTTGGCACGTTGCTTGCGTACGATTATGCCGAACGGATTGGTTACAGCACATCTTCCGAGGCGTTCTGCCTTGTGGTCTTTAGGGAGTTCAACGATGCGTCTTATCTGGAAAGCAGTGCGGGCAGTTGCAGTAGAAACGTTGGGTGTCATAGCGGTGGTCTGGCTGTTGTTCGCGGGAGCCGGGATGACGATGCAGGATCGCGGGTCGCAACATGCCGTCGATGCCGGACGAGCCTTGGATTGGGCCGAGGGTAAAGCGGCTGACTTGGTTGATGCCCTAAAGCCGAACCTGGCCCCACATGATCGCGAGCGGTACGTGGAGGAGCGGCTTGGCCATTACGGCGAGATGTACCGAGAGGCTGCAGGCGATTACATTGAGCGAACGGCTAAGGAGTTGGCGCGGGAAGTCAACGCAGAGGGAGTCAAGGATGATTCGGCGGTTGTGATCGACTTGTTTGGCAGTTTGTGATGTTACTTGTGCGTCATGACAAGACGACCGGGACGAGCAGATTACCCACAATCACGGCTAACAGCAGCCACGATGCCGTGACATAGCGAGGCGTGTAGCTCTTGCGTTCCAACCAGGAGATGAGCTGTACGAGTATGGCCACAAGCACGCCGATTATGGGGGCCGCGACTAGATCGAAGACGAAGTCGGGACGTGTGTTCAAAGCTGGCGCAAAGAGCAGCATCACAACGCCTGAGGCGAGGCTTGCCGCAACGATTTGGAGTCTGACTCGTGATGCCGGAATCGCCCCGCTGAACGAGCCGGAGGCAGCACCGGCGCTGGCCCAAGCGAGGTGGAATATCGGCCCATAAGCTCGATCAGCCGCTACTGACAGGTATGCGGCCGCGGTGATCATTAACGACCAATACGTTGCGTCGGCGATGCGTCCAAAGCACGCACCGATTGCGACGCCGGATACCAAAGCGATTCCGATTGCCAGGATTCCGTTAAGGAAGACGTCGGCCGATCCGAGCGTTCTCAGATAGGACAACGCGAAGCCAATGACGAACGTTGTCCATAGCAGCGCGGCGATCCCAAACTGCGGGAGCTTGCGAGCGGGCTCGTGGCGCGGGTTTTCGTCGGTCATTGGCGCGCCGCCTCCTAGCCGCCTCCGACAGGCGGGATCACCGACAGTTCGTCGCCCTCCGCGAGGACGCGCGCTCGATCGCGTTCCAACGAACCGTTCACTGTAAACACTTGCACACGCTCGGTGTCGATGTCGAGTGCCCGAAGTGTATCTTCGACCGTGGAACCATCGACCAGTTCGAGCGAACCGTCTTCAGGCGTCTTATCTTTGAGGACGCCCATCAATTTGAGTTGGATCTTCATTCTGAGCTTGCGTGCGAAGCTGAGGCTGGAAGCACCAGAGTAGGTCCCGCGAGCCGAGCGGGATCTGAGAGACCATGGCGCGCGATGCAAGTCCCACTCGGCTCGCGGGACCTACTTTACTTCGTTCCCACGAACGTGGCGTGCGATGGACTAATCGGCGTTTCCACCTTGGTGCCACCGAATTTGTACTTACGGTCTTTCGTGGGGCGACCGAGCAGCGTGCTGCCGACAAGTTTCTGAGCGACGCCGGCACCGATGTACGCTCGGCGGATGTCGAACGGATTCTCCGACAGATACTGCTTCCAGGGACCAAGCGCCGTCTGCGTTTGCAGAATCCCTTTCACCATGCCAACGTCGGTCAGCATCCCCATGTCGTCCGGGCGGCCGGTGAAGATTGCACCGACAAGCTGGTCTTCGCGCCAAAGCAACTTTCGGTAAATCGATCCGCTCGGATTTGCGATCGTCATGGCCTCGGCATTAGGATCGTCCCAAGCCCCGAAGCTTGCTCCTTGCAGACCGCAGATATCGACAATGTTCATCAACAAGCTGCCAGGATAGTGGACTTCCAGACCGGCCATGTTCGCGCCGGCGACGCGTCCGTGATCAACGGCTGTTGGTTGGATCGCGTGGACGGCACGGTCATCGCCGAACAGCACGGGACCTTGCGCGATGTCGCCGGCAGCATAGATGTTCGAGAAGTTGGTCCGCATCTGGTCGTTCACTAAGATGCCTTGATCTGTCTCAATGCCCGAGCCGTCAATCAGATCCAGATTCGCTTTGATGCCGGTCGCGATGATCACGATGTCGGCTTCGATCTGACTGCCGTTGTCGAGCTGAACAACTCTCGTATCGCTGTCACCTCGTTTGATTTCTTGCACGGTTGTTCCAGCGTGGACGTTCACGCCTTGCGAGCCGAGCCAGCTTTCAACCATCCCTGCTGATGTCGCATCGAGCATTCGCGGCAAGACATGCGATTCTCGCTCGACAACCGACAGATTCCAACCACGCTTGAACATCGCGTTCAGCATGATGAAGCCGATGAAGCCGGCACCGACGAGCACGACGCGCGGCTCTTCCATGCCTTCGGCTGCTTTGAGCGCACTCTCGGTGTGGGCTAACGTCCAGAGCGGCTGCACGCCTGGCAAGTCCGTCCCTGGAATCGGCGGAGCCAACGGCGAAGAACCAGTCGCGATCAATAGGTTATCGAAATCGAGTGAACTGCCGTCATCGAGCGCGACGGAGTTACTGCTCGGATCGACCTTCACCACGCGATTGCCGATGCGAGCTTCGACGCCTTGCGCTTGGAAGTAAGCGTCGTCCGCGGTGTGGGTATGTTCGCGAGGAATGTTGCCAGCCAACCAATACGGCAACGCCATACGCGAGTGAGCAGGTTCGTCGCAGATCAGTGTGATCTTCGACTCGGTGTCGTAGTCGCGAATCGCTTCGATACAGTTCGTCGCGGCCGGGCCGCCACCGATGATGATGTTATGACTCATTAGGCTTCATCCTTCCTCGCGAAAGCGAAATCTCGCTTGCTATCCGGCAGCCGCGCTCATCAGAATGCTCAGCACCAACAAGCCGGACCAAATGAAATGCAGCACCGTGCCTGCTATCGCCAAGCCTTTCCGCGGAAACGGATGAGGTCTTCGGAGCAGGAATACCAATCCGTAGATTGCCAGAATTGGCGCGAAGCAGCCGATCAAGCCAGTCAAGAACAACTGCAACGCAGTGCTCTTGTCTTGTTTTTCCTTCACAAGACGTTTCGCTGCTTCTTCGATCCTCGCCTGATCTACTGGATCATGGATCTCTTCCAGGAATGGGTTTGGCTCTTGGGGTGGGTTGTACGGATTCTGCGCGTCCATCGAACTAGTTCCTTGCTTCCACGTAATTCGAGACGGTCCATAAGGACTTGTTGCGCTCCGTTGTAAACCGTCGCATATCGCTGCGGCGATTGCTTGATGACTTCAATCTGCGCCGCAACGGCAACCACGAACTCATCACCAAGCCCGGCCTGCTTGCTTGATGTTATACCACCGTTGCGACTCTTCAAGTTCGGCAGACGCTTCTTCATGTAGCCAAGTCCTAAAGCTCATTTTCTGTTTTCTAGAAGCTTTCTTTTCACTTCTTCCCAACTGACAAACTTCTCTGGTGACTCCTCGAAGTCCCTCATGCGGCGTTCAAGCATTGCTTTCTGCTCGGCCGTGAGCGGCGTCGGGGATGCTATCCCAGATGTCGCCGATCAACTCCAACTTCTGAGTGACGCTCAGTTGCGTATAGTCAAATTGTTCCGGAACGTGTGCCATGTTCGATCCTCTTTGTTCGACGAGAAGCCGATCGCTCCATTATATCAGTTCATTGCTTCTACGTAATTCGAGTTGACCCGATCGGTCCAACGGCCGAACCAGTCGGCAGCTTGATCGCCATCCACGAACTCGATCGCATCCGTCGGGCAGGCCGTCACGCACGCGGGATCACCGCCGCAGAGATTGCACTTCGAGGCTTTGTCGGTTTTGGGCAATGTGAATACCGTTCCGAACGGACACGCGATCGTGCACAGATGGCAACCGATGCAGAGCTGTTCGAGCACGACTTTGGCACCGCTTTGCTCGTCGATCGCGATGGCGTTCACCGGACATGCCGACATGCACCATGCCTCGTCACACTGCAGGCAAGTGTAGGGCGCGTAACTTGCCTCCTCGTCGAAGACGTTCACGCGAACGAGGCTCTTCGACGGCGCGAACGTTCCCGTTTGTACCCACGAGCAAGCCAACTCGCATTGCATACAACCGGTGCATTTTTCGGGAACGATGTATAGCAGTTTGGTCATGTGGTTTCCCTTCTGAAAGGGTCTTGCAGCGCCCAGAATCTACCAGACTCGCGTAACGATTGCCAGCAGAACAGGTGTATCGCTTTCGGCAGTTCAGCCGCTCGGGTAGTTGCCTGGCGGTTGCCGATGATCTAGGACACGGATATCTCCTGGGCAGGGATGCGGGAGATGGTCTTATCACGTTGCGAAGAGGGTAGAGTTATGTCGATTCTCGACAGCACGAAGGCGCGGCCCTTGCTGCGGGCGATTAAAACGCTTGTCGAGCGATGGCCCGATCTCAGGGAGCATGATTCATCAAAGTCCCCGATCTTCGTGTTGGCAGCAGGCTGGCGTTCAGGCTCGACGTTGTTACAGCGGCTGCTCATGCCACCTGCCTTGATCTGGGCGAGCCATACGGGCACGCCCTCCCGAGTGCGCGACTTGCTGATTCGCTTCGTTGTATTACGAACGAATGGCCAGAACCGCATTTCTTCTTTGATGGAACAAAGTGTGATGTACTGAGCACTCGCTTTGTGGCCAATCTCTATCCCGACGTGGCAACACTCCTGAACGCGCACCGGGCATACTTTAACCGTCTCTTCGAGGAACCTGCGTTGCAATCCGGAGCGACGCGGTGGGGATTGAAAGAAGTTCGTCTGTCCGCGGACGATGCACATTACTTGAAGCTGCTTTATCCCAACTGCAAACTCCTCTTCCTGGTCCGCAATCCGTACGATGCTTATCGCTCGTGGGCCGCACGGCGAAACGCCAGCTGGAAATGGTACTACCGTTGGCCCGATCAACCTGTCACGGCCAAGCTGTTCGGACAAATATGGAAAGAAACAGCCGAGAGCTTTGTCCAGCAGGCGGAACAACTTGATGCATTGCTTGTGCGCTACGAAGACCTAAAGGACCGCCGTTTCGACCGAATTGAGTCTTACCTCGGCTTTGAACTCAATCAAGAAGCCGCCGCCGTGCGTCCGACCGACGGCCCACCACCGCTGTCAGCCATTCCAGACTCCGAATTGGCAGAGTTTGACGACGTAATCGGAGAGTTGGCTGAATCATTGGGGTACACTTCACCCTCGCGCGACGCGACGAATCCGACAACGTATCACGCTGCGCCCCCCCCCTGCAAGAATCTGTTGCGGATCTAACGACGACTTCGTTGCCAGAAGCCCCGTCGCAGAACTCATGTGATCCCGCGAAGTGCGTGGTTCTTGTTCCGATTGGCGGCGCGCTCGCTCCTGCCTGCGAACAGGCGCTTCTCGAACTCGAACGACGTGTTTACACCGTCCGCCGGGTTCGTGGCTACTCCGCCATCGACCAGGGCGCAACCAAATGGCGACCGATGCTCTGGGCGACGGCTTCGCGGAAACCATGTGGATCGATTCCGACGTCGGCTTCGAGCCCGACGATATCGATAAGCTTCGGTCACACCAGCAACCTATCGTCTGTGGCATCTATCCACAGAAGGGCCGTCGAGTCTTGGCCTGCCACGTCATGCCGGGGACCGAGAAGCTGATCTTTGGTGAGGAAGGCGGGCTAACCGAGATCCTCTACGCAGGGACGGGATTTCTGTTGGTGCGCCGCGCGGCTTACGAACAGATCCAGCAGAACCTGTCTCTAGCGTGTCTGCCAATTCCACCACTCTCGCATGTGTGCTTTTGCCCCTTAAAATACAGGGTAAAAATGATTTGTTGTGAATGGGTGAATCTCAAGAATGTCTTGTCTGGCTAC
>PBSM01000316.1 GCA_002726245.1 Planctomycetaceae bacterium | reverse complement strand
CAGAACACAGTCGAATTACTTAACCCCGATTCTCTCACTCGTACTGGATCAAAGTCTGGGGGGTGGTCAACTCGCGTCGATCGTCAATGCTGCCATCGCTAGTTGGACGTCAGCGGGGATATCGGACGATTCGATCGACCGCTTGCGCGGCGTTCACGTCGATATTGGTGACTTGCCAGGCGACCGGTTGGCGATGGCGTTGTCCGGCGAAATCATCGTCGATCGTGATGCGGCGGGTTATGGGTGGTTTGTCGATTCGTCACCACACGACAATCGGGAGTTTGCTTGGGACGAGCAAGCGGGAGTCCTCCGTGCGGTGCCAGCAGGCCCGGCTGCGGGCCAGATGGATTTGCTCACTGTCTTGGCTCACGAGTTCGGACACATCCTTGGTAATACGGACGAACTTGGTGGGTCGATCGCAGACGATTTGATGGCCGCACTGCTGCCCGACGGTACGCGCCGCCTGGCAAGACCGCAGGATGTAGATGCGTTGTTCGACAAGACCGAGAACTGGCTTAGAAAGCCCTGATCATTCCGGTGGTCATCGTCGCGCGGCGGATTCCTCACGCCTTATTCGAGATGCGCTGAAAGACTACCCCGCGCAAGACCGGTGCGCGGGTGCGAGCTACCCACGGAAACAACCTAGCGGGCTACTATGGTCACTGTGGACTCACCCTGCCCAGTGCTCTCAGATAGCTCTGGCTGGTGGCGCGTGTTCGTCTTTGATGGCCGGTTAGATTCAGTTTTCGTTCCTTCGCCAGTGATCGGCAGTAGTGGACCAAGTCGATTAACTGTTGCTCTGACAGACTCGGGCTACTCGGATGCGGAGTGCCTGGCATGCCGAGACGCAGCCGCAAATAAATCGACTCCGGCTGGTGACCACCTTTGAAGGGCTCATGGACGAGATCACGCGGGCGGGTCGCAGGCCCCTCATCGTCGCGTAAGTGTACGTCCCAGGCCCCCACTCCATCCTCGCCGTGGCACGAGTCGCAACGCTGTTGACGGTAAATACGTTGCCCCCTGGCAATGTCTTCCGAGTTGGAGGGCTCGATGACGGGAAGCGGGACGATCTCGGCAGGCGTTGTGGCGCGACGGACCGCCGCCTCGACTTCTTCTGCGATGTTGGGCACGCCATCCTGTTGCCGTTCTTCGATCGCTCGGTCGCGCACACCATCGCGCCTTAGACGCAGCACTTGCTCCGCCAACAGTGTTCGTTGTCGATCAGTTAGGCCTTCGAACGAGGTCATCGAAGTTCCTGGCATTCCCTGCTCGATCACGCCCTCGATGTCGGCCAATGTTGGAACGCGGTTCTGGCTACTCACGAGCCGAAACTTATCGCGGCGGAAGTTGCGTGGCGGGGGCCACACCGACCGTGACCCCGGACCGCTGCCGTCGCCCTTGGACCCGTGACACGCGCTGCAAAGTGCCTCATACATTTGCGGCCCGGACATCGATTCAATGCCTGGTGGCAACTTGTTCCACGACGGTTCTTTACTGACGGACTGGTGTGGGGGTTTAGGCGAGGATCGCGTCTCGGAGCGACAACCGCCAAGACTAGCCACGACGAACGCCAGTGCGACGGTTGACAATCGGACAAATAAGAACGGAACAGACCGACGCACACTCGTTACCCGAAATCGGAGAGGGGAACAAACCTTGCAGGTTGATGTAGCTTAGGGAACGGCATTCTGACGCGGAAGACCTCGTAGCGTCGAGATGCGATCTAGTCCGCCTGCCGCACCCGCCGTTCCCCAGAAGCAGTCTCCACCGGCAACCTACGATTCAGTACACGTCGGAGTCGCTTAAGAGAGCCGGCAACCAGCGCGTCCACGGTTGTTGGTGCAACAAACGCAAAGTTGCCGATCAACATCGCTGTTCCGAACGTGATCATCCCCAAGCAGAGCGCGATGCCGCCGTGAACCACAACCGCCAGTAACAGGAAGATGGGGCGCGTTAATTTCGGCCAGATCAGCACGCAGTAAAACGTCTCCCAGAACACCGTGACGTGTGTCACCAGTGAGAGCAGGACCGGCGAGCGGCCGAGCCAAGTGATATCCAACGACTGGTATTCCAGGTTCACGACTCCGAACCAAAACGCGCTGCCGTCCCACCAAGTGTCGCCGCGCATCTTCGACACGCCGGCGAAAAGATACAGAATGCACATGTGCCATTGGAGCAGGCGTATCGCGACGTTTGCCCCGATAGTCGGTGGTGGAAGCGTGCCTCCCGCGCGGCGCCGCGCGAGCCAACGATCAACCGAATAGACCGCTCCGCACGGCCCAAGCATCAAGTACATCGCGAACATGGCGTTGACTTGATCGAGCCCGAACAGAGCGCCCTCCAGCCGATAGCAGTATGAAATCGTGATGATAAAAGCCAGCACCGAGACGACTCGCGAGAACAGACCGACGGTGAGCATCGCGAATACGACGAGCGCCGCGATGTGCAGCGTCCAGAGCAGCGCCGGCGATTCGACATACCAAAGGTAGCTCCAAGCGAATGAACCTTCGTGCATCACGCGCGAAGCGTCGTTGTCGATCCAACTGTTCGGCCCCAAGAAAGCGAGCAGGTCTTTCGACCAGACCGTATGCGTGTAGAGCAGCATCGCGCCGGCAAAGATTCGAATCATCGCCAGCGTATGCGGCGGCGCGGCGTTGTACCAAAACCGATCCCACGCGGCGATGACTTCCCGGGCCCAGACTCGTATGGATTTCATGCTTGCTTCTCTCAACACGGCGAGCGGTGGGCATGAGCCCACTGATATCAGGGGACTAACGTCCCCCGCTCGCCACTTGATTGCGAGGTAGGTGCCAACAGCTCTTCGGGTTCCTCGAGCGGTCCCGGAAGTTCAACGGAACGTTCCGATAGATCGAGATAGGAGTCCTCTTCATCAAGGCGTCGCCTGCCAAGTTGTACATCCGCCCACGATCGCAATTCATGTTCCACGCGCGTTAACGTCACTCGATCGGCACTGTAACGAATCCGTAGCTGGTTTTCGTAAGATCGCCACTTCGCATCGTAAACCGCGCGACGACGACGCCAGGCGGCGAGCTGCCTGGCGTCGTCGGTATCGGGAGGCTGCGGCGGCACGAAGTCGGCATGTAACTGCTCGGCCAGCATGAAGTGCCGGTGATAGAGCAGTCGTGGCCAATGGCGATCGAGGTCGGGGAAGGTGTGTTCCACCGGCGGCCGGCCATCGTCGAACTCCAGCCGCCAGCGAACCAGATGACTAGGACCGGGATTGGGAGCGAAGAAGGCATATCCGTGGTTCAGGTAAGCGAATTGAATGTAAGGCTGCAACGGATCCGCAACGGCTGCTGCGACAGGCGACACAGCCTCTGGAGATGAACTGATAAAGGCAAACGGCGATACGAAGACGGCCGTCAGATGCAGCAGCAACAGCGGAGTCGTCAGCCACCGCCATCGCGGCGGTCGCGGGACGGGATCACCGTTGGCTTGGAGGGACATGAGGAGCCTTTACAGGATGAACGTACCATTATTTAGCTTCCGATAACGGTGTTGTCAAAGAGAAGATGACGAGCGATAGTCGCTTTTCGCTCCGCGAAAAGACGTTTGTTCGCGGAGCGAACAACGACTATGCGACAAGCGGACCTTGACATCCGCAATAGGTGTGATAAAGTGGTGATCGATCTCCACGCCCGGCAGACCCTCCTGCCAGATCACAGCTTCTGACTCTGAGGAAACAACAATGTCTGCTTTCATCTCGCGGCGGTTTCTCGCGTTGTTTTGTTTGGTCATCTTGAGTTCGTCGGTCGCCCTGTGTGAAGACGAAAAGCCGGCGGAAGCTTCAGATAGTAAACAGGTTAGCTACTACCAACAGATCCGACCGATTTTTCAAGCCCAATGCCACGGCTGCCACCAACCGGCCAAAGCAGACGGCGAGTACTTGATGACGGACTTTGAAAGAATGTTGGCTGGAGGCGAGAGCGAGGAGACGGCCATCGTGCCGGGCAAGCCGGACGAGGGATATCTCGTCGAGCTGATCACGCCCGTCGATGGCGAAGCCGAAATGCCGAAAGAAAAGAAGCCGCTCTCGGAAGCTGAAATTGCAATCGTCAAGGAGTGGATTGCACAGGGCGCACAAGACGATACACCGGAAAGTGCAAAGCAGACGTACGACATGGAGCACCCACCGGCGTACTCCATGCCTCCGGTCATCACATCGCTTGACTTCTCGTCCGATGGTAATCTGCTTGCCGTCGCCGGCTATCACGAAGTGCTGTTGCACAAGGCGGATGGTTCGGGCTTGGTAGCGCGCCTGATTGGCGTGTCGGAGAGAATTGAATCGGTCGCCTTCTCGCCGGATGGAAAGCGATTGGCAGTAACGGGCGGCTTGCCGGCTCGCATGGGCGAAGTGCAAGTCTGGGACGTTGAGAAACGCGAACTGATGCTCTCGCACACTGTGACCTACGACACGGTTTACGGAGCAAGTTGGTCACCCGATGGCAAGCTAATCGCGTTCGGTTGCGCGGACAACACGGTGCGGGCGATCAATGCCGAAACGGGCGAGCAGGTGCTGTACCAAGGCGCGCACAACGACTGGCCGCTCGACACTGTGTTTTCCGCGAAAGGTACGCATCTGATCTCCGTCGGCCGCGACCGTTCGGCCAAGTTGACGGAGATGGCAACGCAACGCTTTGTCGATAACGTCACGTCGATCACACCGGGTGCGTTGAAAGGCGGGATCGCCGCGATTGACCGGCATCCAACCACCGACGAGATCCTGGTCGGCGGAGCGGACGGCGAACCGAAGCTGTACCGAGTCTTCCGCACTTCGAAGCGGGTGATCGGGGACGATGCCAACCTGATCCGCAAGTTCCCGAAGCTCAAGGGACGCGTCTTCGACGTCGCGATCAGCCGCGACGGGAAACGGATCGCGGCGGGAAGCTGTGTCGATCGGACTGGCGAAGTGCGAATCTACGCTTACGAATTCGACAGCGAGTTGCCGAAGGACCTGCTGGCAATCATGCAGAAGCGCGTCGCAGAACGCAGCGCGGAGGAGAAGAAGAAGGTCGCCGAATACCACACCAAGGGCGTCAAAGTGCTGGCGGAAACGGACTTCACCGATGTCGGCATCTTTGCCGTGGCGTTCAGCGCGGACGGGAAGATCGTGGCGGCGGCTGGCACGGACGGAATGGTACGACTGATCAACGCGGACAGCGGCTCGATCGTCATGGAATTTGTGCCCGTGCCGGTTGACTCGATCGTGGAAGTAGCTGCGACGCAGGATCAGCCGGTGAACGCCTCGCCGCCCCCGGTCGCTCCCGAGCAAGCCGCCACCGACGAAACGCTGCCCGCAGGCGAGGAACTCGCATCGATCGAAGTCCAGCCAGTCAACATCAAGATCGCCAAACGATTTGACACAGCTCAGTTCATCGTGACCGGGCGTTTAGCATCCGGCAACGTAGTTGATGTGACGCGTCTGGTGAAGGTCGAAGTATCGACGGATGCTGTTGCTATCTCACCGACAGGTCTGGTTCGTGGTAAGACGAACGGTCAGGTTGACCTGACGTTCTCGCTTGGCGACAAGAAAGCCACAGCCATCGTCGCAGTCGCCGGAGTTGAACCCGACTTCAAAGTCGATCTGATTCGCGACGTCAACCCGGTCTTTGGCAAGACGGGCTGCAACGCAGGCGTCTGCCACGGATCGAAGAAAGGCAAAGGCGGGTTAAAGACTTCGATGCGGGGCAACGACCCGATTTTTGAAGCGCGGGCGTACATCGACGAATTGGCTTCCCGCCGAATCAACCTGGCGTCACCCGAGAACAGTCTCATGCTGCTGAAAGCGACGGCCGGTGTTCCGCACGAGGGCGGGCAAGCCGTTGTCCCAGGCACGCCTTATTACCAAGTCATCCGCAAGTGGATCGCTGACGGCGCGAAAATCGATTTAGGTGCGCCGCGAGTGGCGAACATCGAGATCTTCCCGAAGAACCGCATTCTGCAACGCACCGACGCCAAGCAACAATTCCGCGTTGTGGCGACGTACTCCAACGGCGAGGTCCGTGATGTTACGTCCGAGGCCCATATTTCTAGCGGCAACATCGAGGTGGCCACAGCCGATTCCATCGGGTTGGTCACGGTACAGCGCCGCGGCGAATCGCCCATCCTGGCGCGATTCGAAGGGAAGTATGCCGCCTCGACGTTAACGGTCATGGGTGACCGGGCGGATTTCGTCTGGAAGGACACTCCCGCGAACAACTTCATTGACGAGTTGGTTGCCACGAAACTCCAACGCACGAAGACGCTGCCGTCTGAATCGTGTACCGATGCCGAGTTCATTCGGCGCGTGCATCTCGATTTGACCGGCCTGCCGCCAACTGCCGACGACGTGCGAGCCTTCCTGGCAGACATTCGCGACTCGAGGATCAAACGTGACGAGATCATCGACCGGCTCGTCGGCAGCGACGAGTACGTCGAGCATTGGACGAACAAGTGGGCCGACTTGCTGCAAGTCAACCGCAAGTATCTGGCGGTCGAGGGAGCAACGGCGTTCCGCAAGTGGATTCGCAATCAGATCGCTTCCAACACACCGTACGACCAATTCGCCTACACGATCCTCACGGCGACAGGATCCAACAAAGAGAACCCGGCGGCCTCTTACTACAAGATCCACCGCACGCCGGAAGACACGATGCAAAACACGACGCATCTGTTCTTGGGAATTCGGTTCAGTTGTAACAAATGCCACGACCATCCGTTCGAGGGTTGGGTTCAGAATCAGTATTGGGAGACGGCTGCTTACTTCGCTCGGTTCGGTCTGAAGAAAGACGAGGCCAGCGGCAAGCGGGAGATCGGACGAACTGCCGTCGAGGCGGGCAAGCCGTTGTACGAAGTCGTCTTCGAGAAGGACGACGGCGAGGTGCTGCACGACGAAACGGGTGCGGTCACTCCGCCCAAATTCCCCTTTAAGAGCCATTATGTCGCAGCACCGAACGCACCCCGCCGCGAGCATATCGCGCGGTGGATGATCTCGCCCGACAACAAATACTTCGCCCGGAGCTACGTGAACCGAATGTGGGGATACTTGCTGGGTCTGGGCCTGATCGAGCCGCTTGACGACATTCGCGCCGGCAACCCGCCGACGAATCCAGAACTGCTCGCCAGGCTGACCGAAGAGTTCATCGACAGCGGATTTGACGTCCAGCATCTGGTCCGCACGATCTGCAAGTCGCGCACGTATCAGGTATCGATCAAGTCGAACGAATGGAACGAAGACGACACGATTAACTACTCGCACGCGAAGGCGCGACGCTTGCCGGCCGAAGTGCTGTACGACGCTTTGCAACAAGTGACAGGCTCTGTGTCCAAGTTCCCTGGCGTTGAGCCTGGGACGCGAGCGGCCGAGCTGACCGACGTGGGCGTCAAGGAACCGAGTGGCTTCCTCGCCAAGCTCGGTCGTCCGCCGCGCGAGAGCGCTTGCGAATGCGAGCGGTCCAGCGGCATGCAATTCGGCCCCGTGATGGCATTGGTCAGCGGTTCGACGGTCGATAACGCGATCATCGACCCGCAAGGCGAGATTGCCAAGCTGGTCGTTGCGGAGAAGGACGATTCGAAGCTGGTCGATGAACTGTTCATGCGGATTCTAAATCGTCCGGCAGACCAGCGGGAGATCGATGCCACGCTGGCGATGATGCGCGAGCTGCCGGCTGAGCACGCTCAGCTAGTCGCGACGACGCAGGAATACGAGAAGAGCCTCGCGCCGAAGATCGCTGCGGACGAAACGCAGCGTCAGGAGTCGATTGCCTCTGCCAAGACGGACCTGGAAGTCTACGAAAAGGAGATCGCGGCGCGTGAAGCCGAACTCGACAAGCAGCACACGGAAGCAATCGCCCAAGCAGATACTGCGTTGAAGGAATACGAAGCGACGTTGGCTGAGAAACTCACGGCCTGGGAAGCCCAGGAAGGCAAAGGAACCGAATGGACGCCGCTCGATCCGGCGGAGCTCTCCTCCACAAGTGCGACCACGCTCACCAAACAAGAGGACTTGTCCGTCGTTGCAACAAGTTCCAATGGATTAGGCACGTACAAGGTAGTGGCCAACACCGATCTGAAAGGTATTACGGCTGTGCGGCTGGAGGCCTTGGCGGACGACCGGCAACCGAAGAAGGGGCCGGGCCGCTCCCCGGATGGAAACTTCGTGCTAACCGAATTCGAGCTATCTGCCGCGCCGAAGTCCGAGCCCGACAAGACCGCCAAGATCGCTTTGGAAAACGCTCAAGCCGACTTCAGTCAAGCCGACTACAACGTGGCGACGGCAATCGATGGCAACATGGCATCGACAGGAAACGGATGGGCAATCGCTCCGAAGGTCGGCGTGAACCACGTGTCGTCCTTCGAGACGAAGCATGATGTAGGCCACGACGGCGGGACGATCCTGACGTTTCTGCTGCACCAACAGTTCAGCAGTGGTCAACATTCACTCGGCCGGTTCCGATTATCCGTGACGACTTCGACCGGGCCGATTCTGTTGGAGGGCTTGCCACAAAACGTAACAGACATCCTGGCAGTCGCGACCGACCAGCGCGACGACAAACAGAAGGCAGATTTGCTCGCGTACTACCGAGGCATCGACGGTGAATTGAAAAAGCTGCAAACAGCTCTGGCTAACGCCCAGCAGCCACGGCCCGTCAATCCAAAGCTGCAACAACTGCGAGATAACCTGGCCGAAGTCAGCAAGCCGCTACCCGTCGATTTGAAACTAGCCCAACTGCGGGCAGATGTTGAACTGAGCGAACAACAGCTCAAGAACCCGCGACTGACCGCTGCCCAGGATATTGCTTGGGCACTGATCAACAGTCCGGCGTTTTTGTTTAATCGATAATCGCCGGAAGACACGAGAAGCCATAATGATCTCGCTCTTTGCTGAACTTAGGCGAACGGATTTACGATTGAAACGCCGTCGTACGTCGTCTTGGCGTCGAGGTCTTCGGTGTAGAGGGTCTGAATGCCGGCATGGACGCATGCTCCCAACAACACGCTGTCACAGTGGGACAGGCTGTAACGCGAACTTAGATCGAGCGCCACATCGAGAATCTGCCGCACGGGATAGACGTACTCGAACATGGCGTCGAGTTGTCGGAGATATGCCTCTGTGTTGTCACGCGTTATCCGACCCGCCGCTTCCCACCGCCGCATGCAACGTAGGAACTCGGCAGCCGCCTGCCAGAGGAGTACTGTTTGCACCGATGCCTTCGCCAGACCGTCGAGCAATTCGATCGCCTTCTTCTGCTTCACTGGTTCTTCCGCATCGACGACATACACGAGCACGTTGGTGTCAACTGCGTTCATGTAGCTCGTCGCGCGTGTACCGCAACCCTCCGGAACGCATCGGCTGTTCTTCGATCAGGCGTCTCATCCCTTCTAGTCCCTCGCGCATCTTTACACGCCAGTCCTCAGTCGGCTCGACTGTCACCTGCACACGCGTGTTGTTAGGCAGCGATAAGGGCTGGTCGGGCTTAATGACTCCGTCAACAACGGTTGCCGTGATTTGTGTCTGCATGAAATCGTCCTCAGCTTTCTCTCAGTATCCTGACTTCGATTGTATCACCGCATGCACAGAACGGCCAATCACGCCTTCATACCGGAGATAACCCATGTTTAGCATTAACACGAACGACGTTCGATTCCAACAGGCCGCTGCTCCCATCTTTAACCGCCGCGATCTCCTTCGGGTCGGCGGTTCGTCCATGCTGGGACTCGGCCTTGGCTCGATGCTTCAGCTCCAGGCTGCAACTGCCAAGGCAGCGGACACTGCGATCGGAGAAGGGACGGCCAAGAGCATCATCTTGATGTTCCTGCAAGGCGGTCCGAGTCATCTGGACTTATGGGACCCGAAACCGAATCTACCGGATAACGTGGTCGGGCCGTTCAAGGAGATCTCCACGAAGCTGCCGGGCGTGCAATTCACCGAACTGCTGCCGCAGCTTGCTCAGGTGAACGACAAGGTGTCGCTGATCCGATCGATGAGCTACACACCGATCGGGTTGTTCAATCACACGGCCGCGATCTATCAGATGCTGACCGGCTACACAACCGACAAGGTCAGCCCGTCGGGTCAGTTGGAACCTCCCAGCCCAAAGGATTTTCCCAACTTTGGCTCGAACCTTGTTCGCTTGAAACCGTCGAAAGTGCCGATGCTTCCGTTGGTGATGCTGCCGAGGCCGTTGCAAGAGAGCAACGTCGTCGGCAAGGCCGGAACGGCGGGATTCTTGGGTCGAGCCTACGATCCGTACTACTTGTATCCTTCGGGCGACGACATGAACATGAACAAGATGGACGGGATCAGCATCGACGATCTACAGTTGCGTCCTCAAGTTCATTCCGGGCGCTTACAGCGCCGCGCCCGACTTCGTGATGTCATCAACGAAGGAATGCCGGATGTGGAGAAGGCGGTCAGTGAATACAAGCTGAATGAGTACTACGGTCGAGCACTCGAGTTAGTGACGTCGGGTCGCGCACGCGATGCTTTCGCTTTGGACCGTGAGTCGAAGCAGCTCCGTGATCGCTATGGCAACAATGCCTTTGGGCAGAGCTGCCTGTTGGCGCGGCGATTGATCGAAGCTGGCACGGGCGTTGTGGAAGTGGTATGGCCAAAGGTCGCTAACTCGGACAACCATTCCTGGGACGTACACAAAGGACTCACGAAGCGGATGAAAGACCAGTCAGCGCCGATGCTCGACGCGGGGCTATCGACGCTGATCGATGACCTGGACCAGCGCGGAATGCTTGAGGAAACGATGATCGTTGCGGTGGGAGAATTCGGTCGCAGCCCGGAACGAGGCGTCAGCACTTCTGGCAACGACAACAGTTCTGACGGGCGCGATCACTGGCCTTACTGTTACACAGCGGTGATTGCCGGCGGCGGGATCAAGCGCAGCTACATCTATGGCGAGTCCGACAAGACCGGCTCGGCACCGGCCGCGGATCCTGTGCATCCACGAGAGCTGCTGGCGACGATCTACCACGCGTTCGGCATCGATCCGAGCATGCTGATGTACAACCATCTGAATCAACCACGCGAGCTGGTGAAGGGCTTTCCCGTGACGAAGCTGTTTGCGTGAGCGATGTCACACGATTCCAAGCAGTGTCATCTGGATCGCTCGGGATTCCACTGATGGTCAGCGGTGATGACGCGACGATGTGAGATGTGTCGGCGTGCTGATGAACGATGCCAACCGCCGCTGATTCAATCGGGCGGGCGGAGTTTTGCTTTAAGCGTGTTCCTCGCAACACCGAGAATCCGTGCGGCTTCGGAAAAGTTGCCTCCGGTGCTTTCTAGCACATGAGCCATATACCGCCGGTCCATCTCGGCGAGTGATGGCATACGGCCTGACGCACCTGACGCGTGCTGGGCCACGAAGGCCGAGGCGTGAAGCTCACTGGGCAAGTGTTCTGTCCCGATCTCACCCGTCTCACACAGAATAGCGGCACGTTCCATGACGTTGTGCAGTTCGCGAACGTTGCCAGGCCAATGGTAGCTAAGCAAGATCTGCTCAGCCGGCGGAGTCAGCTCTAATTTCCCCTTGCGCAACGCCGAGGCCGCGCGGTGGAGAAAAAACCGGGCCAACAGAACGACGTCGCCATCTCTCTCCCGCAGCAGCGGCACGGTAATCTGAAACGCATTCAGTCTGAAGTACAAATCCGCGCGAAAGTCGCCGGACTGGATGCGGGCTTGAAGATCACGATTGGTCGCGGCGATCACACGGACGTTGGTGCGCACCTCACGCTGCCCGCCAACGCGATAGAACGCGTGCCCTTCAACGATGCGGAGTAGTTTCGCCTGCAAGCCGAGCTTCATCTCTGATATCTCGTCCAAGAAAAGGCTTCCGCCATCGGCCATCTCGAACACCCCGGCACGAGCTTCCCCGGCATCTGTAAAAGCGCCCTTCTCGTGTCCGAACAGCTCGCTTTCCAAGATCTGTTCGGAGAAAGCACTGCAGTTTACTTTGACCAGCGGACGCTTCGCCCGCGAAGAGAGCCGGTGCAATGAGTCGGCAACCAGTTCCTTGCCGGTCCCGGTCTGGCCTATTACCAGCACCGGAGTGTCCGCCCCGGCGACTAGGTGGATCTGGTCGCGGACCTGGTCGATGGCTTTGCTTTCGCCGAGGATTTCCGCGATCTCGCCTCGTCTGCGGCTCTCTCGCTCCAAACGCGTCACATCGCGACGCAACTCGCGGGCCTCAATTGCCCGTTCAACCGTCAAGTGTAGCTCCTCTAACTCGAACGGCTTGACGATGAAGTCGCGAGCTCCGTCCCTCATCGCGCGAACGGCCGTCTTCAACTCCGGAAAGGCCGTCATCATGATCACGGCGATTTCCTGATCCAGATCGCGCACCGCGGTCAGCACATCCAGACCCGAGCCGTCGGGAAGCCGGTTGTCCAACAACACCAGATCCAGCTTTCTCCCGTGCAACATCTCCAGAGCTTCTGTCACCGTCGATGCACAACTCACGGCGTGATCACGCCGCAAGAACGACTTCTTCAGAGAGCTTTGCAGCCCGCTGTCGTCCTCGACAATTAGGATGTTGATTTTCACGGCTAAGGCTTTGGGTTAGAGTCGTTCGCGCTTTCGGATGCATGATCTTCACGAGTCCTGGCCGAACTGAGTCGTTCGGCAACTGCGTCCGGGAAGGTCACGGTCACCAGTGTCCCTTCGTCTGGTTGACTTTGGACGCGAATCGTTCCCCGATGGTCTTCGACAATCTGTCGGCAGATCGCCAGTCCCAGCCCCGTCCCATCCGCCCTGGTCGTGAAGAACGGGTCCCAGATACTCTTGACGACTTCCTCGGACATGCCGGCACCATGGTCCAACACTTCGATACACGCCCCCTCGAGTACTCGATTCGCCGCGTGAGAGGTCGGTGGCCCGACGGTCACCAGAATCTCGGTGCCGGACGACGACGACTCCGCAGCGTTGAGGAGTAGATTGATGAGCAATTGCCGAAGCTGATCCGGGTCGCCGAATATCGACGGGGCGTCCGCAGCCGATTCCACGCGCAACGTGACTCCCTGCCTCCGCAGTTCCGGGCTGATCAAGGTGATCACTCCTTGCACAACCGCTTCCGAAGAAGTGATCTCCATCCGCGGCTCGCGCAGTCTTGACAAATGACAGAACGAGCGGAGAAACACCGTCAGCCGGTTTACTTCGTCAAGGATGTCCGCCAGAAGTGACTGGAAATGCTCGACGGGATTCTCTTCCTCCTCCGCGACTTGGATCCTGGTCTTGATCGCGGCCAGCGGGTTACCAATCTCGTGCATCACGCTGGCGGTCATTTGTCCGATCGAAGCCAACTTCTCCGCCCTGGCCAATCCGCCTTGAAGTTTGTGCAGGTCGTCCGTTTTCCGCGCCACCTCCCGCTCTAGCTCCGCGTTCCACGCCGAGAGCCGGTTCTGGGCCTCGCGCAACTGTTCGATCATCACGTTGAAGTCGTTGGCTAATCCCTCGATTTCGTCTCCCGTCGTGACTTCCACGAGCTTTGACAGATCGGCGGCAACTTCTCGCGTGGCGCGACGCAAGATGGCGACGGGCCGCGTCAGATAATGACCGACCAAGACTCCCAACACGCCTGCAGTGACTGCCACGACCGAGGTGACAACGGAGAGGAACACCGTGAGGTGACGGATTGGCGTGTCGATCGGAGCGCGGTCATGGGCCATCAGAAGAAACCACTTCCGGTCCGCTGACGCGGGATGTGCGGCCGGTTCGGAACCTAACGCAATCGGCGAGAAAGAGAGCAGATCTCGGCGGGTTGCAACGGCCCCGGCGTCTCCTCGGCTTTCCAGAATCGTGGACACCGTTTCGGGCGGATGATCCACGGAGAGACGCCGGCGCTTCGCCAAACCAAAAACGTCACCCCGCGCTTTGGACCGACCAATATAGCCCAAATACGTTCCTGCTCCGTCGATCAACCAACCTTCCGTCTCGGCAGGCAAGGGACCGAGGAGTGACATCAGGTAGTCCGCGTTAATGTTGATGACAACCAATCCCCCTTTGCGCCTTTCCGTCCCCAGCACAGGTGTTGCGAAACGCACGACGGCACGGTGCGGCATCTCCACAATGCCATGCTCGACGTTCAGGTCCATCGGCGAACGGTAGATCTGTCCTGGCTCAAGCTCCAAGCCGGCCTTCACGTAGTATCGGTCGCTCTTGTGCTGCAATTGTTCGGCAGGCACAATCAATGGTTGTCCATCCTCCACATTCAGCCGCACCAGTTCTTGACCTGCATTGCTCAGGTATCGAACCTGGTAAAAGGCTCGTTTTCCCTGTGAGAAAGTGTGGAATTCCCGCTCTGCTTCCGCCCGCAGTTCGGGGATACAGCTGAAGGGGATGGATGTGTCGGTGTCCGCCAAATCGCGGATGATCTTGGTTCGAGCGAGAAAACGCAGGTCTTGCAAGACCGCGTCTAAGAACTCCGTCACCCGCCGGGCCTTCGAGGCGGTATCAAACTCGACGCGTTCGATGGCGCTTTCGCGCAGCGAGTTCCGTGTCCACGTGATGGTGAAAACGCCAATTGCCAGGGCCGGCAGCACCGCCAGAGCAACCATCGGAACGACAATCTTCGTCCGCAGACTTACATGTTGGAGCCGCCTGCCCCAGGACTTTGCCGCCAGGACCGGAAGAGATTTGACGGGCGCGGGCTCACGTTCTTGGTCCACAACCATCGGCGTAAGTCATCGCTCTCTTGTCAGGTTCTGTGCTGACGCCGTGCCTCGATCGCTGTTTCGACGTGCGACCAGTCTTGTTGGCACCTTGACATTCAATGTATCTCGCCCTCGGCGGACGTCATGCCCTCTTACCGCCAGCCAACTCAAACAAACGAGTCGCAACAGCAACAACGTCCGAGCGTTGCCAAACTGGGACGGACACTTGGATCGCATCGTCGGTTATGACAGCACGGATTGACGGGTCGTCCGATACCATTGGCTTGGTGGAAGTCGCCGCGCGCCAAACCTCAATCCTGTCGGCGCCCGTTCCAGAATCGCCTTCGACCAAAACCAGGTCACAGTCCGCGAGTAGCGCCGACAAGCGATCGTACTGATCCGACTGATCCGGTTGATCCGCATCTGACGGCCAAAAGATGGCGGCCATCCCAGGAGACAGAATCCCTACAGCAGCAGCGCCCGCTTGGCGGTGCTGGAAGGAATCCTTACCGGGCGTGTCTAACTCGTGCCGATGGTGTGTGTGCTTTACCGTGCCGACACGATAGCCCATCGATGTGAGATGCTTCACTACCTCGACGATCAGCGTTGTCTTGCCACTGTTTTTTCGGCCAACAATATGAACGCGTTTCAACGAAGTACCTTTCCGGCCCAGAAGTCCATGAAGAATTGGCCAAGAGGTGACAGCGGAACGCCGCCGCTCGATCAGCCCGCATTTTCATGACGGTGCAACGACAAGTACTTATCCTACCATGCGTTTTGGTTCACGGAAACTGCATCGGCACGGGGGTGGTGTCCTAAAGTTGCGTTGGTCATTTTCAGGGCGCGCAAAAAAAGGCCGCGACACCACTGTCGCAGCCTTTTTCTAGTTCGGTTTCCACAATCAGAGGCAAAGAAGCTTGTCCGCGTCAAGCGAGACGTCCTCTGTCATTTCCCTTAGGCGTGGTTGCGATCCGGTCGCTGGAGGACTTATTCGCACGAAGTTAAAGAAACCCACTGTTGCAATGTGCGAGTGGATCGCGGAGTTCCCAAAAGCAGACGCTGAGGCTGGGGATATGGCGGGTGTTGTGCCACCTCAGGTAACGGCATTGTCTGATTTCAGGTCGCGTGCGAATCCGCCCAACGCAAGATTAGGACACTACCGGCACGGGTGCATGGCGTGTGGGGCCAGATTCTATGGCGATGCGAACTCCTTTGTGCGTCGAGAGATGTCCAGCGCACGTGCCAACGCCTGCTGTCATGCAAGGCGGACAGCGCCATCATCGCTTCGGCGTTGGCCAAATCCCAACGGCGCCGGCCGGGTGCCCCTGGGTGGTTGCCCACCCAGCGTTCCTACAGATCCGTACGTGCTCGCATTAGTTAATTCGCGGCTTGTTGCATGGTCAGTCATCCAGTCGTGACTTACTCGCCAATAGTTCCGCATCGACACCATTCAACACGTCGCGTCGTTCTACTGGAAACTACTTCAGTAGAAGATCTGATCTGCGGACATCCACCACCGTCCTGGGGCCTGTTCAGACAATCACGCTCGTCAGCTCAAGGAAACCGGGATGGGCGCGGATGGGGTCGAAGTCGGTTTCGTTGGGGACGAGGTCGCGGAAGGTGGGATCGATGTCGAAGGCTCGCGTCAGATAGGCCAAGGCTAGTTTCGCGTTGCTGGCGAGGCTCCAGTAGCAGGCGAGGTTGTAGTAGATGATCGCGTCGTCGGGTGAGATTGAGAGGGCTTCTTCCAGCGATTGAATCGCCAGGTCGAGACGGCCAACGCGTTTGTGGCACCAGCCAAGCGCAAGCCACGTGTGTGCGTTATCGGGATTGAACTCGGCCGCCGCTTCGAGGGCTTCGATGGCTTCGTGGTGGCGATCCAGAAGACGATAGGCCATGCCCTGCAAATAGAAACGGTCTTCGCATTCACCGCTGGCACGAGCTAGCAGATCGACAGCTCGGTTGGCCAAACGATTTCGGATCTCGGGACGCAACGGATAGTCGTCCGCACACGCGGTCGCCAGGTCCAAGTAACCTTCGGCTTCGCGAAGCAATTGCACTCGCTTGACTTCTTCGTATCCAGCCACCGTCAAACTCCAAAATGTCCCACTCCGAACGGAATGAGTAACGATCGCTCGTCCCAGGTCTAATTTTACCCGCCGGGCCGCAAGAGCCAAATGCTAAGCGGTGCAGATATTCGAAAAAAGATAAGACTTGGCACGAACTATTGACATCCGCGCGAAAGTGTGCGCGTCGTACGTGATGGCTATGCTGTGCGAACCAGCACGCTTATCCGGGATTTCCCATTTGGGTTGAGCATGGAACCGCTCCAAGCCTAAATCCCTCGCCATCTTAACATCGCGGCCCCCCCCCAGATTTTTCTCCATTTTTT
>PBSM01000315.1 GCA_002726245.1 Planctomycetaceae bacterium | reverse complement strand
TCACCACAAAGTTGAGTCTCGGATCTGGCGTTGCTTCGACTCGGGCTTCTTCAACTTCTCTCTGGGCCTCTGCATCTGCATTGTGTGCCTCCACCCCGACACGTCTTAGCTCAGCAACCGCCCGGTCCCTGGCGACCATAGCCTCCACTCGGGAAGTTTGCACGAAGAAGAGACCGGCACCGACAACGACAAGGATGCCAAGAACGGCGAAGAGCAGGACCGCCACAACAACTCCCACCAATGCTCCCGACGAACTGGACTGATGGTGCTGGTCATATCCCATGGCAAATCCTCCGTTGGACGGTTAAAGGCTAAGCGAAGCCCAAAGTATTCGTTTCGCAGGACGACATGTTGGTCCAAGTCGCCGATTTCGACGAAAAGTCGCTATCTCGCAACACGACTTCCAATCGATTTCATGAGGTGAGACGATGTGGACATGCTCACTTGCTACAACCACACCCTTCGGCTCCCTAACAACGACCTGACGTATCTGGCATTCAGACTGGCCGTCCAAGAGACGTTGTCCGATTTGGAACTTTCTCTCGACCTCAACGAAGAGCCTGATCCGCCCACTGGCTTTCTGACAGAGGTACCATTCCTGGAGCAAGTTCCGCTGCCAGTTCAGATCGATCTTCTCGCCGCCACTTGGGCACAGCAACGCCAGCCTCGACTCATTCAGGCGTCTCTCCTGGATGCTGCTATCATCTACGCCGCCTGCACCACCGCGTCGAGACTCGCCACGGATTCACCCGAACTCGTGATCCCCTTTCTGGTAGCCGGGCCTCGCAATCCAACCCCAAGGGCACTTCAAAAGGCCCAGGGGAAAATGGATGATCTATTTGACGAGTTCTGGGACGACCAGGACTTTTTGATGGTCAGTGATTTCCAAGACATGCATCCCGATCAAGCACGGCAACTTAAGCAACAACTCGGCTTGCCAGATGAATACTTGCAGCCGCTATACGACGCACTCGGACGCGGTCGAGTGTCAGGAGCTATATCCGCCAATCTGCAAGGATTGTTGACGGACGAAGAGATTCAGGATGCACTGCCGCTCATTCGAGCCCCATGGCCACCGGAAGCCAGACTGGTGAACGACACATTTTGCCGTGGGATCGAGGATGAGTATCACGGACTGCTGATCGGTCCATGTGACGAAGTTGCGGCTGAACAAGAAGCCGATTGTCGGTTCATTGTAGAGATCTCAGCTGCCAAGGATGGGTTCGACTGTTCGTACACGGAATGGATCGATCACTTGCGAGAAGATGTCCACCGCATCGCCGATCAACATGAAGTTGTTCCAGTCGTCGTGCCTGGCGAGGACAAGGAGTCAATACGAGCAGCCATCAATCAGGCTCAATCAGCCGGGCTGATGGACGGGACACGGATTGTTTCCCGAGATGATGGCTGGGGAGTCGTTGATGAGGATGGTTACTTTCTGGAGGACCCGAATGTTGCGGCCTGGGTTCATGAGGATGATGAAGATCTACCTGCAATGGTCTTCAGTACCGCTGAAGAAGCGTACTCAGCTTATCGCCGCTCCTGTGCCGCCGGAAAAGCAAGAATGCGGCGGCGTGAAGAGGCGTTGAAACGCATCAGCAACGGCGAGTGACAATTAGGCTCTCGATACGCTGCGACAGATTTCGTCAATCATCCGTGAAAGTCTCCGCAGTTATGTCCAGATACATGGTAACCGGATGCTGGATTCTTGCGGAGGTCAGTAGCGAACCTTGCACTTCGTTCACGCCGATCAGACGGGAAGCAAGTCGCCAAGGTCATTAAGTATACCAACGTTGGTAGAATAGTATTTGACGGGTGTCTGGGCGGCTGAGATACAGGCTGTGACATGCGGTGGTTGATGGGTCAGCCAGAACTAGTCGTGGTTCTGGTTCTATCATCAACCAGAACTAGAGCTGGCCTGGTTCTCCAACTCTCCGCAGGCCCCTCAGGCTCCGCCAGACGAACGAAAATCCGGCCTGGCACTTTCATCGCCAAAGGCGGCGATCATCCGCCAGAGGCGAAGCCTCGCCTTCTTGTGTATGGCCAGAGCAATTAACCACATCGCCACCATTGTTCGTCACATTTTTCGTATCTCCTGGCAGGCGGCGGCATGAAGCCGCCCGCCCTGCCGGGCTGTCTCTTTCTTTTGTTTCTCCTTGGTTCTTGTATATATAGGAGCGTACGATTGGTACACATCCTCCGTACATCCTGACGTACGATCTGTACTGGCCTGTGCGTACGTTTGGTACTCATTGCTTCTGGCTACGAGTTTTGCGTTCGTAGCCGCAGGCTCTGGCAATCCTCCCAGGTAGCGGACGCAGAATAGTCGTTTTCGCACCTCTGTACTTGGCGTGCTCTCGCTCGACAAAGCCCAGCTTGACCAGTCCATCGATGACCCGCCTGATGCGATGTTCGGGCATCCCCGTCTCCTTGGCCCATTGGGCGTGCGTCTTTGGCTCCCAGATCCGACCGTGCAGTTTGAAGTTGGCCCGCCGCTTTCCGCCATTAGTATCGAACCAGAAGGTTAGCTGTGCGAGCAACAGAGCTTGGTCTCCGTTGTCCGTGATCTGGCGGAATGCTGTCGGTACGAGGACGATGCCCTCTTGCTTGGCCCACTTGCGAAGGCTGGGAGTGCCGAATCCGTCTGTCTGGTCGCTTGGGTGAGGTATATCACTCGCTGGGGCTTCATCGAGAGACGGCGGCTTCGCACCCGCTTCAAGCAGATACTTGCGTCGCTGTTCGACAATTCTCCTTTGCCACTCTCTCTCTTGCTTCAACGCAATCTGGTGAAAGAACTCTTCAACTTCGGCCTCTTCCTCCTCGTCATAGTCATCCACGTCCACGTCATCTTCATCCTCGTCATCTTCATCCTCGTCATCTTCATCCTCGTCATCTTCGTCGTCTGCAAGAGAGACAAGCCCCTGTGCCCGCCGCTCAGCTCGTTCTAGTTGCAGTTGCTTCCACCTTTCCCAACCGCTTCTCCGGGGCTGCTCCTCACATTCCTCGTCCTCTGCCCAGCGTTCATCGAAGTCATCCTCCCGTTGGCTTAGGATGGGGACGATGTCCGCCACATCCAATATGTCGTCTTTCGAGGGTCTGATCCGGCGGCGATGAGAACTACGATTGACGGATTTTCTTGGGCTAGCTAGGCTGGTGGTCATAAGTGACCTCCTCTTCGCAAAAGACAATGTTGGTCACACAAGCCCTCGCAGATCGTCACTGCGGGGGCTTACTTATTTATGTACCAACGTTGTTACATTTCCACGAATCCGTCAAGGTCACGGGCCAAAGAGGCCGGTTTCAAGAACGGTCCTCTGTACATCGCGGGGAAGCCGAAGTCGTCAGCAAGAAGATCAGCTACTTCTTCTTCCGCTTCGCCCGCGTCGGTTGCAACTGCACCGACTCCGCTGCCTCATTCAGGTCCTGCATCGCTGTATACGCAGCTCGCAAAGCATCGCGTAGGGCGATTGGAAGTTCGCCGCGATAAGCCCCTTCGTCATCTTCAAGTCTTAGCTGATCGTCGAAGCGAAGCCAACTCTCGCTCGTCCTGCTAATTTGCTTCACCAGCCCCGCAGCATCAGCTGCCATCTTTGGCTTTCCGCCACCGTACTTTCGCTTATTGGGGTATCGCTTATCGACTTCGCGTGCGAGTTCTCTGGCCGACCAACCGTGTTCTACAGCCAAGTTGAGAAGGTTCCATCGCTCCTGTTCGGGCTTTACCTTGAAGATCATTGGGAGGTGGCACCAACTTAGAGAATTGCCATCTCGGCAGAGCTTGCAGAGGCGGTCCACGTCCTTCTTCGAGAACATGCGAGCAAATTGCTTAGCTCGATATACGGTGCCGTGCCCGACGTTCTTCTCGGTCGCGAGTGTGGCAGCTTGAGCTTTGCCGTACGCTGATTTCAGCGGGAGGCCACGACCCAGCTCGTACATCTCTCGGATCTTCTTGATGTTCTCAGCTACCGACTGTGCCATGAGCGGTGTCTCCAGAAGCCACGTCGGGGAACGGTTTTCCAACTGGAATTGTCCCGTCCGTCGCCTGAAAGGTATCACCAAAGGTATCACCGATACCAAGAAGTGCGAAAGGGAATCAAGGCACTTATGTCTTAACTCCCTTCCTGTGATTCACTTGAGAAGAGTGGGCGATACCTGACTCGAACAGGTGACCTCCGCGGTGTGAACACGGCGCTCTAACCAACTGAGCTAATCGCCCGAGAGAACGTGCGGGAACACGCTCCACACATTCTCAATTTAACTGATTCGAAGCCACGTTGCTAGAAGCAACCAACAGCGCCGCCGAAAGCAACAACGCGCGGTCCTAGCTGGCCTGCGTATCTTCGCCACTCACGGATCGGCGGAAGACGTGGAAGCTCTCGCCGATACTTCGCGCAACGCTCGGCAAGCGATGGCCGAAGAGGATCACGGCAATGACTAGGATGATCAGCAATTCTGTGTGGCCAGGAAAAAACATAACAACTCCTCTCGCAATAGAGACTCGAAACGTGAAACGTTCGAGTGGCGAGAGCAGAGCAACCGCGTGAGAGCGCGATGCCTGGACCACTCGCGGACAAGTTCGCCGCGAAATAAGAAAACTACTTCTCGGGAATCTGCTTTGGGACGTCACCGCTCGGAGTCGAATCGAATGGAGAGTCGGCGGGCGGCGGTTCAAACTTGGGAGCCGTTGGTTCGTCGTAGTCATCGTAATCGTCATACGAACGAGAGGAAGGCGACGACGACGGCGGGGGCGTGTACGAGCTTTGTGTGTAGTCCATCGAAGACTGGATCTCGTTCAAGCCCTTGCGGAATTGCGTGTAGCTATGACCAAGCGACTTGGCGACTTCTGGCAGACGCTTACCGAACAACAGCACGGCAACAATGCCAACAACGATTAATTCTTGAAAGCCGAATCCGAACATGGATGCACCTCGGAGTGAGCAAGCGGGCGGAGACCGCGTGCGTTCGCGACTAGCGAACTCACTTACGGCACGTAGGCCTAGTCGTCCTTGTCGTCCTTGTCCTCGGAAGGGTCGTTCTCGATGGACGATTCCAACTCGTCCTCGATCCCGTGCACACCCTTTTTGAACTCGATGACCCCACGACCCAAGGACCGCATCAAACTTGGCAGGCGATTGCCGAACAGCAGGAGCATGATCACGCCAATGATCATCATCTCGAACGGGCCGGGCATTCCAATGGCCAAAAGAGAATTCAACATAGCTACGCTCTCGCACTAAAGGTGGGACGATGGGCGTCACGCAAAAAAGCGGCGAAAGCGGGTAGACGACCCTAGCAGGGTGTCACCTGGACCAACTTGCGTCTAACCACGCTACTCTCGCGTGGATGACCCATCAACTTCCTCAATTCTAACGGCACGGCTCCTGGTGTCAAATGGGTAGATACAGCTCAGACGCTACCGTAACGTCCTTGCTGGCTGCCAGTTGCGATCTGCGCTCCGCAATCCGTCATCAACTTGATAGACCGGCAGATACCGGTAATAAACCTGCAAACAGAGCGTGGCTAGTGACGTCGAATAGACTCGTCCACCGTAGGCGCCCCAGACCGTCTCCGGATTCCAGCTTCCTTGGACCTCGCCGTCCGTCTCCTGCCGCGACAGCAGAGCTTGTTGGAGCGATTCGTTCCATCGTCGCCACGCCGTTGATTCCGACTGCCGCAACGCCAGCGTGGCATAGTACCAGTAGTAGAGATTTGGCTTGCCCGGCAACCTGCTGGGTCTTTCCTCCGTGAGATAACGTGTCGCTTCGTTGATCGAACGATAGTCCTGATTCACGTTCAAAAAGTAACAACAAGCCAAAGCCTCGGCCGTCATCGTCCGCGACGGCCTGTCGCCGGGCCGGTAGCTTGCCAAGCCGCGATGCTGCCCCTTCGAGACGCTGCGCAGGAAACGTAGCATCCCGGAACGCGTCTCACTTGGAATCGCGATACCCGCCATCTCGGCACTCTTCAGCGACATCACTTGCCAACCGAATTGACTCATGTCGCCGTCACGATCACCCAACTGATACCGCCACCCGCCTGTCGATGGATCTTGCGCTTTAAGTGTGTAGCGGACAGCCCGTTCGACACGCGGACGCAACTGTCGGTCGCCAGTCATGGCCAGCGCTTCACTTACTGCGAGTGTGGCCATGCCGTGGCAGTACATTCTTGCGAAGAGCTTTGCATCGCCGGCGAGATTTCCATCGGCAGCTTGCTTTGAAACAAGGAACTCGATCGCGCGTCGAACGGTCTCGCGGTATTCGCCTTCGTCGTGTGTGTGGCCACCGGCGAGAAAGGTTAGCAGCGCGAGTCCTGTGATGCCCGTGTCGGCATTGATTCCGGCGTGATGGCGATCATGGCCGAGGACGCGCGTTTCGCGGCCAGCTTGAAAGCGTTGCGGATCCCATCGACCGTTCGCTTCTTGGCTGCGCGCCAGCCAGGCAAGTGCGGATTCGACGGCTTGCTCGGTACTACGACTGCCGCCGTTCAACTCGATGATCGAAAGCCGATCGCGCGAACGGCGCAGTTCATAGATCTTCGGCAGAGGAGCACCGTCTGCTGCCCTGTGCTTGTTATCGGTGCGCTCAACCGCGCCGCCCGGCCTCTGCGGCGTTGAACGAACGGGCTCCATTTCGCCAGGTTGTTGAGGAAGTACCTGCTGATTGAGGTTTTGTTCGGATCGACTGCTGGCGAGGCGCGTGATATCGACTTGCGAAGCAGTGGCTTCGCCGATCGGCCTGATATCGGTGTACTGTAGCTGCTTCGGTGGCGGGCGGGGCGAAAGAGCTGCGGCCGCATTGGCCTCGCTCGGCGGCGCTGGTTCCGTATTCGCGTCGTTAGGATGCGAGGGTTGCATCTCAGCCACAGCCGGATCGGAGCGTGGTTGCTCAGTCGGAGCGGTTTCGATCGGCCCGAGCGGCGGATGCACAGGACTAGGAACAGGTTCGCGTGGCTGTTCGACCCGCGTCTCCATTGGCGCGGGAGTCGGCGGCAGACCGACTTCCGATTGCGATAGTTCGTTCGGCTGCCATGGAAAATCGGGCAATGAAGTGCCCTGTTCCGAAGTGTCAGACGACGGAAGTTCTACTCTGTCGGGGCTAAGCAACTCGGGGGCGACTGCTATGTCGGGCGGCACTTCGGCCCACGGCCGAGTTGGTCTCGTCGAGACATCTGAGTCACTGGTCGTTGACAATGCAACGCGAATATCGCCCCGGCCGCCTTCCGCCGCCGGCGAATCAAAAATCAGTCGCGTCGTGTAGGCATACGTGAGGAACAGGATGTGTGCGAAGACAGACAGCGCGATACACTTTGAAATCGGCTTGGCTTGTCCCCATCGAGTCCGCATCAGAATCAAGAGCGAAATCGTCAAAACCCCGAGCCCGGTCCAGATCGCAGCGGCAAGGATGCGCGACGCAAGCGACGCACTTCCGGCTTCGGCGAGTAGTGTGAACGGGACTTGCTCCATCTCTGCTATCCTTTGGCCTAAACGATGTCTAGCTGCCTGAGCGATTCCTTTGCGCCAGCCGAACCGCAATCCCCATCTCAGAGATTCCCGCTTGGCGACACGCCCCG
Source organism: Planctomycetaceae bacterium (assembly GCA_002726245.1). Classification (GTDB taxonomy): domain Bacteria; phylum Planctomycetota; class Planctomycetia; order Pirellulales; family Pirellulaceae; genus PBSM01. The sequence goes on along the minus strand of PBSM01000315.1, from coordinate 22,965 downwards.
AGTACACTTGCTACGCCCTGGAATTCCCCTTCTCCATCGCCTCGTACCAACACGCCAAGTTCGGCGTATTCACTCTTTGCATGTGAAAGTGCTTCGACAAGCTGATCGATCGTGATGAATTCGCGATCGAGTTCGATGCGACCATCGCGATAAACATTGATGACTCGACGTTCCGGTACGGGAGTGAGCGCATCGATGTCGGCAACTTGCGGCACTTCTAAAGCGATCTTGCGTTCTAGTTCGGTGAACTTCGTCCCCGCCATGAAGAAGATGATCAACAAGAATACGACATCGATCATCGGAGTGAGGTTCAGGGAAGGCTGTTCGTCGATATGTGTTTTCAATGGCATGGTATTGTTGCTCTCACACTCCGCGTGAGGAATGCTATAGCGCGAGTTGAACTGGTCATTCGTTCGGAACTGATTCGTATATCGACGTCGTCTCCTACACCGCTTTCATCACGCGGAGCGTGATGGCTACTTTAGGCTGCCTTGCTACGAGCCTTCGAACCGGCTTCGCGCGTGCGTGCTTCCGCCGAAATCAAGCCGACGAGTTGTTGTCCGCGTGCGTCGAGATCCATTACCAAACGATCCACGCGTCCGACGAAGAACAGATAGGCGATCAACGCAGGGATCGCCACTGTCAAACCTGCCGCGGTTGTCAGCAAGGCTTGGCTGATGCCAGCGGCGAGGAGTTCCGGCCGCCCCATGGCATCCGCGGTTGCGATCGAGTTGAAAGCGCGGATCATTCCGAGAACCGTTCCAAGCAGCCCAAGTAAGGGACAGATCGTCGAAATACCGTTGAACAAGCGGAGGTGGCGTCGCAGTCCGTTCGTGACGCGTTCGCCGGCGTCGATAATGGCCTGCTCGACTTCGACCGACGGTCGTCCCCACTTGTTGACCGCGGCTGCGAAGACTTCCGCCGCCGCACTACCATTCGCCTCGCAGAGTTCCTGGGCCGATTCGCGATCGAGTTGGCCTTCGCCCACCTGTTCCAAGAGCCGGTTCACGAATGGTCGTGGTATGACACGCCCTCGCCGCAGCGCGATCGTCCGCTCGAATACGAAGACAAGCAGCACAAAGGAACAGATACCAATTGGTAACATTAGCGCGCCGCCATCGCGAATAACCTGCAAGAGGTTCTTGGTCGGGATGGGGTTAGCGCTGACAAGCGGCTCGACGGGAGCATCGATCTCCGCAACATTTGATGACGGGATGTCTTGTGCCACCGCAGTGGTCTCGACAACCGCGAACCACGACAGCATCACGACCGCCAGAGCCAGCCTTGCCGTGTGGCATCGGCGTAATGGGCCGCTTCTGGATTGTACGGTTGTTTTGGTAGGTGAATTGAAGAAAGTGCTCATATCAAACTTCTCCCTTGGGGAGTCCGAGTTTCGGGTGTTAGCGAATCGTTGCCGAAACGGCTTCACGGCGAGCGATCTGCATTCGTGCTGATGCCGCATCGGCAAACTCGCTCTTGGGATAGTGCCGGATCAGCTCTGCGTAGCACTTCAGGGCTTCCTGCCAGTCGCCAAGCGTTTCGTGGCACTTACCTGACTGCAACAACGAAGCGGATTGCCAGTGAGCGTACGAGTGCAGGCTGGTTACCCGCTGATAGGCTCGCAAAGCGTAGCGGTATTCCTTCTGGTGAAAGGAGCTCTCGCCGATCATCCACTGAGCCATAACTGCGGTTTCCGTACTGCTGCCGATTGGCGAACGAACGACTTTCCCGAACGCTTCGCGCGCTTCGGAGAATCGGCCTTGTGCACTGAGACTGCGGCCGATCACGTAGTCCGCTTCGTACTGCAGACGGAAGTCTGAGAACCTTGAAGCAATGCCTCGCGCCGAATCGATCGCGTCCAGCCAACGCTTCTGATGCGCTGCGACTTGTGCCGAGCGGAGCAAGACCATCGGAACCCACGATGCCTTCGATTCGAGAGTCGCCTCGTGGAGGCTATCGAATTCTGTCGCCGCCTGTTCGTAGTTGCCGCTGCGGAAGTGCGATTCGGCGATCCAGTAGTTGGCTGGCAGCCAAAGCTCGTGGTCTGGCAATTCGTCCACGATGCGTTGCATGGGAGGAAGCACGTCGCCCCAACGTATTTGCTTCGCGGCGATCTGCCCCTGCAAGTACAACGCGTGCCCAAGCAGCGAGGGCTCGACGACTTCGCCCATCAGTTGCTGGATCCGATTCGAGGCTGCATCCAGTTCCTCGGCCGTAAACGCTCGTTCCGCCAAGCGATAGAGGACATCATGGCGGAACGTGCTCTCCGGATACTCGCGCAAAAGTGTCGCGAACGTTGCTTCAGCTTGCTGGTCCTGCTGGAGATCGGTCAAGACCCACGCAAGCTGGTACAACGCCGCGTCCGTCTGCTCGAAGTCGGGCTCGTCTTCCAACAGCTTCTGTAGCAGTGCCGCCGCTTCTCGATCTTGTCCCAGATGGTCCTGCAGCTTGGCAGCCTCGAACAAAGCGGTTGCCGCCTCGTCCGTGCGAGGATAGCGTTCAGTGATTTGGCGATAGGCAGCGACAGCCGCATCCGGTCTATCGGCTTGTCCAAGCGACCGTGCTCTCAGCAGGGCAACCTTCGATGCTTCGTTCGTACTCGTGGCTTTCGCTAACAACCGATCGAACGTCTTCGTCGATGCCGCAACATCTCCACGTTGCAGTTGCATCTTCCCCAGACCGGCCAGCCCTTTCGTAACCCACTCGTTGGGCGTTCCATCCAGGGTGAGCAACGAGTAAAGCTCGCGCGCCGTCTCTGCTTCGTCGCCGCTTGCCATCAACTCGGCAATGTACGCGATCGTCGGCAGGAATACAGAGGCATCAGCGTCTTGGCGTCGCATGACACCAAGCGTTTCTCTCAGTGCTGGAGCGTTCCCAAGTTGTGCGTGGCAGATCGCAAGCTTGGCGCGACACTCGGCGGCTTCGTCTGCCGGAAGGCTCTCTCGAAGGCACGCCGTGAGCAGTTTGGCTGCTTTCGAATAGTTCTTCAGCTCGAAGAACACGGACGCCTGCACTTTTGCCAGTTTGCGCCAGAGTTCGTCTTCCCCCGGCTTGATCTCGATAACGCTCGCGATGATCAACGCCTCGTTTAACTGCCCCGCTCCTAGGTGCGCGACGCTAAGGTAATAGTGGTTGGTGCGAGTGAACGTGTCCGACCGTTCCACGACAACAGACTCGAAGTACTCGATCGCACGCTGATAATCGTGGCGGCGCAATGCCTCTCTGCCAAAGAGCTGAGTGATTTGTGGAGCAACGTCACCAGTCGCAATCTGCGTTTCGAACTTGGCTGCGTAGGCGTCAAACTGGTCGGCGTTTCCGTCGGCGAACGCCGCCAGAAGTAACGCGTGCAGCGAGTTGTCTGCCCACGGGCTTTGCGGCCACTCGCTAACGACGCGCTGATGGTGTTCGATCGCGGACTCTTTGTTTCCAGTTGCCTTCGTCGCTTTGGCAAGTCCGAACCACAACCCTGGCAAGATTTGGGAACCACCGGCCGATCGCAACGCCGTCTCGAAGATCTTCACAGCATCTTGAGGCGTCCCGGCATCAATCGCTGTCATGCCGGTCCAGTATCTTGCTTCATGTTTAAGATCGCTGTCTGAAAAGTCGCTTTCAAATTGCGCCAGTTGTTGTGCCGCTTCGTCGTAATCGCCACGTTGATACAACAACACACCGGCACGCAACGCCGCGTTATGTGCGAGCGAGGCCTTGACTTGCTCCGCCACAGAACGGTACAGCTTCACCGCGTCTTCACTTTTGCCGAGTCCTTCCAGCGCGCGGGCTAAGCCGAAACGAGTCTCCTGTTTGAGTGGCTCATCAGCAAACAGCTTCATGCTTTCGCGGTAAATCGCCGTTGCCTCCTCGAAGCGGTTGGCCTTGAGTTCGATCTCGGCGCGATACGCGAGTGCATACGCATTCAGTACTTCTGCGGGATATTGCTGGCTAAAAGCCGCCAGTTCTGGTAGAGCGGCATCTTCATCGCCCGCCAGAAAAAGCGTCTCGGCGGCGCGAAAGTGAGCCTCGCGTACGTAAGGATGTTCGGGGGCTCGTTGGATGAAGTCCGTGAAGCGTTGGCGGGCTTGGGTGTACTGTTCTGACTGCAGCAATGCCTCAGCAGAGAAGAACGTGGCGTCTAGAACACGAGGATGCTGCGCGAAGTCGTGGGCAAACCGATCGAACGCCTCAGCAGCAGCCAGCCAGGACCGACCCGCGTAATGTCGAGCCGCCGCTGCGTACGCATCGTCACCCGCATCGCCAAACGCCACTCCGCAGGTGCCCACTAAGTAAAGGCAGAGGAGTGAAATGAGGCGCGAGCCCCATCGGGGAGCATCCTGAAGACAGTACATCCTTGTACCTGTCAGAAAAAATGAAACGTTCGCCCATCCTTGGGCCGGTATTTGTACTCGCAGCGGACAAAAGCCAACAAGCCCGAAGAGGCATTCATGCGCAGCGCAAACGGGCTGTGTCCATATCTTCATCGAGTCACACGATGGACGGCGATAACGCTTTTCACAGACACTAAGTGCTAGCAGCGTCCGCGCGGCGTTACAGTAATTCAAGTTCCCCCAGCTTATCGAATTACGGATACTGCTCGCGGTTAAAAGTGGCACTTTCATAAAACCTGTACAATGGCCTTCCAAGGCTTGTCCTTACCCACATTTCACCACCGACCCCGTGTCGGTGGACTCATGACTTCCAAATGAACCAATTCCCAAATTAGTCGCCCCTTTGCCTGTCGATGCGTTTGTCCAGCGAAAGCATCCCAATTTGAGAACGACAGCGATGACAAGTCGCCGCACTGCAAAAAAGCTCACAGCCGCTCCGCGTCGGGCGGCTGTTCAGAACCTATTTCGACAAGCGGCTCGACTCGGAGAGTCAAGCTAGTCTGAGGATGCCCCAAGATGAATCCACTCGAACAATACCAACTGCAACTAACTCGCAGACAGCTCTTGTCGCGTGGTCGGACGTGCCTGGGAGCGGCCGCGTTGGCAAGTCTGCTTGGTGCGGAAAGTCAAGCATCGACGACAAGTCACTCGGCCGCACAAGATGGGGGCTTGCCGACTTTGCCGCACTTCACGCCAAAGGCAAAGCGAGTCATCTACTTGTTCATGGCGGGCGGGCCCAGCCACATCGACACGTTCGATTACAAGCCGGCGATGCGAAAGTTACACGGGACGGAGCTTCCCGATTCGATTCGCCAAGGGCAGCGGTTGACCGGGATGACGAGTGGTCAGAAGTCCTTTCCGTGTGTTGCGCCGATGTTCAAATTCAAACGCTATGGCGAGCGTGGAACGTGGGTCAATGACGAAGTGCTGCCGCATATGGCATCCATCGTCGATGACCTCGCCATCATCCGCACGATGAACACGGAAGCAATCAACCACGACCCTGCAATTACGTATATCAACACGGGGACACAGCAACTGGGTCGTCCCAGTCTGGGGGCGTGGCTCAGTTACGGGCTCGGTAGCCCGACCAAAGACCTCCCCTCCTACGTCACGATGATCTCCGTTGGAAACTCCCCGGGACAAGCCCTTTTCGCTCGCCTGTGGGGGAGCGGCTTTCTGCCGTCGAAGCACCAAGGTGTTCAGTTTCGTAGCGGCGCGGATCCCGTGTTGTATCTTTCGAATCCGCCGGGCGTGCCTGCCGAGTTGCGGCGAAAGATGCTCGATGGGATCGCGAAGATTAACGCCGATCGCTTCACGGAACTCGGCGATCCGGAAATCCAAACTCGCATCTCGCAGTATGAGATGGCTTACCGGATGCAAACCTCTGTGCCGGATCTGATGGACTTGTCAAAAGAGTCCGAGGCAACATACAACCTCTACGGGCCGAACTCTCGCAAGCCTGGAACATTTGCCTCGAACTGCGTGCTCGCGCGGCGAATGGCCGAGCGCGGAGTTCGTTTTGTGCAGTTGTTCCATCGCGGTTGGGATCAACACGGCAACTTGCCGAAGGCCCTGAAGAACAACTGCGACGGCGTCGATCAGCCCGCGGCTGCCTTGATCAAAGACCTGAAGCAGCGCGGCATGCTCGACGATACGATCGTCATCTTCGGAGGCGAGTTCGGGCGGACCATCTACAGCCAAGGTTCGCTAACGAAGGACAATCACGGTCGTGATCATCACGGCCGCTGCTTCATGACTTGCGTAACAGGCGGAGGCTTCAAGCCCGGCATCGACTACGGCAGGACGGACGATTACTCGTACAACATCGTCGATAATCCAGTCCACATCAACGACTTCAACGCCACCATCCTGCACAACCTCGGCATCGATCACCAACGCTTCACGGTGAAATATCAAGGTCTCGACGCCCGATTGACGGGTGTCGAAGGTGCGCATGTCGTGAAGGAATTGCTGGCATAGTAGCTGGCTTGGCCGATTGGAGGAACGCGTCCCTCCCGGTATCTTTCATAGGATGGCCATCGAACGCGTTTTCCTGCCTGTTGACAGACCTGCCTTGCCGCAGGTCATTGAACATCTGATCGAGCGATACCAACGCGACGATCAGCTCAATTTGGCAAGTACTATTGCTGTCTTACCGGGGCGACGTGCAGGCCGACGGTTGTTGGAGTTGCTCGTCGAAGCGTGCGAAGAGCGAAACCTGTTGCTCTCGCCGCCTGAAATCGACACCGTTGGTTTGCTCCCAGATCGCCTCTACACACCGCAGCGGCCGTTTGCAAACGAGCTAACTCAAGACCTGGCATGGGCCCGGGCTCTGCGTTCGATTTCACCCGACAAGCTGCAGCCAGCCATTCCGGTCGCTCCGAGCAAGGACGATGACGACCGCTGGCTTGAACTTGGACAAGTCTTTCGGCGTCAACACGCAGAACTCGCCGGAGACGGTTTGGACTTTCGTGACGTTGCCCGTCGGGGACCGGAGTTGGAAGACTTTGACGAGACGGCGCGATGGCGAGCAATGGCTGAAGCACAAGATGCCTATCATCGCCTGTTAGATAGTGTCGGCCTGTGGGATTTGCAAACTGCGAGGCTGGTTGCCATCGACAAGCGGAAGTGTCAGACCGACAAAGACGTTCTCCTGATCGGCGCCGTCGATATGAACGTTGCCACACGTTCGATGCTCGACCAGGTCGCGGACCAGGTTACCGCATTCATCTTTGCGCCGCCGGAATGGTCAGAGCGTTTTGACGAACATGGCTGCCTACGGACAGAGACATGGGATACCTCGCCGATCGAAATCGATATGAATCGCGTGCGTGTTGTCGGCGGACCCGGTGAGCAAGCCGAGAGTGTGCTGCGGATAATCGCGAGCTATGACGGACGCTACCGAGCCGATGAGATCACCATCGGTGTTCCGGATGACCGGATCGTCCCCGATATCACGCGAATGTTGGACCTACGAGAGTTGCCAAGCCGCTGGGGGCCGGGCAAGACGCTATCGGAGACCGGTCCGCATACGCTTCTTTCGGCCGTTGCCGACTATTCGGGCCGGCAGCATTTTCGTGACTTCGCCGCACTCGTGCGCCACCCGGATATAGGCCGATGGTTAGCTCAACACAGTGTTCACGGTGACTGTATTCATGGTGACTGGCTCGCTGAATTAGATAAGTATCAAGCCGAGCATCTGCCGTACCGGCTCACCGGTCGCTGGCTTGGTCCGGCGTCCGCGAGTCAGAACGTGAGGCTCGTTTTCGATGCGATCCAACAGCTTATTGCACCGCTCACGGCCTCGCACAAGCCGCTCGCGGAATGGGGTGACTTGATCATCTCGCTGCTAACGGAGGTCTTTGGTTGGCGCGAACTTGACCGCTCGCTCGCCCAAGATCGAGGGACTTTGGCAGCTTGTGAAGCGATGCGCGATGCCATCTCAGCCCATCTCGCGATTTCTTCCGCTTTGGCTCCCACGGTTTCTGCAAGTCGAGCGATGCGCTGGACGCTGGAGCAAACGGCCGGCCAACCAATTCCTCCGCCGGCGGAAGCAGATGCCATCGAGCTACTCGGCTGGCTGGAGCTTCCCTTGGATGATGCACCTGCCGTCATCATCACCAGTCTGAACGAAGGTTTCATCCCCGAGTCGGTTGACTCCGACTTGTTTCTGCCCAACCGCTTACGCAGCCGGTTGGGGTTGCTCGACAACTTGCGACGCTACGCGCGAGACGCCTACGCCCTTAGCGTGTTGTCAGCCGCAAGAGATGACTGCCACATCATCGTTGCGAGACGCAATCACGAAGGCGATCCGCTCGTTCCCAGCCGCTTGCTCTTTGCCGCCGATCGACGCACGATTGCCGAGCGAGCTCGCTTGCTATTCGCCACGACGTCGGACAAGCCGGCACCCCTAGTTGAGCCGACTCGACCAAGCGAAGCCGCTGCCGATGGCCTCGCTGTGCCGCAGCCCTTCGACTTGGCCGAACCAATCGAGCGAATGTCGGTGACGAGCTTTCGCGACTACATCGCTTGTCCCTATCGCTTCTACTTGCGGCATGTCTTGCGGCTGCGACCGCTCGATGATCACGCTGACGAGTTGGATGGCGCAGCGTTCGGTTCCTTGGCCCACGAGATCCTACACCGTTTTGGTGAAAGACCCGAGCGTGAATCGACGGACGCTGAACAGATTCGCCAAACTTTGTACCGTTTGCTCAATCAGACGGTGGCGAAGCAGTATGGTCGCGACGCCATGGCTGTTATTCATGTGCAAGTCGAACAACTACGGATGCGGTTAGACGCTTTCGCCGAGAAGCAAGCAGAGTGGGCTTCGGCGGGCTGGCGGATTGAGTTCACAGAGGTTCCCACGAACGATCATCAACACGCCGAACTTGTTGTCGATGGCGAGGCGATGCCGCTTACGGGAAGGATCGACCGTATCGACGTGAACAGAAGCACGGGGCAACGCGTTGTGTTCGATTACAAGACGTCGGATGCGGCGCGTCGCCCGCGAGACGCACATCAAAAGCGAGGCGAATGGATTGACTTACAGCTCCCGCTCTATCGTCATCTTGTTCGCACTCTGGAGATCGATGGCCCCGTCGAATTCGGCTATATACTGCTTCCCAAAGACACGAGCCGAATCGAGTACTGCTTGGCGAAATGGACCGACGAGGAGCTGGCGGAAGCGGATACAATCGCTGCAGACGTTGTTCGCGCTGTCCGCCAGACGCGCTTCTGGCCGCCGACGGATCCGCCACCTGCTTTTTCTGAGGACTTCGCGTACATCTGCCAAGACAACGTCCTTTGATATCGAAAACGCTCGTGAATGTGCTCCCGGTGATTGATCTAATGGGTGGTCTGGTTGTTCGCGGAATCGCGGGCCAGCGCGAGAAGTACCGGCCGATCGAGAGCGTCTTTGCGCCAGATGCCCGGCCAGCCACGATTGCGGCAGCTCTCGTCGAACGCTTCGGATTCAAAGATGTTTACGTCGCCGACTTGGATGCGATCGCCGGAGCTGAGCCGTCCCTTGAAGCCTACAACGAGATCGAAGCAGCAGGGCTCAAGTTGATGATCGATTGGGGAGCCACGACTCCCACAGCGTGTGAGAGCCTGCTTCGCAACTCGGAACGTTCCCTTGTATTGGGGTTGGAGAGCATTCGCGATGTAGCTGCAATCGGGGAGTTTCCTGCTAAGTTTGGAGCGGACTCTGTCGTTTTCAGTTTGGACCTGAAGCAAGGACGCCCGATGACAAGGCTTGTGGCCTGGACCAATCGCCCGCCCCTTGAGATTGCCGATGCGGCTATCGACGCAGGTTTCTCGCGGCTGATCGCGCTCGATCTTGCCAGCGTTGGCGTCAAACAGGGGCCAACGGTTGCGACTCTGTGCCACGCGATCCGCGAGCGGCATCCGCGGATCGAGCTGATCTCCGGCGGCGGCGTGCGAAAAGTCGCCGACATCCGAACTCTCTGCGCCGCCGGCTGCGATCGCGTCCTCGTTGCGTCGTCGCTACATGATGGAGGTTTGACAAGCGACTCACTGGAAGAGTTATGCTGAAGATGCGAAGATGCTACGCCAAAGACAATTGCTATGAAGTACTTACTCGCCTTCATTCTCTGGACAGTGACGCTCTCTTCGCTCGTCCGCGCCGAGGAACCGATCCAGCTTGGCTCGCGCCGCGAGTTGATGTTGGACGACTTTCTGTTCTCGGAAGTCGATGGCTTGGAGTTTCGTCAGCATTCGCCTCGCGAGGCGGAAAAGGTGTTGAATTTCGACGCCAATTGGGAAGGACGGCCGTACCATGGCATTTCCGCCTGCGGCTATCCAGTCGTCATCGCCGATGGTGATCTCTTTCGGCTTTACTACACGTCGTACCACGGGTTGCGATTGAAGCCGGTTGATGCCGACCGACAGTTCACGTGCTACTGCGAAAGCCGCGACGGGATCGACTGGCGACGCGTTGAACTCGGACGCGTTGAGTTCGAGGAATCGACTCGCAACAACATCCTGCTGCAAGGCGGGACATCACACAACTTTGCCCCGTTCATCGATACACGCCCCGGCGTGCCGGCGGACGAACGATATAAGGCGGTCGCAGGCAATGGAAAGGCTTTCGTGTTTGCGTCGGCGGACGGGTTGACTTGGCGAAAGCTCAGAGAGGAGCCGATCCTGGACGGAGAAGAGGAAGCCTTTGACAAGTTCGGGGCAATTCGCTGGGGATTCAACTCCGGCAAGGAGCGGGCAATTCTCGATTCGCTGAATGTCGCCTTCTGGGACAGCCAACGCGAACAGTACGTGCTGTTCTTTCGAGCATACCTGCCGTGCCTCTCACGAGACGGAAAGAAACAGTTGCCCGAAACTCGATCCGTGATGCGATGCACTTCGAAGGACTTTCGGCATTGGGAGAACATCGAGCCGATCGAGTTCGGCGAGCCGCGGCGAGAATGGATTCACTCGCTATACACGTCTGGTCTGAAGCCTTACTTCCGCGCACCGCATCTCTATCTGGGTTTCCCGCTTCGCACTTCGCCTCGTCGGCCATTTCACGGCGGATCCTTCGGCATGAGTGAATCGGGCTTCATGTTCAGTCGCGACGCAAAGACATTCACACTGATGAAGGAACCATTTTTACGCCCTGGCCGAGATCCGAAGAACTGGACCAAGCATGGCAACATGATGGGATGGGGCATGCTTCAAACGGCCGATGACGAGTTGTCCTTCTACTATCTGCAACACGATCACCAAGCCGACAGCTTCTTGCGACGAGGCGTCTTGCGAGTGGATGGCTTCGTCTCGCTGCACGCGGCTGAGTACCCGGGAGGCGTTGCAATCACCAAGCCGTTGGTCTTCGAGGGTGACCGACTAGAAATCAACGCCGCGACCGGATCGGGTGGCGGGATTCGAGTCGGATTCCTCGATGCCGAAACACTGGAACCGATAGAGGGGTTCGGCGAGAGCAACGAGTTCTATGGCGATCAAATCCAACATTTTCTCCATTTCGGAAAACGTCGTGACATTTCATCGCTCGCTGGTAAATCGATACGTCTGAAGATATCGATGTACGGAGCGGATCTCTACTCGCTCAAGTTCTCAACGGAGTAATACGCGGTCCCAGGAGTGGTACTTTCATCCGCAGTCGATACTGTGCCCTTCGTCTCGCCTCTGCTAACGCGCATCGGTCGCGATCCCCGACTGCGCGAAACGACATGGCCGAGGTGCATTGTTGACTGCGCGCCGCGAAGTGGTCTGATTTTTGCTACTAGGACCTCGAAAATCGTTTTGACTACACGCCTTAAGTCGCTTCGGTCAGTTTCACCGAAGCGAGTTAAAATCGAACGCAAACGATCGTAAAGACGTATGCGAGCGAAACTAGCGGAGATCAAATGCGAACTCAGAAGACGCTTGCACCGCTCCATTCCGTCTGTGGGCCGATGGCTACGTAGCGTCGTACAAGGACACTTCCAGTTCTACGCCGTGCCACGCAACCAACGGAAACTCGATGCTTTCAAGTATCAGGTGTATCGTCCTCTGGTTCCAATTGCTGCGGCGACGGAGCCAACGTCACCGGATTACTGGAGAGCGCATGAACAGATTGGCAGCGAAATGGCTCCCACCTGTGAAGATTCTTCATCCTTATCTCGACATGGAACTCCTCGTCAAGGACGCAGACGGCAAGTACCAACTCGCAGGCAGCGACGTCAACACCCACACCACCGCACCGCGTGCTTTGGCATCCACTCCAGCGAAGACCTCGTCCAGCACACCTTCAAGCACGTCTGAGGAACTCGGTAAAGGCCGTTTTGTTTTCGATCGGTGAGGTTTTCGGTCGGCCCAGGTCGGTTCGTGCGCCTTTCTGAACCATGATTTCCAGCATGGCCGGCCCTTTCGCGGAGCGAAGCTGGCCTACCGTTTCGGCCAGATTTTCGCGCCGCTCGACGCGCCAGGCTTCCGTGTAGCCGCACGCCCTGACGATTTCCGTGAATGAGACCCGCAAGCCCGCGGTGCCATGCCGCCAACGGAATCGTGTACGCCGTTGTTGAAGATGACATGCTTAAAGTTCGCCACGCCGGCCGCTCCGACAATCGCTGCGCCGCCCATGTGCATCAGCATGGCACCGTCGCCGTCCAGACAGAATACCTGGCGATCCGGCGTGGCGAGGGCGATGCCCATGGCGATTTGCGAGGCGTGCCCCATCGAGCCGACCGTCAGGAATTCCCGCTGGTGACCCTGGCCGGCGTGATCGCGGCATTCGTAAAGTTCACGCGGGATTTTTCCCGTCGTGGAAACAATCGCATCGGTCTCGCCCAGGGCCGCAACGACAGCCTTGATGGCCTGCTCGCGAGTCATCTCGAAGTCACTCGCGGCCTGATCGGTCGGCTTGTAAGGCTCGAACGTATCCTTGCGGACCATTAAAGCGACCGGTCGGCTCTCAGCCGCCGCGATCGCCAGCAACTCACCCACGCAGCGCCGGGCTGCTTCGGGCTCCGGTGCCAGGACGCGATGGGGAATGTCCATCGCTTCCAGCAAGCTGACGGTGACCTTGCCTTGCTTGACGTGCTGCGGTTCGTCTTTCGTGCCGGGCTCGCCTCGCCAGCCGATCAGCAGCAGCAGCGGAATGCTGTAGACGTCGCGGTCGGCCAGCGAAAGCAGCGGATTGATCGTGTTGCCCTGACCGGAGTTCTGCAAGTAAACAAGCGGCACTTTCCCCGTGGCCAGATGGTATCCGCACGCCAGGGCCACCGCCCCGCCTTCATTCGCCGCCACAACGTGTTTGTCGCCGGCATGGTCTGCCAGGTAGAAGCAAACCGGTTTGAGCAGCGAATCCGGCACGCCCGCGTAGAAATCGACACCGAGCGCCACAAGCCAATCGACAAAGTCCTCACAGCGAATCATGCTTAGCTTACGACCTTTCTGGAATCAGGCTGATGATGTCCTTGATGGGCATGCAGAGTTCCTCGGCCTCGGCCGCTCGGCCGTGCTGGAGAATACTCTTGGCGACCTGGACCATGGCCGGGTACACGCTGCGCAGCAGTTGGTTGGCGTAGATCACGATGCTAACACCGGCCTCCGCCAGTTCATCCTAGGTCGTGCGGGAATACGTCGATGGCACCGCCACCAGCGGCACGCGATCATTGAACTTTGCGTATCCCCTGCAGAAGGTCATTATCTCGTCGGCAGTTGGCTCCTTGCTGTGGATCATAATGCCGTTCGCGCCGGCAGCGATGTAGGCCTGGCCGCGGGTCAGCGCGTCGTCCATGTCGGCCTTGAGAATCAGACTTTCGATGCGGGCGATGATCATGAAGTCGTCAGTCACTTGCGCATGCTTCCCGCAGGAGATCTTGTGGGAGAAGTCCTCGACGTCATCCTGTACCTGCTCTGCGTCGGTACCGAACAGCGAGTTTCTCTTCAGCCCTTTCTTATCTTCAATGATCACGGCCGAGACGCCCAGACGCTCCAGCGTGCGGACCATGAACACGAAATGCTCTGTGATGCCACCGGTATCGCCGTCAAAGATGATGGGCTTGGTCGTGGTCTCGAGAATATCGCTGACGGCGTTCATGCGCTCCACGTACTCGATGTCTGGCTAGGCCTTGACGGCCGAGTCCGTGAGGCTGCTCAGCCAGATCCCGTCGAATTCCCGCACTCTGTCGTCGCTTTCGACGAACACGGTCTCGGCGATCAGTCCCGTCAGGCCACTGTGCGCTTCGATAACGCGAATCAACGGTTTGGCTTCCAACAGCCGCTTCAGCATTCCCAGTCGCATCTGCGGCGTGGTGCCGACTTCCCGAAGCGCCAAGTTGAGCGATATGGACGTGATGCCGGGCATATGCTGCGGCTCGACAAGCTGCCCACCCCATTGCTTAAGTGTATCGATGACGCGCTGGCGGGTCTCTCGCAACACCCCGGTGTTCCAGTCGCGCGGTGGAACACATAGTCGGGCTTGATCTTCAGGAGGTTCGGCACGTGGTCCAGCGTCTCCTGAGGCACCACTTTTTTGACGCCGACCATGTTCTCCATGACGACCTTGCGCTGCTCGTATGGCATGTATGGCAGTCTCTGGTAGCCGGCGACGGCGCTGTCGGTCAGAAGGCCGATGACCACTTCGCCTAGCGCCCTGGCTTCCTGGATGATGTTCACGTGACCCGGCGTGACCAGATCGGCGCTCATCGTGATATAGACCGTTTTCATGCAATCTCCTTCGCATTCGTTAGATATGCCTGGTTGTTTATCGTTTGCGGGCGGCCAGAAAAGTCGTCTGCCCAATCTTTGCACGGCGCTGTTCGCGCTCTTCCAGGAAGGCGGCCATGCTGCCGTCTTCGAGCCTGGATGTCACGTTGTCGAGGGCGTGTGCAAGCTCCTCCTCGGTGGTCAGAGACCATGTGGAATCTCCCGCGCGCCAAGCCGCGCTGAGCGGTCCTGCCGGGTCCAGATACTGCTCGCCCTGCAGCACTTCCTCGAGAGGCACTGCGGTTTCAAAGCCGACAAAGCCCGTCTGTTGGAAAATGTTCTCGAGCCGATTAATCGACGGAAAACGTGGCAACATCCGATCGATGGCTGCAGGTATCAGGGCGGCCCACCAGAATCCGTCGCGAAGCTGTTGGTGGCTACTGGTGTTGATCACGAGGACGCCGTGAGGCCGCAACACGCGAAACGCTTCGCGGAAAAAGCGACGGACGTTGGGAAAACCTGCGGAGTTGGCATCGTCGCTCTCTCCGGGGTCAAGATGGCGAAGAACCTGGTTGCAAATGATTCCATCGAATGTTTCATCTGCAAACGGCAATTCCGTGATGCTACCCTGTTCGATCTGCACGGACGGGTCGTCAGCGAATCGCTTTTTGGCGACCTGCTGCATGCCCGCGTTCAACTCCCGGCCATGCAACTTGCCGATTCGACGGCGAAGCTCGGACAGACAACTGCCCGTCCCGCAGCCAGCGTCCAGAACCGTCTGCTCGCTCAAGCCGGTCGGCGTGGATGCCAGATAATCGAGGATGATCGGCAGACCGACCGGGACTCGCGTGTCGTCATAGCTGCCGGACGTGCTGTCGTAATCCTCGTATTCGACGGTGTGCGATGTCTCGGTCTGACGGGCGGGAGCTCGATCGGGAATTTCCACATTCATCTCCAATAGTGTTGCTTCAATCGCTGTTAACAGCGACTCGATGTCGCTCTCAGATATCCTGCCGATGTTGCCGATCCGGAAGCAATCCACCTCCGTCAGCTTGCCGGGATAAATCACCATGCCTTTGTCCGACAGCCGCTGATAGAACTTCTCAAACTCAAAGGTCGGGTCGTCCGGAAACAGGAAGCTCGTGATGATGTGGCTTTGCAATTCGGCGGGAACGAATTCGCGAAAGCCCATCCGTCGCATACCGCACAGCAGCGCCGCGTGATTGGCGGCGTACCGGTTTGCTCTGCCGGCGGGGCCGCCCTCATCGTCCAACTCGCGCAGCGCCTGGCGAAACGCGAGAATCGCCTGCGTCGGCGGCGTGAAACGAAACTGTCCAGTTTCTTTGAGACCCTTCCATTGCGCAAGCAAATCGAGGCTGACACTGCGCACGCCGCGGCTGGCCAGCGTTTGCGCTCGATCGGCAATGACCAACGAGAAGCCCGGCACACCTTCGATGCACTTATTGGCCGACGAAACGAGAAAGTCAATCCCGCCTCGGCCACGTTCAGCGGAATGCCGCCAAAACTACTCATCGCATCTACAATGAAGGTCCGTTGCAACTCCTTGACCACCGCGCCGATTTCGTGCACCGCATTAAGAATGCCGGACGACGTTTCGCAGTGGACTAAGGCGACGTGCGTGATCTCGCTGTCGTCGGTCAGGCTTCGACGCACGTGTTGGGGATCCGGCGGCGTGTTCTCCTTGACTTCGATCGCGACCGAGTCGATTTCATGTCGCTCGGCCATGTCGCGGATACGTTTTCCGTATGCGCCGTTGATGATGATTAGCAGCTTTCCGTCGCGCGAAATTACGGAGGAAATCACGGCTTCGATGCCGTACGTTCCGCTGCCCTGGATTAGAATCCCCTCGTAGCCGTCTGACTGACTGACGCCGGCAACGCCTAGCAGGCTTTGCCGAATTTCGCGCACGACGTTAACGAATTCGGCGCCCCGCGATCCCACGTCGCGCAACATCGCCTCTTTGACGGCATCGCTGGTCGCGAGCGGGCCCAGACTGAACAGGAGCTTGTCTTTTCGCGGTGTCATCGATCAGTCGGGATCGCCGTGATTCATGTATGGTCTTTAAGATCTAAGATCGTATCAACGATGAAGAAAGTTATAACCTTTCCGAGGGCACGATGGGGGACACCGCCATCGTGCCCCGTCCCATCAAACCACCGTTTTTGTGCATTGGCAGCTGCGTGGCTAACCTGCTCAGGTCACATCGACCGACCACAATTTCGCGTTCTCATTCGGCGCGGAGGTTGGACAAGCTGACGTCAGTGACGCCGTCCGCGAATTGCGTTCGGTGTCCACGACAACAGGGACTTCGATCGGTCGAGGCTGGTATAACTTCGATCGGTCGAGGCTGGTATACTGGTGTGTCAGATTGAGGGCGCGCGAGAGGTGCTGACGCGAAAACGGCACATTGCTGAAACTGCTCTCGATCGACAACATCGACGCAGCGGAGTGGCAGTCCCAAATTGCCAGACCCAGCCAGACTTCCGAACGACCAATTGCTCGAAAGATTCAAGCACCAAGAAGTCGTGCTCGGACAGCAAGCGTTGAAACTCAAAACCAAGGACGACGAACTCAAAACTAAAGACGACCAGCTTGCCACCCGAGACGACATCATCCAACAGCTTGAGCTGCAGAACAGCGAGCTCGAGCTGGCTTACAACAAACTTTGGCGCGAGCGATTTGAAGCACGAAGCGAGCGTTACATCGCGACCCGGATCAGTTGTGTTTGGACTTTGGCGACACCGCCGATGCGGCTGCGGGGATGAGACAGTGTGGAGCCTTCGAGCTTCGGATATCTACCAGGACGGCGAGACCGAACCACTTCCAAGCTGACCGAGATCTGCCCGGCAGCCGTTTGCCCGTCGCTCGACAACGAGTTCCAAAAAAAAACTACTTTTGGGTAGAATCGCTGAGCGTATGCGTACGCCTCAAGAAGCAAATTCAGCCATGACAGTGCTGAGTGCGTTCTAAACCCACGGCCTACGGCCGTGCGACCCTGAAAGGCTCTGCCGTTCCGGTGTGATTTCAAGGACAAATGATGGAGTGTTGAACATCAGCGATTAAACAGCTGCCGTGTCGCAACGTGATGTCCGATCCGAATTGGGAAACTGCGAACAGATTGTGAAATCCTTTGAACGGTGACACGGCGAATTCGGACTCCAACTTACGCCCCGCTTTACGGGTCAAGCCAAAGCCACGGCCTATGGCCGTGGTCGATTACTGCGCCCTCTAATTACGCCCAGCCAACACCGTCATGCATTGGTGGCGAAGTGTTCGGCGCGAGTGCGGTCTTTCATCTCGGCGATGCTGGACAAGCAAGGCGATGTCTTCCTAATCGACCGCGGACCGATCGCCAGCGGTACAACGCCGCAAGCCGCCGGGCAGATGGGCTATTGAATGTCGATCGCTTTTGCCTTTGAGTTTGGCAAGTACTGTATCGGGAGTGATAAAACAGGACATTGGAAAAACGCAGAATGTCCCCTTATCGGATTCCCCTTATCGGATTCTCATGCTCTTCGACTCCGGCGAGACGGCTTGCTCTAGACCAAGTTTCAGAACAACCGCATGGCCCCTGCTAAGGGAACGACAGAAGTTCTCACAAAGGCGGAACTCTCGAAGCTCAATCACATGGCTTTCGGACTAGCTATCTGCGCTTCGTCACGCTCGTTGCCTCACGCAACGCAAGAACCGCTTCCGGCCGTTGGTCAAACGCTACCGGACGGGCTTTCCACCCGCAGGGTCACAATCGAAGGTTACAAATTCACTTCATGTTAATCTTCCTCCTCCGCCAACCTTCTTGGCGCAATCGCTCCTTCGGGCGCGGCACGTTCCCAGGCTGGTCGCACCGCGGTCATTACACCATGACTTCGGCCAACTCGACCAGCCGGCTCTTCTCCTGCAGCGATTGTACGGCGACGTGTACGATGGCGGTGACTTCCAGGATTTCTTGATGGGAGTTCGGTTCCTTGCCTGTCCGCAACATCTGGCGAAACGAATCGGCCATGCGAACCATTTCGTATTTGTGGCCGATGCTGAAGTCGCCTACGATCGAGGGCGTGAACGTGTAGAGCTTCTTCTTGAAGTAGACATCCGTGCGATTGTACTCGAACTTCTCGAAAGGCTGCCCGTACCACACGTGGCAAGGGTAACGGTCGGCGTAGGTGATCAGCGCGTGGCAGGTATCCTTATACTCGAACATACTGACTGCCTCGACGCCCGCACCCATCACCGTCCAGACCGGATGCTGACCATAGATCATCCAGCCGTCCAGTCGGTAACGACTGTGGAGCCGCGCGGACACGTGTTCGAGTTCGCCGAGCTCTCCGGCGTCACGCATTCGCAACGCCGCTTCCATACCCCATTCGTAATTGAAGATGCTGCCTGACATCAGCGGAGCATTGTGCTGCCGAGCGAATTCCAGGATCTTTTTCGTCCCAGCGACCGTCCCGCCGATCGGTTTGTCGCAGAAGGTCGGCAACCCTTTCGCCAACCCCGGCGCGATCAAGTCGAAATGATCTTCGCCTTTACCGGAAGCGTCACCCATCCAGATCGCATCGACTTCCTCGACCATCCTCTCGAGGTTCGTCGCCACCTGGACACCAGGGAACACTTCCGTGAACGGACCGGCAACGCTCGGATCAGCATCGTAGTAGTGCGTGATTTGTGTATCTGGAAAAGGCAGCATGTCAAAATGCAACTTGGGATTGCGGTACACCTTCTGCCAGGCATCGACGACCGGCGGATAGTGTTTGTTCAGTGCATCGAAGTCACATGTCGGGTGCAGGTATTGAGCGAAGTGCCACGTATGTCCGTTTCGAGTCTGCGGCTTGCCGAGAATGCCGGCCGAGATGACTCCAATGCGGAACGTCTTTTTCGCAGGCTCCGCATGGGAAACTGAGTTGCCGATGGCGAGCGAGGTCGCGGTCCCTCCTGCAAGCTTCAATAGTTCGCGTCGTGACACAGAGTCGAAGACAGAACGAGTTTCGCGGCTCATGTAGACTGCTCCTTCCAAGCATCCTTGTACGCTGATTCCTCTCCATCGGTGGAAGTGTGGCCACGGCGACTTTCAAAAACAATATACTGCTGCCAATCACGTAAATCGTCGAAAGTCCTGGGAAACGAATATAATTGCAAGCGGATGCAAGTTGGACCGCAGAATGTCGAATGATGAAGGAAGTCACGTAAATCGTGGATTGTTCTGCCTTCGACATTCCTTGTTCGATATTCAACGATAGCGGCGCAACAATTCGTTGCGATCCCATTTGTTCCGCTCTGCCAAAACTCCGGTATTTCCATCAGCCCACCCTGGCGCTGCTGGAGCGCAACCGGGTTGTGCCGATGGAGAAGGGGCGGTGGAAGCGACAGACTGACAGCGCACAAAAAAACCCAGCTCGCGAAAGCCGGGCTTGTTCTGTGAACTAACGCTACCAGGGTTTACCAGCGACCACGACCGCCACCACCACCGCCGCTGCGCTGTTCGCGCGGGCGAGCTTCGTTGACTGTCACAGCGCGACCGGCGATCTCCTTCAGATTCAAGCCTTCGATCGCTTGCTGGCCAGCCTGCTGGTCATTCATTTCGACGAAGCCGAAGCCACGCGAGCGACCCGTCTCGCGATCTTTGACGATGTTAACCGTCTTGACATCGCCATACTCGGCGAAGGCGCTCTCGATGTCCGCTTCGGTCGCGTCAAAACTGAGGTTGCCTACATAAATGTTCATTCAAGAACTCCTGCAAAAAGAAACTAACTGATTCCGGCGTTCCGGAAGTAATTCACATACTTTGCCGTCGCGCATCGAGCAAACGATTGCACACGTCGTGAAAAACTATCCGGCGCGCGGGCGCCGGCGAGACTTCCAGCCGTGGGCGCTGGAACAATCAGGAGGATGACTAGAGCGAAACCAGAGAGAACTCGAAAGAAAGTCCGGCCCGTAACGAGAATCCAACTCGACCGTTACA
Source organism: Planctomycetaceae bacterium (assembly GCA_002726245.1). Taxonomy (GTDB): domain Bacteria; phylum Planctomycetota; class Planctomycetia; order Pirellulales; family Pirellulaceae; genus PBSM01. The sequence continues at coordinate 2,439 of PBSM01000315.1, read as the reverse complement.
ACAACTTGTCCGAATGTGCCTTGACCAAATCCTCTCTAAATCGTCCTGTGTCGCCGAAGGCAGAGAATGCACATGCGGTGCGAGAAAGTCTAATGCCGCGACGACACCGAAAGCATAACCTTTATCGGCGGTGGGTCGATGCGAATTCGAGCCAGCATCGAGGCGAGATCGCACGAATTCGGTGTAACTACTGCACCAGTCGCGTCTTGGCAAAAGAAAGAATCTCCAAATTATTTTCTTGCAGAAGAGACGCGACAGGCAGATCAGCGCTTACCTGAAGCGAACGCCCACTTTCGTGGACTTCCACGGTGTCAGGGCTGCAGCTTGCTTTTCGCAACGTGGAGCAGGTCGTCGGCTGTATGCCTCTTGCGAACCGTCCCCGGGAGATTGGCGCGAATGATCTTCTTCCGGTCGATCAGGAACGTGCCCGGATGCGGAGTGCCAGCTTGGCGACCGGATGCTTTCTTGTTCAAGACGCCGTAGGCCTTGATGACTGTGCTGTCGGGGTCAGACAGTAACAGGAACGTGATCTGCTGCTTCTTCGTAAACTCTGCGAGAATATCGACTGAATCGTAGCTGACGGCGACGACTTGAATTTTCGCATCATTGATGTTCTTGATGCCTTTTTGCAGTTCGACCAACTACCGTATGCAAAACGGTCACCAACTAGCTGAGCGATAGAAGACTAACGCGACGTTTCCGGCTTTCACTAAGTCGTCTAGTGATCGTTGCTTTCCATCTTGGTCTTTGAGTGTGAAGCTCGGCGCTTCGGAATCAACTGAAAGTGTCTCCTGTCCGATACTTCGCTGCGAGGCGAGCACGACAAACAGCGTCACACACATCAACGAGTACAATCGCATCGTTTTACCTCAGGCTGAATTAGATTGCTTCACCCACATCTTGTCCTCCATCCTGACACAATCGCACTTCCGGAAATGTTAGTTCTCACACGTTAGGAGAAGTTGAGTGTTCAGGGACTAACTCTGATGCATCCGCGGTGGTCGGTCGCTTATTTAGCTGTAGCGCGAAATTCTTGGGTCGATCCCCGGTGCCGCAAGTGTTCGACTCGCACGACGCGTCTCTGGTCACGCCTGCCGAGTTGCGGTACGGCACGGCACGTTTCCCGCGATCAGCGAACGCGGTTCAGTTTGTGTTCCATTTTGACAGTCCGACGGTTGAAATGGGTCGCTCGCAACCGGATACTGGGGGTCTCGCCCTGAACGTTAGCTAATGACGGTGAAGAAACAACCAGGAGTCCACAGCATGAAAAACTGTTCGCCTTACATCGCTCTGACGATCGTGCTTATCATTGCAGCGCCTGTTTTCGCAGCAGATGAGACCCAACCGGTTCGGATGGGCTGCGGGCTGATGACCTTCGACACGGTACCGGGCTGGGGGCTCCGCCCTAATAGAGAATCTGCCCTGGGCCCGACCCATGGCGGTGTAGTTATCGACAAGGCGGGAAACATTTATACGAGCGCCAACAAAGGAGTCGTCGTCTTCTCCCCGGACGGTAAAGTGGTCCAATCCTATCTGGGAGACAAGTTTTCAAATATCCATGACATGGAGATCCGCGAGGAAGAGGACGGCGAGTTCATTTATGGAGCACGCAACGCAGACGCCGAGGGAATCAAGTTCGATGCCCATAGCGGCGAGATCGTCTTGAAGCTGCCGTTTCCTGAGGAGTCCGGATTGAAGCTGAAGAAATTCAGTCCTACCGCGATCGCCGTCGCTCCCAATGGCGATATCATTCTGTCTGACGGCTACGCGAGTAACCACATTTTCAAATTCGACAAGACAGGAAAATACCTGATACACTTCGGTGCCAAAGGTAACGGTCTCAAGGAATTCAATACCGCCCACGGCATGACTCTCGACACGCGTTATGACCCTCCCCGCCTGTTGATCTGCGACCGCAATCACACGCCCAAGGGCCGTCTGCTTCATTACGACCTCGAAGGGAACTTCATCGCCGAGGTTGTGACCGGGCTCGGAATGCCCACTTCCGTCGCCGTCCAGGGAGACTACGTCTCCGTACCGGATTTGCACGGACGTGTGGTGATTCTGGACAAGAGCAACACCATCATCGCCGTTCTCGGCCACAACCCGGATCCCGACAAAAGAGTCAACTTCAATGTTCCTCAAGATCAATGGATTGAGGGCATCTTCAGCGGCACACACGGCTCGTACTGGGACAAGGACGGCAACCTGTATGTTCAGGACTGGAACGTATCTGGGCGCATTATGAAGCTCGTGCGGGTCAAGTAGACGTTCCAATCGACTTGTGGTGTGTCGGCACGGTTCCTGTAAGAGTCTGTCAAAGGAGAGCGGTTTCGATCGGAATCACGATAAAGCAACACTCATTCTGTAAATTCGAGTAGATCGGTTTCGGGGTTTCTACTTGTGGAAGGTGAGGTATTTCATTCCGGTTTCCCATTC